>JBDRBG010000001.1:0-18533 GCA_043823005.1 Candidatus Omnitrophota bacterium
GATGAAGCGATTAATTCGATAAAAAAGACCTCTGTTGTTACGCAGATAGATTCTGTTGACGCGTTAAAGGTCTTAGGTGATGATTTATTGAAACAATACATCCAGCAAGAAAGAAGTCCGATATTGATGTATAAGGTAGAGGATAACGCGCTGTTTAATGTTTTGCACGAAAAAGGTTATGAGGATCTTAGCCGGGGGTTGATATGTCACGCAAGCAGGGTTTCCCCGTTCAAAGCAGGCGGGAACGAGGTAAAAGAACTTTTTATTCCTGAGTCAGTTTATGCTGTTCTGAAAAATAAATACGGACAGGGCGAGGCGAAAGGAGCGATAGCAAGAAAATTATGGCAGAGTATTTTAAGAAAAAATATGGATTTTTGGGACGGAAAAGCTGAAGAAATATCAATGATACGAGCAGAAGAAAAGGTCTTAGAAAATATCTTCATGGAAAAATTAATATATCTTTTTGGACAGAAAAAAACAACCGGCAGTCTTTTAACGCAAACCAAACAGGATATAAAAAAGTTCGGGGAAAAGGCAATAAGCCGGGTCAATAAGGAGATACGGGACAGCATTTTTAATGATAGCGGCCGTGATCATACATTAAGATTTTTCAGGCTTTATGAAGAGATCAGCGATAACGGGGACCATGAATTAGCGATAATATTAGCTTGCTATTATCTGGGGGATGAGGCACGGGCGATTGCCGGAAGGATGCTTGTTAAACACGATTTGGCAAGCGTAAGTTCTTTTATCCTTAAATCTTTTACAGCAGAGAAACTACAGCTTATTTTAATTCCGAGTGATCGGGGAAAGTATCAGGAAAGAGAATTAATAGAAAAACAAATACAGTGCTATATAGCGGCGGGCAATTTTTTAACATTTGCGATTCAAGGCAGGAGAGAAGAAGCAGAGGTATTTTTGGAAACAAAAGAAAATAAAATAACAGAAACAGATTTGCCGGAGCTAAGAGCAATATTAGAAGATGAAGGCTTTTTTTATGCGGCGCCTGCGTTGACACAAAAAGCAATTAAGGCTGTTTCAACTATAGATACTCCGGAAACAGCCGAGAGCCTTACGAGGTATTTAGCCCGAACGGAAGAGCTGTTAGCCGGAACAAGTTTTAGTCAGATAATGAATTTGGCAAAGGATCAGCAGATTCAGCAGTCACGAGATGAAAGAATCAGCAGATATAAGCCGCAAGAAAGGACTCCAGCGGAGGCGGTAACAGATCTTCAAACCCTGTTGAGGAGAGCCGGTCTTGGGCGGATCATGGATTTTGCGGGGATCCAGGGACAGGAAAAAGGAACGGAGAAGGTGTTTTTAGTAAAAGACAGTAAAGAAAAAATAAACTTGGAAAAAATTGTTGATACTGAAGAGTTTATGTATGAAAACTATTGTTTAGCGTTAAGGGCGCTTGTGAGAATACGTTCGGGGAAACATGAAATGTGCGATTTCTTAATGCGACGACTTAAGTCTATGGATTTTATCGCAAAGCATAAACAAACGGAAATGGAAGATTATTTGCAGGAAATAAAAACGATATCTACAGAGTATAGGAGCGAAGGCGAGAAAGACCTTTTATCTGATCAAGGTCTTGAAAATGAAACGCGGCAAAGGCTTTATCAGCAAAATGAGATTACGTGTGAAATGATAAGAATATTAAAAGATCCTTTATTTGTCTCTGGATTAAAGACAAAACTATGGCAGGTTACAAAAGAATTATACGGGGAAGCGGAATTTTTCGTAGAAGACTTTTTGGATTACAGGACGGATCATTTTGTAGGACAACTTCCTATGGAAGAGGAACAGTATCGGCATTTATTTAATACAGCTATTTATCTTGCGGAAACATTGGCAAGTATTAAAGATGATAGTGCGGACATGGCATTATCTGAATTTATAGAATGTCCCATAGCACCTGTCAGATGGATAGCCGCAACAAGGCTGGCGAAAAAAGCCGATAAAAAGGCTTTTAAAGTTTTAGTGGAAATGCTTTTTTTGAGAAAATATATGAAAAATGGAAAGAGGAAAGCGGAGGATTGTCCTGTTTGCGCGTTGTATCCATTGACGCAGGAAGATAAGGATGCGGTATGGGAATCCCCGTATTCTTATGAACTATATATTAAAAAAACAAAAGAGATATTGCTAAAATATTATAAAGGGCGAAAAGGTTTTGAAAATCCATTTTTGGATATTATCCGGAACGCGCGAAAAGAATATAGAGAATATTTTTCGGACAACAAAGGACTTTGGCCGGGTGTTTATGACGGGCCATGTATATCTCTGAAAGATGAAGCATATCTTTTTATATTTTTTCTGAAACTGGACATGGAAGATCTTAATGGAAGGCCGTTATGGTGGGATTATCTTTTAGCAGGGTTACAGCTTGGAGCGACAGCAAATGAGACTGATATGATCTTAAAACGGATAGCCTATATTGTTTTTGGCGGGGGGAAAATTAAGGAGGTAAAGGCCGGAAGAACTTATGAAAAGGTGAGTTTTGGGTTTTGCTATGAAAACGGGAAGCCCAGATTAAAAGGCGAATTGTTTTTGCGGTACGCGTATCCGGATCTTGTTTTAGCGTTATCAGAAGTTATTAGGGAGCATGGATGGTTTTCTCTAGTCGAAAAACCGGTACAGTCTAAGGTGTGCCGGTTTTCAGAGAGTGAACAAAAAGGGGCTAAAAAATTATTAAATAAAATTAAGGAAAGTAATGCGGTAAATATTCTGATCAGAGAGATTACAAAAAAACATTCAAAAATTTCATTGGAAGAAATCGTAATAAGCCTGGTTATACTTGACGCGGATTCAGCTGTGGTTATAAAAAAGATTATAGAACAAATCAATCCAAAGATTAATATAAAGGATATACGGCTAAGACTTCTTGTCTGGGCAGTTTTTCGTTTAAGCGGAAGGATGACAGATATCCAACAGGCAAAAAATAAGCTGGGCGTTCAAAAGTTTAATTCGTTGATGGAAGCGGAGCTTATTGAGTCTGGACAAAACAAGCTGAAAAACGGAAATATTGCTCACATACAATATCAGGAATTGATGATAAGGGATATAGTGAGGACAGGATTAACGGGCGGTGTTCCTGAAATGGGTGATTTGCTTAGCACTGCGGAGGAAAACTGGATAAAATTTTTTAACAATTTGGAATTTGAGGGAAAAACTGTTTTTTTGAGTAATATAAAACGCGTTATTATTGAAACTAATAAAGAAAAAGAGGAGCCGATTTTTACGGATAATATAAAAAGTTTTTTAGAGGATAATTTAGGAAGCATTTTAATGGAAGGGGAACTTGAGGAAACCGGCGAAGAAGAGAAAAAAGTGCTGAATAATAAATATGCTGCCTGTGATATAGTCAGCGCGATGAGGTTGAAAAGTCCGGGCATAGAGAGTGCTTTACGTGTTCTGGCCCAAAAAGAAGATGCTGGGATGACAAGAAAAGCGATCGAGGTTTTAGGGGAGATTTCAGATAAGACGTCTATGAAAAATATAGAAGTATTTGAGCGTATTGCGGAGATTGGAACACGGTCTATTGCGCGCAAAACAAAAAAGGTTTTAAAGAAAATCAGAAAGAGGGATAAAAGACAAGCGAATATAAGGGAAAAACAAGAGGAATCTGTTGTCGCGGAGGATCAAAAAAAGAGAAAAACAAGAAAAAATACTATTTTTCTGAATGGTAAGAGTCCGACAGATCATCTTTTAGTTTTGGACAATTATCCCGCGATGAAAAAAGGATATACTATCAGTGATTATGCGGAAAAAGATCAATATCAGGCTTCCAGGAGTACAGCGCAGAGAGATATTAATGAAAATATTAAAAGAGGATATATAGAAAAAACAGATAAAGGCAATCGACAGCAAGGATATAATTATAAAGTGACGCTTTCCGGAGAAAAAAGAACACAAAAAATAAAGATAATAAAAGCCCGGGCAGAGAAAAAAGCTTTAGCTTTAGCGCTAGCTCTTAAAAATTATATGATTAATGTTGCCGTGAACATGGATGAAGGCAAGAAAAAATTAATAGCATTAGATGATGATCTGGCAAAAACTTCTTTGATCGGAGCCATAATCAAGGAAATAGAAGAAATTAATGATAATGAATCGTTGAAACGGATATTGAAAAATATTATAGTTGTAAGGGGGCGGGGCAAAAAACTGGCCAGTAATATAAGAACATATACGGATAAATCCGGAGAAACAGACAAAGCGACAATAGACAAAAAAGATGTTATGGTTATAACCACTAAAACAGCGAAAGACCGGAAGTATTATGAAGAGTTTGAAACAGAGGCTGTAATAACGTATGTAGATGATTCGCGGGTGGATATGTTAACGCATTATTATCCTATTATAGAGGTTATTTTCTTTACTTTTAGCCGTATGTTGAATACCGAAGGTGTTCCCGGATACGGCAAGGAAACATTGAAAGAAATATTTAAATCCTTAAACGCTGAAAATATCGCAGACAAAGCTTTAATGAATAAAATCCTGACAGTAACTTTAAAACCTTCTGAACCGTTTGAATACGACGAACTTCAGCATATATATCGTAATATACAGAGATTCTTAAGGGCAGCATAAGATTAGTCGTTGGTCGGGTGTCGGTAGTTGTTAGTAAACGCTGTCTAGTCCTGAAAAATGCAAAAATTAACCACAGAGGCATAAAGGCACAGAGGAGGATGAAAAAGATATATAAAAATCCTAAAAACAAAACACTAAACCCTAAATAAACACAAAACCAAAAACTAAAAACACAAAACTGTATAAGAAAAGGAATTTTTTGGATTTGAAGTTTTAAATTTTTAATTTATTTAGTGTTTAGGATTTAGGGTTTAGAATTTTAATCGTTTATTTTTAAAAATCTTTGTGACTCAGCGGCTCTGTGGTGAAAAATCTGGAAATTGGTCTTTAAAAAAGCGAATAGTAGTTGGTGCATAGTGGGTAGAGATTGCCGCGGTCGCTCTTGCTCCCTCGCAAAGACGGACTTTCGTCATTGCGAGGAGGCTGTAGGGAAAGAAGGTTGAAGGCTGACGCGGCAAACTCTCATCCGTCATTGCGAGGAGCAAGAGCCGACGCGGCAATCTTAATAAATATAGAATAATTTTGTATTGTAAATATTAATAGAATTGGTAATATAAGAATAAATCAACTTCAAATAATAGAATAAGGAGATTCTACTAATGGCGATTCTTGTTGAAAGAGATCATATCGGTATATTCGGGAAGATGAATTCCGGAAAAAGCAGTGTCATGAACCTGTTAACACAACAGGAGACATCGATTGTGGATTCTACGCCCGGAACAACCGCGGATACAAAAATAGCTTTGCAGGAAATACATGGAATGGGTCCTGTTAAGCTTTTTGACACTGCGGGCGCGGATGAAGGAAATCTTCTTGGAGATAAGAAAAGAAAAAAAACTTTTGAGGATCTTAAAGAATGTGATCTGGTCTTACTTGTTATAGATCCTTCAAGCAAAGATTTTATTGCAGAGAATAACCTTTTAAGTAAGGCCAGGGATTTGGATAAGCAGGTGCTTGTGATCTATAATCTTTTCAAGGAAGGCCATGCTGATTTTATAACGGAAGCAGAGCGTAGTATGCCTTTTTTGCGGTTTTATCAGAAAATAGCAATAACAGCAATTGATATGACATATCGTCAACTGCTTTTAAATTTTATCCTCGAGAATTTCGAGTCAAAAAACCAGAAATTAGAGCTTTTGCCGTTTTTGGAAGAGAACGAGTATTATATTCTTATTATTCCTATGGATGTTGAGACTCCGGCGGGAAGATTTTTGCGGCCGCAGGCTATGGTCGAGGAATATATTACGCGGCATTGGTCGTATCCTGTATGTTTCAGGCTGGATCTTGGAAAAGCCAGAAGCAATGAGCAGGGGAAACGAGAACAGGAAAGAAACAGGCTTAATGGTTTAATAGACGGCCTTGCCAGGCCGCCGAAAGCAATAATAACGGATTCTCAGGCAATGGATGTGATGCATAAATGGTGTCCTGAACAAATACAGCTTACGACTTTTTCCATGGTTATGATAAATTTTCTGAGTAAAGGACGGCTTAATGATTTTGTTAAAGGTATAAACGCGTTTGATAAGATCCAAGAAGGGGAAAGAGTGCTTATTGTTGAGGCTTGTAATCATTCCCGGATAGGTGAAGATATCGGGACCGTTCAGATCCCGAATTATCTTAAAAAGGAAATGCCGGGTGTTTTAATAGATTATAATTTTGGAAGAGAATTCCAGGAAAATGAGAATTTGCAAAAATATAAACTGATTATTCATTGCGGCGGTTGTATGATCAGTCCGCAAAAACTTCAGTCCAGAATACGTGATCTTGAGAATTTAGGGGTCCCATTTACGAATTATGGGATAATTCTGTCGTATATGCAAGGAAAAGACGTGCTGGAAAAAGTTCTTGATCCTTGGAATTTGCCCAAACCACACAGACGTTTTGCGTAACAGTCTATAATAAATGAAGTTATGGATAAAAGGCTGATTTTTGTGAGAGTTGGTCTTTAACTGTAGAGGAAAGACCGGGAGGCCACAAACCTTGACTTTTTTAGTAGAGTATAGTAGGATGATTTTTTTCTTAAAGGGGAAAGGAAACAGTAATTAGAGATAAATTGTGAATAGTTGATAGTGGTGTCTTGTGTCTAGTCCGGAAAAAGATGAAGGGGAGATTGCCGCGCTCCTCGCATGGCTCGGAGCTCGCAATGACAGACTAATACGTCATTGCGAAGGACGAGGCAAACGAGGCCTGTGGCAATCTCAAAAAAGTGTCCATTTTTTAGGGCGATATATTCTTTTTCAAAATAGTCGCTAAGGCACTAAGGTGTGAAGAAAAAAAATATTTATTTTGTTTTACTTAGTGGCTCAAAAACAGAAAGGAAAAAAATGGAAGATAGAGTAAAAAAAGCAATTGAGGAGATACGTCCTCTTTTACAAAGAGACGGCGGAGATATTGAGCTTGTTTCAGTAGAAAATAATATCGTAAAAGTCAGACTAAAAGGCGCGTGCAGTGGCTGCCCGATGAGTCAGATGACGCTCAAAGCAGTAGTAGAACAGAAAATTAAAGAGCAAGTTCCGGAAATAGAGAAAGTAGAAACAATATAATTGTTAGAGAAAAATAAAAAATGAGAGTAACTACAAAAGCATCCTATGGAGTTAGAGCGCTGATCAATCTGGCGGTTATATATCGCCAAAAACAACCTCTTTCGATAAAAAGTATATCGCAAAAAGAGGAAATTTCCGGTGTCTATCTTGAACAGATATTTAATCGATTAAAAAACAATGGGTTGGTTAAAAGTGTCAGAGGGATACGCGGAGGTTATATGTTGGCAAAGGCTCCCGCGGATATAAGCATATATGATGTGATAATTGCTTTAGATGAAAATATTTCTCCCGGCAGATGTTCAAGGCCGAAAGGTAAACAAAAACCGTGTGCTAGAAGTTCTGAGGGGTGTGTTTCTAAACAAATATGGGATGAAGTGGGTCGTAAGATAAAAGAGACACTTGCCGATATTTCACTGAAAGATATGGCTGACAGGGTTTTATTAATAAATTCCGGCATCGGGGATCTTATCGGACAATGTCAAAAATAACAGGATAAAAAAAAACTAACCACAGAGGACACAGAGAGAAAAAGGGATTAAAAAAACGCATAATTTTGTGGTCTCTGTAGTTGTTTTTTTGATAACATTGACTTTTGTAATTTGTAATAAGGAAAAAGCATGGACATGGTCTATTTAGACGCTAACGCGACAACACCTATACACCCGGAAGTTTTTAAGGTTATGATACCTTTTTATGTCAAAGACTATGGGAACGCGTCAAGTCTGCATTTTTTTGGACGGCAAGCCAGACAAGCTTTGGACAAAGCCCGTTTTGAGGCTGCGTCGTTTATGGGAGCGGACTTAGCGGAAGAAATTATCTTTACATCAGGAGGTACGGAATCAGATAACCTGGCGATAATGGGCGCGGCGCGTATTTTGCGGGATAAGGGCAGGCATATTGTAACCTCTTCGGTTGAACATCCCGCAGTACTTAATGTTTGCAAGAAGCTTGAAACGAAGGGATATGAAGTAACTTATGTTGGAGTCGATAGTTGCGGGATGATAGACCTTCAAGAGTTAAAAAAAAGCCTTAGGGATGATACTATCTTGATAAGCATTATGGCGGCTAATAATGAGACCGGAACTATGATGCCGATTAATGAGATCGGAAAGATCGCGGAACAAAAAGATATTATGTTTCATGTTGATGCGGTTCAGGTTTTGGGAAAAATACCTTTTAATGTTAAAAAGAACAGGGTTCATTTAGCGTCAGTTTCTTCCCATAAGATCAATGGGCCAAAAGGGGTAGGCGCTTTATACATAAAAAAAGGAACAGAGATAGACCCTTGTCAATTAGGCGGCCATCAGGAAAAAGGGCTTAGACCCGGTACGGAAAATGTTTCGGGTATAGCGGGTTTTGGAAAAGCCTGCCAAATAGCAGAGAACGAAGGATTCAGAAAATATAAACAGGTCAAAGTTTTGCGGGATAAATTATATAATGGGATAAAAGAAACGGTTTCCAGTACAAGATTAAACGGACATGTTGAGAAAAGATTGCCTAATACGGTGAATATAAGTTTTGCCGGAGTAGAGGGAGAGGCAGTAGTTTTGGGGCTGGACATTAAAGGTATTGCTGTTTCAACCGGATCAGCATGCGCGTCAGGGTTGGCAGGATCGTCGCATGTATTGAAAAGTATGGGCCTTGAAGATTCAAGCGCGCAAAGCGCGATAAGGTTTTCTTTAAATATTTTCAATACGGAAAAAGAAATAGAATATGTAATAGCTGTATTGCCGCAGGTAATAGAGAAATTAAGAAAAATAAGCGCGGTAAGGATTTAGCAAGAATGATGGAGGAGTTGAAGTGAACGCTTATTCGGATAAAGTAATGGATCATTTTACAAATCCCCGGAATGTAGGGGAAATGGAAAATCCCAGCGGGATAGGGAAAGTAGGAAGTCCTGTATGCGGGGATCTTATGGAACTTTATATTAAAGTTGATGAACAAGAAGTTATAACTGACGTTAAATTCAGAACTTTTGGATGCGGCGCGGCAATAGCGTCCAGCTCAATATTGACGGAGATGATAAAAGGCATGTCCATTAAAGACGCTGAAAAATTGTCAAATCAAGAGGTAGTTAACGCTCTTGGCGGGCTTCCGGATCGAAAAATTCACTGTTCTGTGCTTGCGGAAGAAGCTTTAAGTAAGGCTGTACAGGATTATTATGACAAAAAAACAGAGAAAAGGCATAAAAAGTTAAGAGCGAGAAAAAAATAGCAAAAATTCAATATTAGTGTATAATATTATGCAGGATAAAATCAGTCCCGTAGGGGCGAAAAAAATAGAAATAAGAAAGGAGCTGGGGAGGCGATTAAAGGAGCAGCAGGCTTTTTTAAGACTGGAGAGAAGCAAAGCGATACAGGAAAAATTCCTTTCAAGTAAGGAATTTAACGAAAGTACGACGGTGATGACATATGCTTCTCTGCCTACGGAAGTCGATACATATTATATTAATAAAGAGGCTTTGAAACGAGGGAAAAGGGTAGTGGTTCCGTATGTTGAGCTGACCACTCAGATGATAATAGCTTCTGAGATAAAAGAGATAGAATGGTTGGAGAAAGGGCCTTTTGGGATATATCAACCCCCGAAGGTTCGCGTTCAAGAAATACCTTTAAAGGAGATAGATTTAATAGTGGTACCAGCAATTGCTTTTGATAAAAAAAATCAAAGATTAGGAAGAGGAAAAGGATACTACGACAGATTCCTTGCTAGTAGTGATTTATCTTCAGCCAAAACTATCGGGTTAGCTTTTAAATTTCAAATAGTGGAAAACCTACCCTCAGATCTACATGATATACCAGTTGATCGGGTCATTACAGATTAGTAGTTAGCAAAGTTATAGACATTTAAAGATCTGTAATAAAAACCCCGGATATCTCGTTATGCCTCTTATACAAAGGAGGATACAAAAATGCAGGCTAATACTACGATCGGTTATATAGGATTCGCTTTTCTAGGCGGTGTTACTTTCTTTTTTCTGGGTTATATTCTTAGGAAATATACGGCTAAAATGAAAATAAAACGCGCCGAGGACAAAGCGAAAGATATAGTCAACAGTTCAAAGATAGAAGCGGAACGCAGAAAAAGAGAATCCATACTTGAAGCAAAAGATTTACTTTTAAGAATGCGTATGGAATTTGAGCAGGAATCAAAAGAACGAAGAAAAGAACTTTTGGCTATGGAAAAACGTCTTATGCAGAAAGAAGAGAATGTTGATAGAAAAGTAGAATATATAGAACAAAAAGAACAGACCTTAAAAAGAAACGAGGAACAGGTTAAACAAAGATATGAAGAAGCAAACCGCAAAAAAGAAGAATTAAATAAGGTGCTTCAGCAGGAAACGATTCGGCTTGAACAACTGGCCGGAATTACAAGGGAACAGGCGAAAACGCTTCTTATAGGGAAAATGGAGGGGGAAGCTCGAAATGAAGCCGCTTATGTTGTAAAGAAAATTCAGGAAGAAACCAGGGATAAAGCTGATCGGGAAGCAAGAAAAATTATAGGGCTGGCGATACAAAAATGCGCGGTTGATCATACGGTAGACACAACAGTCAGTGTTGTCAATCTCCCTTCGGAGGAAATGAAAGGACGGATCATAGGCAGAGAAGGACGAAATATACGCGCTTTAGAAATGGCTACAGGCGTGGATATAATAATCGATGATACTCCTGAGGCCGTTATTATTTCAGGTTTTGATAAATTCCGCAGGGAAATAGCGCGGCTATCTTTGGAGAGATTAATAGAAGACGGGCGCATACATCCGGGAAGGATCGAAGAAGTAGTTGAAAAAGTGAAAAAGGAAATGGAAGCGAAAATAAAAGAAGAAGGCGAGAATACATTGCTTGATCTTGGCGTTCACGGGGTTCATTCAGAACTGGTGAAACTTCTGGGAAGACTTAAGTTCAGGACGAGTTACGGGCAGAATGTTTTACAGCATTCCAAAGAGACCGCGTATTTGATGGCTACCATGGCAGGAGAACTCCGGCTGGATGTGAATCTGGCTAAAAGGATAGGCGTACTGCATGATATCGGTAAAGCAGTGACGCATGAAATGGAAGGAACCCATGCCGGGTTAGGCGCGGAGCTTGCTAAAAAATACGGAGAACCGGATACGGTTGTACATGCTATCGCGGCACATCATGAGGATGTTGAAGCAAAAACACTTTTAGCGGTTCTTGCCCAGGCCGCGGATGCTATAAGCGCGAGCCGTCCCGGAGCAAGAAGGGAAACGCTGGAATCCTATATAAAAAGACTGAACAATCTTGAGGCGATAGCTAACGCATGCGAGGGCGTGGAAAAAACTTACGCTATCCAAGCGGGCAGAGAAATACGCGTAATAGTACAGCCGGAGAAAATTAATGACGCGGCCGCGGTAATGCTGGCCAGAGAAATAAAAAAGAAAGTTGAAGACGAGCTGCAGTATCCCGGTCAAATAAAAGTTGTGGTTATAAGGGAAACTCGTTCAATTGAATATGCTAAGTAGAAAATAAGCATACGAAAAATAAAAAAAGGATATTATGAGAGTACTTTTTATCGGAGATATCGTAGGAAAACCCGGACGAACTATCGCGAAAAAAACTATTAAGTTTCTTCGAAAAAAAGAAAAAATAGATTTTGTTATCGCCAACGGAGAAAACGCCGCGGGCGGGAGCGGGCTGACTCCGGCTATTTCCGAAGAATTATTTAACAGCGGGATAGATCTTTTGACTTCAGGCGACCATATCTGGAAGAAAAGAGATATATATAATTTTTTAAAAGGGACTAATAATGTTCTTCGGCCTTTGAACTATCCAAGCGGAGCGCCGGGCACGGGATCCGCGGTCATAGAGGTCAACGGAGGGCAATACAAAATAGGCGTTATGAATCTTATCGGCAGGGTATTTATGGAAGCCGTAGAATGTCCTTTTAGGATGGCGAAGGAAGAAGTCGAACGTTTAAGAAAAGAAACACCTGTTATAATAGTAGATATCCACGCGGAAGCGACAAGTGAAAAAGCGGCAATGGGATGGTATCTCGACGGCAAAGTAAGCGCTGTTGTCGGGACACATACGCATATTCAGACAGCGGATGAAAAGATTCTTCCGGGCGGCACGGCATATATTACGGATTGCGGTATGGCAGGGCCGTATGATTCTGTTATAGGCAGAAAAAAAGAAGCGGTAATAGAGCGGTTTTTAACACAGCTTCCTGCTCGTTTTGATATGGCTGTTGATAACATAGAAATGCATGGAGTGCTTATAGATATAGATGAGCGGACAGGCAAAGCTCTTGCTATAAAGCGCGTTCAGGAAAAATTATAAGGCCTTTTCTTTTTAGAAAGCAAATGGATCAGACCAAGATTTACAAAGTTTCTGAATTGACCCGGGATATTCGTTTTATTCTTGAAGATACGTTTCAGGGAATCTGGGTCGAAGGAGAAATATCGAATTTAAAAGTGTATCCTTCAGGACACATATATTTCAGTCTTAAAGATGCAAAAGGCCTGCTTAAATGTGTTTTGTTCAGGAGCAGAGCTCAGCATACGGTTTTTTCTCCTGAGGATGGGCTTCATGTTTTATGTTCGGGGAAAATAAGCGTCTATGATAAACGCGGGGAATATCAGCTTTATGTAGATAAAATAGAACCGCGAGGCAGAGGCGCTTTACAGCTTGCGTTTGAGCAATTAAAAAAGAAACTGTATGAAGAAGGGCTTTTCGCTCCGGAACACAAAAAACCACTGCCGGTGTTACCGCAGAGAATAGGGGTGGTGACATCTTCGGCAGGCGCGGCAATAAGGGACATAATACAAGTAGCTCAGAGACGATATCCGAATATAGAGATTGTTGTCGCTCCGGTCAGGGTTCAGGGGAGAGAAGCTAAGAAAGAAATAGTTCATGCTATTGAGATGTTTAATGAATATAATCGGTATTTGAAAGAACGGAACGAGATAGACCGCGTAATAGATATTATGATTGTTACAAGAGGCGGCGGGAGTTTGGAAGATTTATGGCCTTTTAACGAAGAAATAGTTGCGCGAGCTATATATTGTTCGGATATTCCCATTGTTAGCGCCGTAGGGCATGAAATAGATTATACAATATCGGATTTTATCGCTGATATGCGGGCTCCGACACCGTCAGCAGCCGCGGAAATAGTTCTTCCGGTAAAAAAAGAATTGCAAAACCGCATCCAAGAAATTCGATATAGAGCACATCAGACAGTAAAAGCTAAAATAGAACGCTGGGAGAAGGCTATTGAAACATTAAGGGATAGTTATGTTCTTAAGGCGCCGGTCAATATGTTTTTACAAATGAAACAACAAGTTGATGATCTTGTGAAAGCCGCTGATTCCAGCATTAAATATATGCTTCAATTACGGGAGAGCTGTCTGGACGGCGCTTCGGGTAAGCTGAAAATGTTGAATCCAAAAGGTGTTCTTAGCCGGGGGTATAGCATCACGTTCAAAGACGGTAAAGTGGTCGGGTGGGCTAAAGAGGTGAAAAGAGGAGATCTTATAGAAACAAGATTCGCAAAAGGTTCTGTTAAAAGCAGAGTAGAAGAGATAAAATAGAGATATACAAAATATAACTTTTAATAACAGTTCAGTTGTTTAAATTGAAAAGTGATATGCTCCGCGTCTTTGCGAGCGAAGCGAAGCAATTGTCAAAAAAAGATTGTTTCGGTCGTTTGGTTCTCTTGCAAAGACAAAATTTGAATTGCAACACAACCTGATTGACAAAAAGATTAATTTAGGAATACGCGGAGCTCAACACAAAAAATTTTTGAATTCTTTAATATAAAAAAGTTCTCTGTGATCTTTGTGGTTAGTTTTCAATAATACCAAATCTTGCGGAGGGGAAAACATGAAGGACATAGCTTTTGAAAAAGCGCTTGAAAAACTGGAAAAAATAGTGAAAGAACTTGAAGCCGGAGAGATATCTCTGGACGCGTCTTTGAAAAAATACGAAGAAGGCATAAACCTTGCTAATCTCTGCCAGCATAAACTGGATAAAGCAAAAAGTAAGGTAGAGGCGTTAACAAAAAAAGAGGACGGATCTTTTGATGTAAAACGGTTTGCCTCTTCGGGGGACAAATAATCCGAAATTCCAAAAAGAGAGAAAAATGACGGAATATTTAGACAAAATAATGTCGCCGCAAGATATTAAAAAATTTAATACAGAACAGTTAAATTGTCTTGCTGAGGAAATACGGAAAAGGATAATCAGTGTTACTTCTGAAAAAGGAGGGCATATAGCGGCGAGCCTGGGCGCGGTAGAGCTGGCAGTTGCTTTACACTATTGTCTGGAAAGTCCCAGAGATAAAATAGTGTGGGATGTAGGGCATCAATGTTACGCCCATAAACTTCTTACCGGCAGAGCTAAAAGATTCAGTACATTGCGGGAAATGGGAGGAATAAGCGGGTTTCCTAATGCGGAGGAAAGCGAACACGACCCATTTACTTGCGGCCACAGTTCTACTTCAATATCATCGGCGCTGGGCCTGGCTGTTGCGCGCGACCTTCAGGGAGAAAATAAAAAAATATTCGCGATTATCGGAGATGCGTCTTTAGCGACAGGATTAGCCTTTGAAGGGCTTAACCATGCGGGACATATGCGCACAAAACTGGTAGTGATACTTAATGATAATGAACATTTTATATCAAAACCCGTAGGCGCTCTTAGTAAGTATCTTAATAAAGTGCTTACTAATCCGCTTTACAACAGAGTCCGCGAAGAAGCCGAGAAAATAGTCAAAGGGATACCAAAAGTAGGGTCTTTAACATATAAAACCGTAAAAAAATTTCAGGAAACAGTAAAAAATCTGCTGGTTCCGGGCAGTTTTTTTGAAGAACTGGGGTTTCGTTATTTCGGGCCCATTGACGGACATAACATCGAACAGTTAATCTCTACTTTTCGTAATATTCAGACATTAAATGAGCCGGTTTTTATACATACGATTACTAAAAAGGGCAAAGGATACGAATATGCGGAAAAAGATCCCGTAAGATTTCATGGGGTAAGTTCGTTTGATTCAGATACAGGAGAATTTTCCGATTGGTCACAAAAAGAAAAACCGTTTACCGCTTATTTTTCCGAAAAAATAGTTAATCTTGCGGAAAAGAATAAAAAAATCGCGGCTATAACCGCGGCTATGCCTGATGGGACAGGGCTTAAACCGTTTGCGCAAAAGTTTCCGGATCGATTTTTTGACGTAGGAATAACAGAAGGGCACGCGGTTACTTTCGCGGCCGGACTGGCAAAAGGAGGTATGAGGCCTATAGTGGCTATTTATTCGACTTTTATGCAGCGTTCTTATGATCAGTTTATACATGATATCGCTTTACAAAAACTTCCGGTCATATTTTGTTTAGATCGGGCGGGTCTTGTAGGAAAAGACGGGCCTACGCATCATGGGATTTTCGATATTTCCTATTCGAGGGATTTTCCGGGATTTATAGTTATGGCCCCAAAAGACGGACAAGAACTTGAAATTATGCTGGAAAAAGCCGTGGAGTGGGAAAAACCCTGCATTATAAGATATCCGCGCGATAAAGCGGACAGTCTTGTCGGCCTTTCTTCTTTTGCGCCTATGGAAATAGGTAAAGCAGAAAAACTCAGGGAAGGTAGCAACGCGGTTATTCTTGCAGTGGGAAATATGACCAATACCGCGTTAAAAACCGCGGAAATATTACAGAGCCGCGGGATAGAAATAGAGGTTATAAACGCGAGATTTATTAAACCGATAGACAGTCAAATGATGGAAGATCTTGCTCTCGGGAAAAAGGATATTTTTGTTCTGGAAGAAGGTATAGTGTCAGGCGGGTTTGGAAGCGGGGTTATGGAATTTTTTGAACGCGAGAATATCCGGGGGGTAAAAATCAGATGTTTAGGTTTGCCGGATGAGTTTATTGAACACGGTACGCGTGAAGAACTTTTAAGAAAGTATCACCTTACTCCTGATGAATTAGCGATTATAATAAAAAAAGAGTTAGACGAAAAATGACAGTGAAAAAATGTAAAATCATTATAAACACAGAAAAATGCAAAGGGTGTTCTCTTTGTATTGATACATGCCCGAAAAAATTATTCAAATTAACGGACAAAACAAATAAACGGGGATTACGGTATGCGGAAATAGCGAATCACGAAAAGTGTATTGCTTGTAATTTATGCGTAATGATGTGTCCTGATTGCGCTATAGAAATAGAGGTTGAGGAATAAAAAAGAAATGAAAAAGAGATATTTATCAACAGGAAACGAAGCGTGCGGAGAAGGAGCGGTTAGAGCGGGGTGCCGGTTTTACGCGGGGTATCCTATAACTCCGCAAAACGAGCTTACCTCGTATATGTCCAAGCGCATGGAAGAAGAGAGCGGGGTGTTTATCCAGTCGGAAAGTGAATTAGCAGCCGTTAATATGGTGCTTGGCGCTTCAGCTGTGGGGAAAAGAGCAATGACAAGTTCTTCAAGTCCGGGAATCAGTTTGAAACAAGAAGGAATATCTTATCTGGCGGGATGCGAACTTCCGGCGGTTATAGTCAATGTTATGAGAGGCGGGCCCGGTCTGGGCAATATATCTCCGGCGCAGGGCGATTATTTCCAGGCGACAAAAGGCGGCGGACACGGCGATTACAGACTTTTAGTCTTAGCTCCCGCGGATGTGCAGGAGATGTTTGATTTCACTTATGAAGCATTCGCGCTGGCAGATAAATATCGCAATCCTGTTATGATACTTTCTGACGGTATGCTGGGCCAGATGATGGAAGCTTTGGAGTTTGATGAAGATATCAAACCATCGGGTATTGCGGAAAAACCATGGGCAATTAACGGGGCTAAAGGAAGGCAAGCAAAAAGCATAAAAAGTCTTTGGTTAAAAGATAACGCCTTGGAAAAACATAATGAATACCTTCAGAAAAAATACAAACAAATGGCTAAAGAAGTAAAATTTGAAGTGTATAATATGGAGTCAGCCGAAATAGTGGTTGTCGCGTACGGAACAACAAGCCGCATCGTCAAAGCCGCGATAGATTTTTTAAACAAAGAAAACATTAAAACAGGACTTATAAGGCCGATTACTTTATGGCCGTTTCCGTATGAAGAAATACGAGTGCGGGCGGGTAATAAAAACACAAAATTTTTAGTTGTTGAAATGAGCGCGGGTCAAATGGTAGAAGATGTCCGGCTTGCGGTTCAGGACGATAACAGAGTATTTTTTCACGGACGTATGGGCGGTGGAGTGCCGTCAGAAAAGGAAATTGTAAGGAAAGTGAAAGAAATAATAGTTTAGTCGTTAGTCGGGTATCGTTAGTAGTTAGTAGGGGAGGGGCATGCCCCTCCCTAAAAAGGAAAAAGGCAGAGAGCCAGAGTTGTCATTGCGAATCGTGAGGCAACCGAGTTTGTTTCGTCATTGCGAGCTCCGAGCCATGCGAGGAGCGCGGCAATCTCAAATAAAAATAGAAATAAACAATGAAAAAAATCACAAAAAAACCAAAATCCATGAAAGATGTTATAACGCATTATTGTCCGGGATGCGGGCATGGATTGATTCATCGTCTTCTTTGTGAAGTGATAGACGAGATGAACCTGAGAGATAAAACAATAGCCGTTGCTCCCGTAGGATGCGCTGTTCTTGCGTATGATTATTGGGATTTTGATACACTTGAAGCTCCTCATGGAAGAACACCCGCTGTTGCGACAGCTAT
Organism: Candidatus Omnitrophota bacterium; assembly: GCA_043823005.1. GTDB lineage: Bacteria > Omnitrophota > Gorgyraeia > Tantalellales > Tantalellaceae > JBDRBG01. The sequence continues at coordinate 17,809 of JBDRBG010000001.1, forward strand.
AAAAAGGGTAATGCCGGAACAATTTGTTCTTGTCTATCAGGGAGACGGAGATCTTGCGGCTATCGGTACCGCGGAGATCATTCATGCGGCTAACAGAGGAGAAAATATATCCGTTGTATTTGTAAATAACGGTGTTTATGGTATGACAGGCGGACAAATGGCGCCGACAACATTGGTAGGACAGAAAACAGCTACCACACAATTCTGCCGGAGAACAGACAAAGAAGGGTATCCGCTTAAAATAACCGAGATGATGGCAGTTCTTCAGGGCGTCGCGTATTTAGAAAGAACATCGATTTATTCACCCAAAGAGGTCATTAATACAAAAAGGGCCATAGCAAAATCATTTAAGACACAACTGGAAAATAAGGGTTTTTCAATGGTAGAGATTTTATCTCCGTGTCCTACATATTGGGGATTAAGTCCGGTAGATTCAATGAAAAGGATTGAGAACGAGGTAGTGAAAGAATATCCATTGGGTGTGATTAAAGGGTAACTGGTGAATAGTCGTTGGTGGCGTGCCAAGAAAAGCTCTTTAAATTCTAATTGAATGGAAGGAATCAATCACGGGAATTGCCTGTAGTCGTGTAGCTTGAGACTGGACGAATGGAGTAATCTGTTGCGTCTGAGCAGTCTGACAAACCTTGAGCAAGTCAGGGGAGGCGAACCGGCAGGCCGTAACGAAAGTGAACTTATAAGTAGCCTCGTTAACTATAAAATGGCAA
>JBDRBG010000002.1:0-3486 GCA_043823005.1 Candidatus Omnitrophota bacterium
TACAATTCGTCTACAACGGAGATAGGTTATGACGTAGCAGAACTTTTTGATACTATTGATACAGTAGAAGTCGGCGATGTTTTAGTCGCTAGTACAGACAATAAACTAAAAGCAAGCGATAAACCGTATCAGGAAACCATATTAGGTGTTGTGTCGGGTTCTCCGGCTATACTGTTTGAAGGCTCGACTTTAGAGATAGCGCCGACACCGGGCGGGTTTACTGAAGGCACAAAACCGCCTGTAGCGCTTGCCGGCCGAGTACCTGTAAAAGTTACTATGGAAAACGGCTCCATAAAAGCAGGTGATTATATTACATCGTCATCCAAACCCGGATACGCCATGAAAGCCATAAAATCCGGCATGGTAATAGGCATAGCGTTAGAAGACTTGAACGAAGAAGGTAAAGTAATGACATTTATTAACCCGCATTATAGGGTAAATCCAGAAGAATTTTTAGAGCTAAAGGAAAGAGTGAGGGGAATTGAGGAAGCCCTCCTTTCCATGAAAAGGGATAAGGAATAGTATCCGGACAGCGTTATCTGCATATGTTCTTTGTTTTGAAGGAGTTGTGATGATGAAAAACAAAAATGAATACCTCTCGGATTTTAGGGAGAATAGCTTGAATCCAAAAATAAGAGAGTTTAGGCACATAAAATCAGGGAGTTAGCAAGAGGGAGCCAAGCGCGTAATGCTTTTTTGCGAAAAAAGAATTGAGTTTTCATCAAAAATGTGGTAGTTGTGGATATGTAAATGTGGAAGGTAGAGTTGAAAGGGAAAGAGATTGCCGCGCTTTTCGCGAGGCTCGAAGCTCGCAAAGACAGACTCCGTCATTGCGAGGCACGAGGCAGACGAGTGCCGAAGCAATCTCAAGAAAAAGCCAGAGATTGCCGCAGGCCTCGCGTGGCTCGGCCTTCGCAATGACAAAATCTTGCACGTCATTGCGAGGAGGCTCAGAGAGCCGACGCGGCAAACTGAGTGAATTTAGGGCGTGTAATGACCGGATAGGAGGATATGGATATGAGTGCTTACAAAAAAAGATATACAACGTATAGAGCAAACGCTCCATTGGAGTACAAAAAGTACCGAGTAAAGAGCGCGATAAAATCTTTTCGCGATTTGGAGGTCTACAAAAAGACCAATCAGTATGCCGCGGAATTGTTTCAATTTAAGGTTCCGAAATCCGCGCAGTATTTGAAAGAGGAGGTTGCGTTATTGCGTGACATGGCTAAACATATACCAAAACTTATCGCGGAAAGTTACGGGGACAGGTTTTCCGAACCCGAAACAGCGTTTAAAAAACTGGAAAGAACAGCTCAGTATTTTTCAAATGTTATAACAAAGATTGATTTTTTACTTATGTCTATGGGAGACAAAGATAAAGAGAAAAAAGATTTTTTATTAAAGATACTAAAAAAATATCAGATTCAGCGGGTAAAAGTGCTGAACCTTAAAAGAGCTTGGGAAAGGATATATGGGGAAAAGAGGTGAAGGGGGTAAGGCGCCTTTGGCGCCGTTGGAGGTTAAAGGCTGAAGGTTGCAGGGGAAAGAGATTGCCGCGCCGCTCGCATGGCTCGCGGCTCGCAAAGACGATAGTGGTTGACAGTTGACAGAATTAGCGGATAGCGCATAGCGGTTAGCTGCTGAAAAATGAGATTGCTTCGCTGCGCTCGCAAAGACGGGTTTCGTCATTGGAGGACTGATGAAATGCCCCATTCGTCATTGCGATGATCGAGGGAAACGAGATCCGAAGCAAACTCGGATGAAAATAGAATAGGATTAGGTCGATTGGGTAAGGGTTAACTTAGGAGCAGCTATGTTATTTTCAAAACAGGATACAAATAAAGAAAAAAAAGTAGATGTTTGTCCATACTGTCATGGCAAAGATTTTATAAGATCAGGACAAAGACAGAAAAAGATGGAAACAGTCCAGGTTTATTATTGTAAAAAGTGCCGTAAAAAGTTTACACCGGCAATTACTAAAAACCGTACGTTTCCATTACGGATAATATTAGACGCTATAACAGCTTATAATCGATTTAACACCTTGGAAGAATCTTCGGCGCTGGTAGGCAAAAAATACGGCATAGAAGTAAGCGGACAGAATATTTCTAACTGGTTAAAAGATTTTAAAGACTATTTGCCGTTTCTTAAAATGCGGGAGTTTGTCGAAAAAAAATATGATAAAAGAGATATTTTTTCCGAATCGCGGATGTTTCACGGTCAGATTTATGATTTTAAATATCATCGCGCGAAAACAGACCTTCTTTTGGAAGAACATTATAAGCATTATAAATTTCGTCCGTTACAGGAATTTTTAGAGCTTGTTACAGTAGAATGTCCGCATCAAATATTTAAGGACAGCGGGAAAAGAGCGTCGGATTTTAAGGATGTTTTTAATTTGGATCAGGTAAGGATTACAAGAAAAGAGAATACAGCTGTGAAGAACGCGCGGTTTATTTTGCAGGCGATAACGAATAACAAGTTGCGCCATGAAATATTACAGGAATTTATGCTTGTAAACGATTCGGTTACAGTGGCATGCGAACTGCCGGTACTTTTAGCGCAGGAAGATATTATTCATTATCAGAGCAGGCTGAATTTTGATGTGCCGATATCTTTAGAAGATGATGAGGCAGTTACTGGGCATATTGATATTATTCAGATACGCAATGGGATGGTACATATTTTGGATTACAAGCCGTCGGCGAGAAAAGAAAAACCTATAGCGCAGTTAACATTATATGCTTTAGCTTTGAGCCGGCTGACGAGTTTACGGCTTTTTCATTTTAAATGCGCGTGGTTTGATAAAGACGATTATTTTGAGTTTTATCCGTTGCATGTGGTATATAAAAAGAAGTCAAGGAAAAAGAGTAAAACAGATAAAGCGGTGAACGGACAAGCAGAAGTAAAAGAGATTGCCGCGGTCGCTAGCGCTCCCCCCAAAGACAGACTTCGTCATTGCGAGGAGGCTGTAGGGGAAGAAGGTTGAAGTCCGACGCGGCAAACTCGGATTAAAATAGAGAAAAAAGAAAAAAAGAAAAGAAAAAAATTAACCACAGAGAGCACAGAGGCACGGTAAGGCGCCTTTGGCGCCGTTCAAGGTTGAAGGTTCGAGGCTCGAGGGTGTATTAGAGGTAGTCGTTAGTCGTTAGTCGTTGGTCGTTAGTCCAGGGGCGCTTTGCGAAGCGCCCGAAGAAGTAAAGGAAAAAGTAAAAAGTAGGGGTTTGATTTATCAAACCCGCAATTGTTGGAGCAAATAAAAAGTTTTTTAGTTTGAATGGCTCTGTGACTCAGAGACTCTGTGGTGAAAAATCTGGGAAACGCAAAAATTTACCACAGAGAGCACAGAGGCACGGAGGGGGAACAATAGTCGTTCGTCGTTTGTCGTTCGTCGTTTGTCGGGGATTGCCGCGGTCGCTGTGGCTCCCTCGCAAAGACGAAAAAAGCGGGAACGCTCCATTTGTCATTGCGAGGAGGCTCGTAGAG
>JBDRBG010000003.1:0-2424 GCA_043823005.1 Candidatus Omnitrophota bacterium
GATGTTTTTAAAGCCGCAGTATACATACGGGAACTTATTGTGCGAGCAAAAGAAGAAGAAGGTAAGGATATCAAAATAGCGTTGGTCAATGAGGATAATACCCCGGTTATGGATGAAGAAGGTGAAGTAGTTTTTGGCGACAAAACCGCTGTTCTGGAAAGATTAACTCTTACTCAGCTTCTGGACGCAATTAAGCAGTCGACTACGAGGCCTAAAACATATTTTGCTCCGAGTGGTGGCGAACTGTCTAGTAAAGCCGGTGAAATGAAAAATGTTATTCAAACATCTTTCGAAATTTTGACTACCAACCCTGCAGTGAAAACTGCTGTTCCAGAAAAGTACGCTTTTCATGAAGCTGTTAAACAACTTGAATCAGGAAAAAGCATTTTGGTTGTTACCGCGGAAGCATCAGCCGTGAGAGATTTAAATGAAATATATGGACATACAGGATTTGATCTTTTGCGGGATGAATTTGGAAAAGCAGGTTACAGATACATTGAAGAAAACTCTGAACTCCTGCGCGATATAGGTTTAAGTTTTGATGCTTATTACAATCCTTATGGGGGCAGATGGCATTATATTTTTACGGTCGAAGATAATTATGACAAACAAAGTTTTAAAGACTTCTTGAGTGAATTGTTAAAGTCTTCTTTGGCGAATGCCAGAGAAAAAACTGAAAAATCAGGTCTTAGGAATACAGAAGTGTTTAATATGATTATGAGCGCTTCCGAACCAAGCGCTAAAGATGTTGATATAACCGAAACGCCAGCTTATACAAATATAAAACAAAGGGTTCTTTTAAATAAACTTTTTGATATTTTCCGGGTTAAACAAGTTCCAAAAGAGGTAACAGATTGGTTGGCAAGTAAGATTAATAGTCCTCCGTCTGAAATAATTAAAGGGCTTGAAGATCATAAAACTTATCTAGGCATAAATGATGTAAGTGAGTTTGAGAAAACAATAGATTTAGTAGCTCAAACAGAATACTTTAAGGAGAAAATACGCGGTGCTATTTACAATAGCCGAGATTTAATAGTTTATGCTGAGAACGGGTACTTTGCGGAAAATTTCATTCCATGGGCTTCCAGGAGAATACGCAATGCTACGGACAGTTCTCAAAATATCACCAAGGCTACCCCAAACGATGGAATACAAAGAGTGTTTTTATTAGATGAGGTCGCGAAAAATTGGATTTCTTCTGCCAAAAATAAATACGATATAAAGGACCTATTTGGGTATTTTGGCGTTCCTAAACATATCCCTGACTATGCAAAGATAGAAGAAGAATTGAAATCTCTTGAAAACAGAATTAAGGATACCCCCCCCGGAAGTGAAGAGTTTGCACAGTTGGTTGCGGACGCGGAAAAGTTTTCTTCAAAAGCTTTGTCTCTGAATTTTGAAACAATTTATGGTGTTCCGATAGGAATAAATGTTATTAACACCCTTATGCGTATGTTTGCCGAAAAGTTAGAAAGCCAAAAACAAGGAAAACTTTTTAGAATTAATGCTGATTTTGATTTTTTGTCACAAACTCCTGTTGAAATGGGAGACGTTTTAAAATTGAAAGGTATTCCTGCTATTAATGAAGAGTTTAGAAAAGCTTTTGCCGACAAAAAGGAAAGCTTAATTGTTACTGTTCAAAAGGGTGCAGGTGACGAACTTGTGGTCGTTGGTTATTTCGAAGGTAGTGATGACGAATTTAAAAGAGTTATACAAAAAACATTTGAAAATATCAGGATAAGATTACAGAAAATTGAGTTTAACGGTACCCCTATTAGGTATAATGTTTTGACTTCTAGCGGTTCTTTTGAATGGAAACCGTCCATAAGCGCGGGCGTGAGCTCTGTTTCATATTTGACCGATACGGGAAAAATAATAAGTGAAGCCGAACTTTTGGACGCTAAATCAGAAATAGCGGTTCAGAATTCTAAGGATAAAGGCAGGTCACGCATTTCATTTTTTGAAGATGTTGTAGTAGGACCTGAAAAACTTGAGCGTAGGTCTTTGATACCGTATATCCCAAATGAACTTTTTAAGAGAATTCCTTTTGTTCAAGAAGTTTTCGAGCGGCAAAGAGTTCCTCAGCAAAAAGTTACAGAAAGTAATAGAGCGGATATTCTTTCTCGAGTTAAAGGGATGTCTCTAGATGAACTTGAAAAAAGCATCTCGGAAGTGGCGCCCGAAGAGACGAATAGTCTATTTTATAGAATAGCCTTCTTAGAATTAGAAGGCCGCAAAGCAAAAGAGCTTTTAGGCAGATTGCGTCCTGAAACGGCACCCTACGCGATTCTTCTTCCGCTTACCCAAGACCAGATGCTTCTTGAAAAAGGGGTGTTTCAAAATGTTGCCAGTGCCTCGCGCCGTATTATTGAGAAAAAATATGGTCCAAACATAAGGGTAAGTTATTATAAGAAAGGCGATTTA
>JBDRBG010000004.1:0-19817 GCA_043823005.1 Candidatus Omnitrophota bacterium
AGGCGTGCACGCGGCATTGGGAGCTGTTGCATTAGGAGCGGATATGGTAGAAAAACATTTTACTCTTTCTAAAAGAGTGAAAACCCCGGATAGCTTTTTTTCTGCTGATCCGGTGCAGTTTAAACAGCTGGTTCAGAGTATCCGGGTGATGGAGAGTTCTTTTGGTAAGGTAATATACGGTCCGTCAAAAGACGAAAAAAAGAACATGGCATTCAGACGGTCGTTATTCGCGGTTAAAGACATTAAAAAAGGAGAGACTTTTACAGAGACAAATGTAAGGTCTATACGGCCCGGGCATGGAATAGCTCCTAAATATTATAACGAGATTCTCGGGAAAACAGCTAAAAGGAAGATTGAAAGGGGAACACCATTGACCTGTGGTATGGTTGATGCCGAAAATATTTTTAGAAATAACTCGGAAAACATAAAATGCTTTTTAAGCAAAGAGGAACAGGATACAAATAGTGATTAAAGGAAAGGATGTTTAGATATGCGGGTATTAATGGAGTTTGCGACAAGCAATTACAGGACATGGAACAGTTTTGCTAAAGAGATTAATAAAATCTATCCGGGGTCAAAATTTGCGGGGATAGTAGGGTTAGCTCCTGGCACAGAATACATTTTGGATTTTCTGAACGGTCAGGAAGATATAAAATATGAATTTTTATCTTCACAGCATGCAATTACGCGTGAAGCTATGCTTGGCAATATCGATTATGATGAATTAAAAGAATTCGAAAGTAATTTACCGGCTAAAAGCCTTTGGAGGATGATTTCAACGGACAGAGCATGGGGGAATGCTTTTATTCACGGAGCAATTCCACGGCAGTCATTTGCTAGTCAGAAGAGCAGCCGGGAAAATATTCTAAAAATAGCAAGCGGTACGATAAAGAGATATCGATCTCTTTTTGATAGATTTCAACCGGATATATTTATACCGGCAATAGCAATGCAGTCAATGTCAGTTATGATTTTTGAACAGATTTGCAAAGAAAAGGGTATACCATATATTGTTCCTGATAGTGTGAGAGTTAAAAATTATTTTGCGTATGCGGATAACGTACAATTGCGTTTTCCTCACATAGAAGAACGTTATGGACAATTATATGAAGGGGATTTTAATGTGGATATGGTTAAAGCCAGGGAGCTATATGATGATTTGACAGGAGAGCTTGCCGATCCCAACTATTTTGACAGAAAAAATCCGTGGTTCAACATAGCTAAGATTGATACACCGATGCGAAAAGTAAAATTTTTGATAACAATGTTACGGTCTCTGGGGTATGCTTTTCTAAGTTGGGTGAAAAACAGTTTTTTTGATAGAGCTAATGATATTGGCGGACAACCAGCTAGCTTTTCCGCTCTGAGAAGTAATCTTTCGTATGCCTTTTATCGTCATTATCAAAAAGTATTGATGCTTAAAAGCGAGTTTCGCGACAAATTGCCAAAGGGGCAGAAGTATATTTATTATCCACTGCATGTGAACCCGGAATATTCTACTCAGGTTATAGCTCCTATGTGGCTTGACCAATTATACGTAATCGAACTTTTGGCAAAGAGTATTCCTTCTGATTGGATCGTATATGTGAAGGAACATCCAACAACCCTTTATTATCGCGCTCGGCCGGTTAGTTTTTATAGTCGTATAAAAAGATATCCCAATGTTCGTATGGCACCTATAGACGCGAATACACATGAACTTATAGCTAATTCTGAAATGGTGGCCGCGATAACCGGCACTTCCGGCTGGGAAGCTATTTTGCGAAGTAAACCGCTTATTACGTTTGCTGATTGTTTGTGGAGCGTTATGGGTCTTTCGCGTAAATGCACGGATGTTGAGACTTTATCGAATGCTATACACGATGAGATGATAAGGGTCAATAAAATATCCGATGAGGAACGAAAAAAACGGATAATATGTTATCTGACTGCGATTTTAGAACATAGTTTTGAAATTACTTATCCGGTGCCTTTTTGTTCCAATAAAGGTACGGTTGAGCAATATGAGTTTGGCGGAAAGGAAGCTGCGTATGGGTTAAAAAAATATATGGAGTATCTTAAGTCTAAAAATCATACGGAAACAATATGAAAAAAAATATTTTCAATATAGTTTTTAAAGGCAGTAAAAAGGTTCGGTATATTCTGAAACTTGTTGTCGCAACTCCGCGTTATGGATGGATTCTTATTCTTCAGATTTTTAGCGGATTATTCAGTTTTGTAGGTTTGCCGATGCTTTTGCCTGTGCTGGATTATTTGAAGGGCGGGTCAGCAAGCCCTAATACGACCATGTCTTTAAATGTGCCGGAAAAGATTTTAAGCTTTTTCGGGATGGAACCTGATTTTCAAAGTATGCTTGTATTTGCGGTAGTTTTAATTTTGACGAGCCAGTTTTTAGTGTTTGCTTCGGCGCTTATAGCTTTAAACGCGCAAACTGAAATAGCCAGACGCTATAGGCAAAAAATTTTCAATGCTTACCGTAAAACAGACTGGCAATGGCTTCTTGACACGCGTTCAGGAGAAATGAATTATTCTGTAATAGTAGAGGCGCCAAAGGCAAGCGTGGCGTATTTAAACGCACAGCGTGTTTTAATATATTTGATCCAGGTTTCTGTTCTGCTGGTAGTGGTGATGAGGATGTCTCTTCCTGTTACTCTTATGGCTATGGGACTTTACTCAATATTGACCGGGATAAATCTTTTGAATTCGAGCTTTGTTCACAAACTGGCGTCAAAGCAGAACTTGAAATCTATTAAATTGTCTAATGATTTAACTGTGCTTCAGCAGAACAAGAAATTTTTCAAAACAGCTCTTTTAAATGAAAAACTGATCAAGGCGATGTTTGGTCTGGTGGATAATGTTTCGCGCTTAATAAAAAAACAAAATTTTCATGTTGAACTACAGCATAGCTGGAACCTTATGTTTTCTTTTTTGTTTTTAGCGGTATTAATGTATTTCCATAAACAGCTTTCTTTGGGGTATTCGGAACTTTTACTTATCCTTTTAATTTTTTTAAAACTTGCTCCGCATTTTGCGTCCTTATCAACCGCATATGTAGCGCTGGATACGGATATTCCGGTCTATAGGTCTTTACATGAACGATTGGATGGTTTATGCGGACATGAGGAAGAAAACGGCGGCGTTGAGTTTAATGAGAATGACAGCATAACTTTTAGAGATGTTAATTTTTCTTATCGCGATGGAAACAATATTTTCAAAGGTTTGAATTTTACGATAGAACATGGTAAAACAACCGCTTTTATTGGAGCTTCAGGCGTAGGTAAATCCACTCTTTTGGATCTTATTTTGGGACTTCTTAAGCCGGATTCCGGCAGTATTTGTTACGGGAATATTTCTCATGACAGATTAGATAAAAATTCTATAAGAAGCAGAATTGCATATGTAAGTCAGGCAACTACTCTTATTGATGGCACGATAAAAGATAATTTGACGATTGGAGTACCTGGCTTTACCGATGAAAAGCTGAAAAGCATAACGCGTAAAGTGGTTTTAGATGAGGTAATAATGAAAATGCCGAAAGGGATAGAAACTCATATAGGAGAAAACGGGGTAAAATTATCAGGAGGGCAGAGACAGCGAGTAGCGTTGGCAAGAGCACTTTTTGTCGACCCAAGTATACTTATATTGGATGAGGCGACGAGTTCTCTGGATTCTGAATCAGAACGGTTGATACAGGAGACTATTAAATGTTTACAAAAAGATTTCACTATTATAATTGTTACCCATAAATTATCTTCTGTGCGGTTTGCCGACAGGATCTATGTATTGGAAAATGGGAGAATTTGTGAGTCCGGAAATTACGAAGAATTATTGAAACAGAAAGGGAAACTGTATTTTTTTGATTCAAGGCAAAAAAGATAATTGTGTAGTAACGGAAAAGGACATGCTTATACCAATTATGTTAATTGATTTCTCATTGTCATCCCCGACTTGATTGGGGAATCCAGAACCCAAGAGGAATAGAGTTTTTTCTCTGTATATTGAAATGGGTAATTATTTTCTGTAATTGGTATTAATAGTTTGTTTCATGCTAACGATAGTTCTCGAAATGCAAATAGCTAACTGCGAATCGCAAAGCATTGAAACATTTGATTGCTCAAATGCTTTGTAAAACAAAGCTTAGAGTTTTGTTTTGCACGACATAGGTCAAAACAACAAGGACAATATATTGAAAACTATTTGGATTGATCTGCTATGTTTAAATTCTGCGATAAAAGCATACAGAATCTCAAAAAAAAACAGTATTAAAATGATATATTATGTCAATGCCGTGGAACCGGGGCATGAATTTTATGTGAACTTACTTAAAAGATCTTTGAAAATGCCTGTTGTCCAGGTGACTCATATTATAGCCGGAGAAGAAAGCATAAACGGGGTTTCTTTGTGTGAAATGATCTATCGAAGATTGGATGAAGAACTGTCTAAATGGGTTTCTTCTGAAACTTTAGCGAAAAAAATAAAAACGTATTGTTCTAAAACCGGATATGCTCCGGTAAAGCTCAAAGAACATATGCGAGAGCATGCTTATCCGCATGTGTACCGTCAGATAGAGATAATGGTTCTTTCCGAAAAAAGATCAGAAAAAAACATGGCTGTTTATGTTTTTAGGAAAACCCCGTTTTTTTGTTTTATACGCAGACAAACCGGAGAAAACGAGCTTGTTCCTTACAGAACGCTTTTTTCTCACAGGAAAAGGATTCCCGCAAGGGAAGAATATTTTCATGATAAGCATTTTAACCGACAGTATTATTCTGATAGGGTCAATGCGGTTGTTAATACCGGACTTTTGATTGGGTGCGCTTTGTTGAATAATTTATTATGTTTTTTTCGGAATATGTTTTTTCGTAAGAAAGAAACATTTTTTTTAAAGGACGCGAATATAGGTGTTGAGCTGATACAGAGTAGAGTACGTTTAGACCAGATTAATGATATTTATTGGATGAAAGATTCAGAGATAACACCTGATGAGGTGGTTGCAATAGAGCTTGAAGATTACGCGGAAGATTCGGATAAAGCGCTTTCAGCTCTCGGGATAAAACGTTGTAGAGTTGCTTGGAACTCTTGGCGTTTTATTAAGTTTTTAGCTCTGGGAAAAAGTTCGGCAATTCCCGTAGCAGTAAATATAAGAACAGTTTTATCGGTTATTCCCTATCTTTTAAGATGCTCTATTTTTTTGCTTAAATGGGATGAAGAGACTTGGATAGAATATCAATGTATAAATTTTTCGGTCATGACAGCGTTATGGAAGTCAATTTATAAACAGCTGGGGATTAGAATGCTTTGGTCTATGTATGACAGTGATCCTGCCAAATTTCCTAAAGCACAGGCGTTGCAGGAAATAGACGGGATATATTGCGGAAGCCATTGGAGTAATTATCCTATGCGTGAGGTTAATATTCAGAAATGTTATGATGTTTTGTTTGCCTGGGGTCCGCATTTTAGACATAACATTTTCAATAACTATCCTTTTTTGGAAGTATTTGAAACAGGGTATCCCTTGGATTATTATTTTAAGGACAAGAAGGAAAAGGCTTTAGCTCTTAGGTCCGGATACGCGGACAATTTTATTTTGTCGTATCAGGACAATGTTATGGCAAAGGACCTGATGTACAGTGAGGGTATGCAGGTAAAGATCCACGAGATGCTGATATCTTTTCTGGAGAGATATGAGGGGCTGACAGTTTTTCTTAAACCAAAAAGAAAGGATGTGTTTGATTTCTTGTTAAAAAAAATACCGAGATTAAAGCGGTATATAGATGAAGGGCGGATCGCTGTCTTTCTTGGGGAAACAGCCAGAACAAAAGTTGTCCCTGCCCAGATCGGGATGGCAAGTGATCTTGTCGTAGGTTTAGGAATAAGCGCTGTAGCTGCTGAATGTTATTTCGCGGGTACAGTAAGTTTTCATGTGGATTTTACGGGATTTATAAATAACAATTTTGCAAATAGAGGCGAAGGGAAAATAGTTTTCAGAGATATTCAGAGTTTGGAAAGAGCGATATGCGACAGAGTTGATGGAAAGAATTCACTTTCTCATTCAGATTATCGCAAATATTATACTTGTCTTGACCCTTTTCAGGACGGAAAAGCATATAAAAGAACAGGATTTATTCTTAAACAATTGCAGGACGCGCTTAAGCTGGGAATGAAAAGGGAAGCGGCTGTCAGTGCGGCTAGAAAAGCGTATGATGAGTATTTGGTTAGCAGAAAGAAGTAATAAATGGTGAATGGTAGTCTTGTCCTGAAAAAGAGAAAGGGGAGATTGCCGCGCCGCTCGCATAGCTCGCGGCTCGCAATGACAGAAGGAATAGGTCATTGCGAAGGCCGAGGCAAACGAGGCCTGCGGCAATCTCGAAAAAATATTAGAGGAGTAAAACATGAAATTAGAAAATAAAGTTGCGGTAGTGGCCGGAGGATCAAGAGGTATTGGACGGGCAATATGTCTTCGTTTAGCTTCTGAAGGAGCAAAAGTTATTGTTAATTATTCGGATAAAGCGGATCAGGAAGAATATGCCGGATCAGCGGAAAAAGTCGTGGATAAAATAAAAGCGGTTGGCGGTGAAGCAATAAAATATGAAGCTGATGTTGCGGATAAGATTAAAGTGAATGAGATGATGGATTTTATTATTAAACAGTACGGCCAGTTGGATATATTAGTCGCTAACGCGGGGATATGTCCGTTTGAAGAATTTCTTAAAATAGAAGAAGAGCTTCTTGACCGGGTTATCGGGGTTAATTTAAAAGGCGCGTTTTTTTGCAGTCAGTCAGCAATGGATAAAATGGTCGAACTCGGGATCAAGGGCAGGATTATTTTTACCAGTTCTGTAAGCGCTGTTTTCGGCGGTGAATTACAGACACATTATTGCGCGACAAAAGGGGCTATAAATCAGCTTATGAAATCGATTGCCATAGCAGGAGGTAAATACGGGATTACGTCAAACGCGGTTTTGCCGGGAACAGTAGTCACGGATATTAACAGGAAACAGCTCTTAGAAGGAAATACAGGGCTTTATGAGTATTTTATAAAAAGGACACCGCTTGGCCGGTTGGCAACGCCTGAAGATATTGCCGGTGCAGTGCTCTTTTTTGCTTCCGGCGACGCTGACTGTATTTCAGGAACAGCATTGACCGTAGACGGTGGTATGTCAGTGAATTTGCAGTGATAAATAGTGAATAGTATTATGCCCCAAAAACGCAAAAATTCACCACAGAGGCACAAAGGCACAGAGGGGGAAATAGACAGAAGAGAGAAAAAATAAATATTTTTAGTTTTTGAATGGCTCTGTGACTCTGAGTCTCTGTGGTCAAAATATCTGGTAAATGTTTATATATTCGCCGTCGGGAGACGGCTCCTGCGATAACTGGTACGTAGGAGGGGTCTCTGACCCCGAACAAAAAAGTGTCAACTTTTTCAGGACGATACTCAGAAGGGAAACACAGAGGGGAAAATAAAAAAAAGAGAGGGGAAATCCTAAATGCAAAACACTAAATCCTAAATAAATCCAAAACAAAAAACTAAAAATATAAAACTATGGGAAGAAAGAGTTTTTTGGATTTAGAGTTTTGAGTTTTTAGTTTATTTAGTGTTTAGAATTTAGAGTTTAGGGTTTTAAATGCTTATTTTATAAAATTCTCTGTGACTCTGAGGCTCTGTGGTGAAAAATCTGGGGTTAAAAAAACTTAGTGTCTTAGTGACTTAGTGGCTAAAAACATGAAAAGGATATAGATGAAAGATATAAAATTTGGGTTTTGTATTCCGATTTTTGCTAATCCGGGAATGCTTTCGTTTAGAACTCCGGGGTACAAAAAACTTGATTGGGAATCTATCAAAAAAACAGTGCTTTTGGCAGAAAAAATGGGGTATGATTCAGTTTTTGTTGCTGATCATCTTTTTTTAGGCACTGACGGAGCAATATGGGAATGTTTTTCAACCATGTCAGCATTAGCGGCAATAACAAAAAAGATGAAGGTCATTCCTATTCATCTTTGTAATAATTTCAGGGTTCCTTCTGTTACTGCCAAAGCTATTGCGACTATAAGTCATATTTCTGACGGAAGAATAGAACTTTTTTATGATTATGGATGGCGTAAAGCAGAGTTTGATTCATATGGCATTGATTTTGGTAAAGATGATGAAGCCCGGATAGAGCAAATGGCAGAAGGAATAGAGATTATAAAAGGCTTGTTAGAAAAAAACAAATTTACTTTTTCAGGGAAGTACTATAAGATAAAAGATGCTATTTGTACGCCTAAACCAATAAATGAAATACCTGTATGGATGGGAGAGGCAAATAACGAGAAAATGGTTGAAAATATTGTAAGATTTGCTGATGTGTTTAATTCAATGCCGTGTTCGATTGAGGCATTTGAGGAAAAACTGGACATTATAAAAAAAGAATGTAAAAAACAGGGAAGAGATTTTTCAGAATTAGACATTTCTTTAGAAACCCAGGTATTAATACGCGGCAAAAATGAAGAGATAGAAACTGAAATTGATAAGTTTGCTGATTTTATTAAATATAATAATTCGCATGATGAGGACATTTTAGCGCAATTAAGGGCAGTAAATCCGAAATTAGAGGATTATAATTCAAAAGATAGTTTAAATAAAGAGTTTATGATAGGAACTGCGGATGAAATAAGAAAAAAAATAGACTCATTTATTGAAAAAGGTGTAAGTCATTTTATGTTATGGTTTATGGATTATCCTGATACTAAAGGCTTGGAACTGTTTAGTGAGAAAGTATTTCCATATTATAAATAGTCGTTAGTCGTTCGTCGTTAGTAGTTAGTCCAGAGTAGGGGCGGGCCTTGCGCCTGCCCGAAAAGAAGTAAAAAGGAAAAAGGCCAGAAAAAAAGAGATTGCCGCGCTTCTCGCATGGCTCGAAGCTCGCAAAGACGGGGAGTTGTCATTGCGAGGAGCGATAGCGACGCGGCAATCTCAAAGAAGGGTACATCTAAGTGTATAATCAAACCCGATACACGACATACGAGACAAAAGGAACAAATGTCAAAAATAACAATAACCATGCTGGGAACAAGCGCGGGTATGCCTACGAAGGAAAGGTCTCATCCTGCTGTATATTTTGATCATAATGACGAAGAAAAGTTTTGTTGTCTTTTTGACTGCGGTGAAGGAACTCAGAGACAGTTAAGCCTGGCTGATATTAATATAATGAAAATAGACCATATTTTTATCACACATTGGCACGGTGATCATTTTTTCGGTCTTCCGGGAATCCTGGATACGATGGGTTTTGAGGGGAGAACAAAGCCCTTGAATATATATGCGCCGGAACCGGGTATGGTGAAAAAAATATCCGGATTAAGCCGTTCTTTAAGAAAGATAAAGATAAAAGTTCATGCTGTTTCTTCAAGAGGCCGGAACGTAAAGCGTTTAGTTAAAACCGAAAGGTTTGATATAGTTTCTGTTCCTGTTAAGCATTCCAGACCGGCTGTTGCTTATGCTTTCCTGGAAAAAGATAAAGTTTCAATTGATTTGGAAAAAGCTCAAGCATGGGGATTGCCTGGAAAAGGCGAGATATATAGAAAACTCAAGAAAAAAGGAAAACTTTTTTTAGACGGTAAAAAGGTTCTTTTAGAAGATGTTTCTGCGACAAAAAAGGGTAAAAAGATTGTGTATTCGGGAGATACTGAGATGTGTAATAATTTGAAGAGATTTGTTTCAGTTGCGGATCTTTTAGTGCAGGATTGTACATATTTCAATGAGGATGTTTCAGAAAAGATATACAGGCACGCTTCTTTGGATGAGATCGGCAAAATGGCTTTGGCTCAAAAAGTAAAGAGAGTGATTCTTACGCATATAAGCGGAAGGTATCATGATCCGGACTATTTAAAGACTTTAGCCGGAAAATATCCAAAATTTGAAATAGCATATGATTTTATGAAAATAGTCTTATGATCGTTTAGCGGATAGCGCATAGCGTATAGCGGATAGCGGATAGGCAGAAGAGATTGCTTCGCTTCGCTCGCAAAGACGGAGTTTGGTCATTGCGAGTAGGCAGAAGAAAGCAGGAGAGGAAAGCCCTCTTTCGTCATTGCGAAGGCCGAGGCAGACGAGGCCTGCGGCAATCTAAAAAAGCGTGTATCTCATTGTAAAAACGAGATACAAGATACGAGCAACGAGACACGAGTTTAGTATCTAGTTGTCTAGTATCTCGGAGATACTAGATACGAACAACGACATACGAATTATTATGAACATTTTATTACATATATGCTGTGGTGTATGCGCGGGATCTGTTATTGAAAAACTGATGTGCGAGGGGCATCGTGTAACAGGATTTTTTTATAATCCGAATATTCATCCTGAGGATGAGTATAAAAAAAGACTAAATGGTGCTCAACAGACAGCGGATCATATGGGTATTGAGCTTATAGAAGGGCCGTATGATAGACAAAACTGGTTTCCGTTGATCAAGGGAAAAGAATATGAGCCGGAATGCGGAGATCGGTGTAAAATATGTTATGATATGCGTCTTAAAAAAACATATGAATATATGAAAAAAAAGATGTTGGACGCGTTTACTACGACATTAACGGTGAGTCCGGTGAAAGACGCGGCAATTATAAATTCAGCGGGAAGAGATATCGCTGGTGAGCGTTTTATTTGCGCGGATTTTAAGAAGAAAAACGGGTTTATCAGGGCGAACGAAATGGCGAGTGAATTAGGTTTATATCGTCAGAATTATTGCGGATGTATTTATAGTTTAGAAAGTTCTTTAGGGAGAGGCAAATAATACCTGGGGGCTTTACATCTAGATACACCCAGATAAGATATGATGAACACAGATTTTATCGGTTGACAGTTGACGGTTAGATCGTTGAGGGTGATAAGGTAGAATGTTTTTGGTATTAGGGGGTACGAAACAAACGAGGAAAGTGTTGTAGGGTTCAGGCCTGCCTGAACCTGTATGATTGATGAATTTTTATTTGTATGATTATTAGAGGAACGGGCAGGCCCGTTCCCTACAGAATTATTGATTCGAATTTATTGTACACGATATGCTGCATGTTATGAAAAGAGGAACAGAAAATGCCGAGAAAAAAACAATTAGCAAGGTCTGCTTTTTTAAAGCGGATAAAGGATACTATTAGATTTTATGATATGCTGGATAAAGGGGATAGGGTATTGGCGGCAGTTTCAGGAGGACCGGATTCAATATGTCTTTTAAAGGTACTGTTGGAATTCAAACGTGCCTTTTCTATTGAAGTAGCTGTTCTTAACATGGATCATGTTCTTCGAGGGGAAGAATCGAAAAACGATTCGGAATTTGTGAAAGCTTTTTGTGAAAGTTTGGGCGTAGAATGTATCTGTGAGGAAATAGATGTTCGCGCAAGACGCGAAAAAGGCCTTTCAATCGAAGAAGCGGCCCGTAAGTTAAGATATGAGTTTTTTCAAAAAAGCGCCGTCCGAAAAAAATTCAATGTAATAGCGACCGGCCATACTATGGATGACCAGGCAGAAACCGTGCTGATGCGTTTTATTCAAGGGACATCGCTTACGGGGATTGCGGGTATTCCTCCGCTTAGGCATGAAGGTGACGTAAAATTTATACGTCCTTTAATAAGAGTTGAGAAAAAAGAAATAATTTTGTTTCTTCAAAAAGAAAAGATCAAATATGTACAGGATAGCAGTAATCTTGAGACAAAATTTACCCGCAATAAAATAAGGCGCGAAGTTATGCCGTTTTTGGAAAAATATAATCCAAGCATTAAACGCACGTTAGTAAATTTTACGGATGCTTTAAGGGAAGATATTGCTTTTATTAAGGCTGAAAGAAAAAAGATAATTAAACAGTATGTTAAAGGGAAAAAGAAAAGTGCTAGTGTGCTGATACGTGATATTTTACTTCAGCCCGGGGCGCTTAGAAAAGAGATACTTAAGGCTTTATTCGCGAAAGCAGGCGGAAATGTGAAGAAGCTGACTTATCGGCATTGGATGGATATGGATCGTTTTTTAATAACCGCTGAGAAAGGTAAGTCCTTAGATTTGCCCGGAAAAGTGATGTTGCTTAAAACTCGGGATAAATTAGTGTTTGAGAAAAGTGATCAGTATCTTGGCCTGGGAAAGGTTATAAAGTAGGGAAATGTTCGCCCTCGGGAGAGGGCTCCTACGGCAGGGTATACGTAGGAGGGGCCTCTGGCCCCGAACCATGAAGTAATTAGTGAACGGTGATCAGTTAATTGGTTGATGGTTATAAGGTAGAATGTTTTTGGTATTAGGGGGTACGAAACAAATGAGGAAAGTGTGGTAGGGTTCAGGCCTGCCTGAACCTGTATGATTGATGAATTTTTATTTGTATGATTATTAGAGGAACGGGCAGGCCCGTTCCCTACAGGATTATTGATTCGAATTTAATGTGCACGACATACGAATCTGTCATTGCGAAGGCCGAGGTTAACGAGGCCTGTGGCAATCTGTTATGTAAAGACCTGTTGTACACAACATACGACATACGATATACGAATTTGACCCCTTTAATATAATGTGTTAAAATAAACTTCCTTCGGATATTGCTGTTATTAAATAAACAGGGTATATTAGTAACATATATTTTACTGAGTATATAAATCATCTTAACAATAACAATGGAGCAGATTTAGAACAATGAACAATAATCTTAAGAATAAAAAGAAACCCGTTGCGCCTTCTAATAAAAAAAAGAATAACGGACCTGACCGATTTGCCTGGATATTGATTGTATTAGGTGTTTTTCTGTTATTTCAATGGGTATTCTCTTCTTTAGAACAGACATCGCAGGTGATATCGTATAAGAATTTTTATCAAACGCTGGTATCTAACGAGCAAACAGGAATCATTGTTTCCGCGGTTAAAATAAATGACCGCGTAATAGGAAAGCTTAATGACGGCAAACATTTTTCAGTCAATATTCCGCAGTCGGATCAGACTCTTATTCCTCTTTTAAGGGATAATGTGCAGGAATTTGAGATTAGTCCGCCGCAGACATTTTTATCCAATCTTTTTTATTCGCTCGGACCGATGGTGCTATTCATTTTATTTCTATGGTTTTTTATATATCGCGGCGCGTCTGCCGGCGGAGGAAAAATGATGTCATTCGGAAAGTCACGCGCTAAACTCGCGACAAAAGATAAGATGAAAATAACGTTTGATGATGCCGCCGGAATAGAAGAAGCAAAGGAAGAACTGAAAGAAGTAATAGAGTTCCTCAAGGATCCTAAGAAATTCCAAAGACTGGGCGGTAAAATGCCTAAAGGAGTACTTCTTATGGGTCCTCCGGGTACAGGTAAGACACTTTTGGCAAAAGCTGTTGCGGGTGAAGCAGAAGTTCCGTTTTTCAGCCTTTCTGGTTCGGATTTTGTCGAAATGTTTGTCGGAGTAGGGGCTTCGCGAGTAAGAGATCTTTTTGAGCAGGCCAAAAAATCCGTAAAATTAAGTAAAAAAGGATGTATTGTTTTTATTGACGAAATTGATGCTGTTGGTAGACAAAGGTTTTCCGGCATAGGCGGAGGACATGACGAAAGGGAACAAACGCTTAACGCGCTTTTGTCTGAAATGGACGGTTTTGACACGGGTACGGGTGTTATTCTTATAGCGGCGACTAATAGGCCGGATGTTCTTGATCCTGCTCTTTTGCGTCCCGGACGTTTTGATCGGCAAATAGTGGTCGGTCAGCCGGATATCAACGGAAGGCATGATATCTTAAAAGTACACGCGAAAAACATTAAAGGAGAGAAGGGCATAGATCTGTATAAGATAGCACAGCAGACTGCCGGATTTTCAGGGGCGGATCTTGCTAATCTTATTAATGAAGCGGCATTGCTTGGCGCGCGCAAGAACAGAAATGCGGTATGTCTTGAAGACCTTCAGGAAGCCATGGAACGCGTTATGGCAGGGCCTCAGCGAAAATCCCGAATGATAAGCGAGAAAGAAAAAGAGATAATAGCGTATCATGAATCAGGGCATGCGCTCATGTCTTATCTTATAGATGGAGCGGATCCTTTACATAAAGTTACGATTGTGTCAAGAGGCATGGCGCTTGGTTACACTATGCAGCTTCCCCGTCAGGATCAATATTTGTATAGAAAAAATGAATTTATCGGTAAGATTGCAGGTATGCTCGGAGGCCGTGCAAGCGAAGAAATAGCTTTTCATGAAATTTCTACAGGTGCGCAGGACGATATAAAAAAGGCTACGGAATTGGCACGGGATATGGTAACTTTGTACGGTATGAGCGATAAACTCGGGCATCTTACAGTAGGGAAGAGACACAACCAGGTGTTTCTTGGCAGAGATATTTCTGAAGAAAGAAATTACAGCGAAGAAACAGCAAAACTGATTGATTCTGAAGTTAAAGTCATAGTTGACAGTTGTTATGATCTTGCCATTGCTAAGCTCGGAGAAAACAAAGATAAATTGGATATTTTGGCTAAGGAACTGATAAAAAAAGAAACAATGGATGAAGCCGAAGTAAGAGAACTTCTTGGGTTTAAAGATCCCCGGGATTCTGATAAATGAGATGAGTGAGAGATGTTTCGCAATCGAAAAGATATACAGCTAAGAGATAATGTGATACCGTTGAGCAAACATACCTGTTTAATGGGTGTTTTAAATGTTACCCCCGATTCTTTTAGTGACGGAGGCAGATTCCGAGAGACGGTTCTTGCCGTAGAACGGGCAAAAATAATGCGGGATCAGGGCGCTCATATAATAGATATCGGCGGAGAATCTTCCAGGCCCGGAGCTGAAAGCGTGCCGGAAGAAGAAGAGATTAAAAGAGTTGTTCCTGTTATTCGCGAGATAAAAAAAAACATCAATATACCATTATCCGTTGATACGTATAAAAGCGGAGTAGCGGTAGAGGCGCTTAAGAACGGGGCGGATATGGTGAACGATATTACCGGTCTTAAAGGTGATCCTGTTATGGCAGAGGTTATAGCTGATTTTGATGCCGGGGTTGTTCTTATGCATATGAAAGGTACACCCGGAACCATGCAGGAAGATCCGATTTATGATGATGTTATAGAAAATATTTATCAGTATCTTTTGACTGCGGTTAATTATGCTGAAAAAAAAGGTATTGATCCGGAAAAGATCATAGTGGATCCGGGCATTGGATTCGGCAAGACTGTTGAACATAACATTTTGATTCTAAAGAATTTAAACCGTTTTAAAGAGTTAGGTAAACCTGTTCTTATTGGAACGTCCCGTAAATCTTTTATAGGTAAAATTACAGGAAAAGAAGTAGGTGACAGGATATTCGGAACAGCCGCAAGCGTTGCCGCGGCCATTCTTAACGGCGCGGATATAGTGCGGATACATGATGTGAGCCAGATGCTTGATGTAGTAAAGGTCATTGATGCTGTAAAAAGTGAGCACAGATCTGATAAGGAAAAAGGATAAAGTGAAAAGTAAAAAGTCCAGAGGAGATTGCCGCCCCGTTCGCTAGGCTCACGGCTCGCAATGACAGAGAAACATCCGTCATCGCGAGGATCAAGGTAAACGAGATCCGAAGCAATCTGCATGGAAAAGATATAACAAAAGTTGTGTACTGATGCCTTTAAGGCTAACAGAATAAGGACAAAAAATGATACAGTTTTTTTTGGGATACTGGGAAATATTTCTTGAGATCTTGATTCTGTGGGGAATCTATTATATGATTTATCTTCTTTTAAAAGGGACTGCCGCGGAACAGGTCTTAAAAGGGATAGTGATCATTTCGATTATTATAATGCTGACCAGGGGAATGAACCTGGTTATTATTAACTGGCTTTTAACAAGACTGCTTACTATTTCAGTTATAGCTTTTCTTATAATTTTTCAGCCGGAAATAAGACGGGGACTTGCCAGTATAGGGCGTTTGGGAATGTTTTCCGGAGAGAAAGCGTTTTTGGACGAAATAGCTAAAGCGTGTCTGGTGCTTTCAAAAAAGAAAACAGGCGCGTTGATAGCGATAGAAAGAGAAACCGGATTGAGACGTTATGTCGAAAGCGGAGTGAGTATAGACAGCAGGGTTACAAGTGAACTTATTAATACTATATTTTCTCCGGGTACGTCTCTGCATGACGGCGGTATTATTATCGCGAATCAGCGGCTTGACGCGGCCGCGTGTTTGTTCCCGCTTTCGCAGAACCCGAACATTTCGAAAACAATGGGTACAAGGCATCGCGCGGCGATTGGTTTGAGCGAAGAAACAGATGCGGTAGTTGTTATCGTAAGCGAGGAAACCGGCAATATTTCTATTGCCGCGTCCGGTAAAATAGCGAACGATATTGATGTTAAAAATTTGTCTAAATTTTTGGAAAAAGTGTATTTGCCGCGTTTGAAAAAACGATCCGTTTCACTTACGTTAAATAAAATATTGTCAAGATATAGAACCAGAACACAAGGATAAGAAATGAAAATAACGGAAATTATTTTTAGAAATTTTTTAGCAAAAATTATTTCGCTGATTCTTGCCATAGCGACCTGGTTTTATATATTTGATCTTGTGAATATAGATTCTTTTTCGCAAAAAGAACAGACAGTAGAGGATATCTTTTCCCGATATGAGTTTACAGCTAAAAAAGTTCCGGTAAAACCGCTTTTTTCGGGCAAATCACCGAAAGGCTATAGAGCGGTGTTTGAAAAGGTTAAAATAACTCCCGGCGAAATTACTATTTTCGGTCCCGGAGAGATAGTTGAAACAGTAAGTGAATTAAGAACCGGTAAAATAAATTTGGGAGAATATACCAGAAGCGCGAGTCTGCGTCTTGGAGTGAGTTCTGATAGTAAATTTTTTAAACTTGAAGAAGAATTTGTAGATGTTTATTTGCCGGTTGAGGCAGAAGAAGTAAAAGAATAAAGTAAAAAACAGGTGAGGCAAACAAAGCCTGCGGCAATCTCGAATGGAAATAGAATAAAAAAAACTTAACCACAGAGAACACAGAGGCACAGAGAGAAAAAAATGAGGAGCAGAAGAAGAAAAAAATAAATATTTTTGGGTTTTGAATGGCTCTGTGGCTCAGAGACTCTGTGGTGAAAAATCTGGGAGATGCGAAAAAAAAGATTGCCGCGGCCGCTTTGCTCCCTCGCAATGACGGGACTCGATCCTTCCGTCTTTGCGAGGAGGCCCGCAGATTGATGCGGCAATTTTTCTCCGTCTTTGCGAGGAGGCCCGCAGGCCGACGCGGCAATCTAAAATTAGTTAACAATTGAAGAGGAAGATCAAATGGTTAAATTGGGAGTGAACATAGATCATGTCGCTACGATAAGGGAAGCGCGTAAAACATTTGAACCTGACCCGATAAAAGCGGCTCTGGAAAGCGAAAAAGCCGGTTGTGACGGCATAGTATGTCATCTCAGGAAAGATCGTAGGCATATAAACGATAAAGATCTGCAAAAACTCAAGGAAAAAGTTTCAACCAGGCTTAATATGGAAATGTCCATAGATCCTGAGATTGTAGATATAGCTTGCGGGATAAAACCGGATCAGGCTACTCTGGTACCTGAGAACAGGATGGAGATTACGACTGAAGGCGGCCTGGATGTTGCGGGAGGCTTTGACAGAATAGAACCCGTAGTGAAACGTTTGATATCAGCCGGAATAGAAGTCAGTCTTTTTATAGACCCGGAACTTAATCAAGTCGAAGCCGCGAAAAAAACTGGTGTAAGTATAATAGAATTTCATACCGGCCGGTATGCCGAAGAATATAACTCGGGAGGCCGGCACGCTGAAGAACTTGCTTTGTTAACAGAGATGACAAAAACTGCTATGGATATAGGCCTTGTAGTATGCGCCGGACATGGCTTGAATTATGAAAACACAGCACCTGTTGCTAAGATTCCGGGAATGTATGAATTAAACATAGGACATTCTATTATTTCAAAATCTATTTTTAACGGAATATATTCAGCAGTAAAACAGATGAAAGAACTCATTTTATGAATATCGTTGGATTGGGAATCGATATAGTTAATATAGAACGATTTGATAAGGTTATAACTCAAAGAGGAAAAGCATTCCTGGAAAAAGTTTTTACCTGTAAAGAGCAGGAATATGCCGGCGGGAAAAAAGCATATTCAATGCACATGGCGGGTAAATTTGCGGCTAAAGAAGCCGTAAAAAAAGCGCTTCCTGACGGCGCGGAAATAGGACTTAACTGGGCAGACATAGAAATATTAAATGACAAAGACGGAAAGCCGTATGTCTGTTTGCATGGGCATGCCGGGAAACTTATGGAAAAGTTTGGAATAGCTAAGATCCTGGTCAGTATTTCCCATACAAAAGATTATGCGGCATCAAACGCAATGGCGGTGACTAATGGTACATGAACATATCGGAAAAATAGTTCGCAAAGAGGATTCTCATAAAGGAGATTACGGAAAGGTATTTGTGATTGCAGGCAGCCGCGGCATGACAGGCGCGGCATTTTTATGCGGCCAGGCCGCGCTTTTAAGCGGAAGCGGTTTAGTTACAAACGGCGTGCCGCATTCATTGAATCGGATAATGGAGGTAAAGTTTACTGAAGTAATGACGTTGCCTTTACCTGCGACCAAAAATGAGGGATTAAGTCTGAAATCAAAAAACAAGATTCTGGAGTTTTCGGATAAATGTGATGCGATTGCAATCGGACCGGGATTAGGCAGAGAACAAGAAACACAAGAACTTGTAAAGGCGCTGGTTAAACAGATTGAAAAGCCGATGGTTATAGACGCTGACGCGATCAACGCGTTTGATGGACAAATGGATCTTTTGACTAAACGATCCGCTAGAACGGTTATAACGCCTCATCCGGGTGAAATGGCGCGTCTTTTGCGAAAGGAAATAAGCGAGGTGCAGAATAACCGGGTGGAAATAGCTAAAAGTGTAGCTGAAATATCAGGGGTAGTTGTTTGCTTAAAAGGACACAGGACTGTTGTGGCTGATCCTGACGGAAAAATATATATCAATGAAACAGGCAATTCAGGGATGGCATCAGGAGGCACCGGCGATGTTTTAACTGGCATGATCGCGTCTTTTCTGGGCCAGGGGCTTGATGATTTTAGCGCGGCTGTATCTGCGGTATATTTGCACGGTATGGCAGGGGATCTTGCGGCGGAAAAAACAGGGCTTTTTAGTTTAACTGCAACGGATATTTTGAAAAATATATCTTCAGCATTTGACAAAGCCGGGATTTAATATATAATACTGTAAGTTGATCTTTAATAAAGTAAATTTATCGTGTAAATCGCTTTAAAAACTGATGCCGGCGTAGCTCAGGGGTAGAGCAGGGGTTTTGTAAACCTCTGGTCGGGGGTTCAAATCCCTCCGCCGGCTCCATGTCTTTATCGGAAGCGAAAAGACAAATCCTAAACGCAAAACACTAAATCCTAAATAAACACAAATGCTCAAAATTCAAAACACAAAACCAGGAGAGAGATAGATGTTTTGAATTTGGAGTTTTAAGTTTAAAGTTTATTTAGGGTTTAGGATTTAGTGTTTAGAGTTTTAAGGTGAAAAATAGGAGGCAAAACAAAAACAGAAGGTTTTGTTTTGCCTTGAATAGATACAATTTCCCGGGGAGATAGCGAAGTGGTTAAACGCAACAGACTGTAAATCTGTCGGCTCAGCCTTCGAAGGTTCGAATCCTTCTCTCCCCACCATCTTAATAAAAATAGGGACGTCACCCAAAGGGAGACGTCCCTATTTTTATGGGTAGGGGAAATGTATTTGTGACCTAACCATTACCCGTTTTGTGATAGGTTTTGCGTAAAGCAACATGCATGGGGACACGCCTGTAAGGGCCACACTTCCTTACTACCGCATTACCATGAAGTG
>JBDRBG010000005.1:0-43696 GCA_043823005.1 Candidatus Omnitrophota bacterium
TTTCTTTTTTTTCTCAACAGCGCGATTTACCGAGTTAATAACGTCTTCAAGTAACGGAATTGTTTCTGATCTGTCAATATCAACTTTAAAAACAGGTTTGCCGTCATCATTATATGTCAGGACCGGCCGTAGCTGCTTAAAAAATTTTCCCGCGTTTTTAAAGGCTTTTTCTGTTTTGCTTAACAACGAATTGGATACTGCTTCAGAATAGCTCTTTACCAGCTGTTCTTCTGATAACACAGCATACAAATCAACATATACCGTTAATATCCCCTCTTTTCGGGACCGCCTCAGCACTTCTTTGATAAGCGATGTTTTCCCAAACCTTCTTTGTGAAAATATCATCACATTTTGAGAACTACGCGCAAACCCTAATAGTTCTTTAATTTCTTTTTTTCTGTTACAAAAATTTTCCGCGCCAACTTCCTTGCTGAATACAAACGGATTTTTCACTTGTTCCTCCTTTTTACGCATTATGCGTTACGCATTATGCGTAAAATATATTATAATCAGGGCTTTCCGTCAACTTTATTATTGACAACTGCCTGTTATTTCAATAAGATGAAATCCAAATTGTGTTTGAACCGGGCCGTGCACCTTCCCTACTTCTTCATTAAACACAACCTCATCAAATTCCTTAACCATTTGGCCGGGAGAAAATTCTCCCAGATCTCCGCCCTGCGCGCCTGAAGGACATTTAGAATACTGTTTAGCTATTTCAGCAAAATCAGCTCCGCCTTGTATCTCTTTTTTGAGCTTTTCAGCTTCTTCGCTTGAACTAACCAGAATATGCCTTGCTTTTGCTTTTGTCATCATTACCTCCTATTATTTCGCGTGATATTATTAAAAAGTCACTACAGAGATCACATTTGTTTAGTGTTAACCTTTTCTATTCTTTCTGTCCCTTTAAAATCAAAACCAGCTGTCATTCAGCAAATACTATTTACTGAATGGATTGCCGCGTCGCTTTGCTCCTCGCAATGACGGGGAGGAAGAGATTGCCGCAGTCGCTCTTGCTCCCTCGCAAAGACAAAATTTAAATTGCGACATAGTCTGAATGACGTAAAAGTTTTTTCAAAACTCTAAAAAAATTTTAATTACCCGCGGATCGGCCGGCCAGATAACCGGTTGAAAAAGCCGCCTGCAGATTAAACCCTCCGCAATCACCATCAACATCTATCATCTCTCCGGCAAAATACAGACCCTTGACCTTTTTTGACTGCATGGTCCTTGGATCAATATCTTTTACCGATACGCCTCCGCGTGTTACCTGCGCTTTTTCAATTGATGCGCTTCCTGTCACATCAAACTTCATCCCTTTTAACAAAGAAACAAGCAATCTTCTTTGTTTTAATGTTATTTGATTTGCTTTTTTTTGAGGCAAGATCTCTGCTATATCTAAAATAACATCCGCCAAACGAATGGGTACTATTTCTTTTAAAACATTTCTCGTTATTTTTCCGGACCCTGTTACTAATTCATGTTCTAATCTTTTTTCTAATTCTTTTGAACTTATGTTCGGAAATATATCTATTTCCACAACAACCTTTTTAGCGTCACTTATCCAGTCCACTACTTTTGCGCTCGATGAAAACGTTACAGGCCCGGAAATACCCCAGCCGGTAAAAAGCAAACTATCCTCTGTTGATATAAATTTTGACGACCCTGCCCTGAAAAGAATTTTTACTTTATCTAAAGATAATCCCTGCAACACTTTAGGGTAATTCCCCTTTAAGGTTAAGGATACAAGTCCAGGTCTTATCAAAACTATTTTGTGCCCCATTTTTTCAGCCATTTTTATGCCGGCACCGGTTGAACCGGTGTTTTTATATGACAACCCTCCTGTCGCAAGAATAACCCTGTCCGCTCTTATTATATCCTCATCATCACAAATAACTCTTTTAATCCCATTTTTATCCGCAAAAATTTTTTTAATATTTGTGTTGTACAGTATCTTTACATTCAACTGATTTAACTCGTTTTTCAAGAGATCCAGCACACTTGAAGCTTTGTCTGTTACGGGAAAAACCCGGCCTTTTTCCTCTGTCTTTGTAATCAGGCCTTTTGAAGCAAAAAACTTTAAAAGTTTTTTATTGTCAAAAAGCTTAAACGCGTCTCTTAAAAAATCTCCTGTTTTTGAAAAATGATCGATAAATTCCCGGGATTCGCGCATATTCGTCAGATTACACCGTCCGCCTCCGGTCAAAAGAAGTTTTTTGCCGAGAGAACCATTTTTCTCAACAAGAGTTACTCTACTGCCCGATAAAGCCGCGCTTATTGCGGCCATCATGCCGGCCGGCCCGCCGCCGATAATCACGATTATATTTGTTTGTTTTTTCTTTGTCATAAATAATACCAATAAGGACAATTCACCGGATTATTCAGTATCTTCCAGTTCTTTTTTAACTTCCTCATACTTCTGCAATAACCTGCCCAGCTCTTCATAAAGATGTTCTGTCTTAAGCTTAAGAACCGTAAGTTCCTTAGATGCCTCTTGTATTGTTCCGCCATCTTTTTTTTCAGAAGCTTTGATAAGCTCTTCAGTCAAAATGTTATGCCGCTGTTCAGAAGATGCTATATTTTTCTCGGTTGTTTTTATTTTTGTCTTAAGAGGTTCCAGCTTTTCTCGGCGTAAAGCTGACTGTTGAGCGCGTAATCTTCGTTTTTCTTTTTTATTAATACTGCTTTTTGAAACTTCCTGATTTTTCAGCGTGCCTGGTGACCGCTTTTTTCCCTGAGATAATGCTCCCCCGTTCCATCCTATCTGCTCCAAAAACTCGGAATAATTGCCCGGAAAAACCATAACCCGATTATCCGTAAAGATTATAAGCTTTGTCGCTGCTTTATGCAAAAAATACTCATCATGCGTAACAACTATCGCGGCTCCTTCATATTCTTTGACTGCTTCAAACAAAGCAGAACAGGATTCCATATCCAAATGATGCGTAGGTTCGTCAAGAATTAAAAGATTGGACGAAAAAAGCAGTGTTTTCGCCAAAAGCACCCTGCTTCTTTCCCCTCCGGAAAGCACTGATATTTTTTTAAGCGCGCTATCTCCCGAAAACATCATGGCTCCGCATACACTTCTTACTTCTGTCTTATTTTTTCCGGGATAAGAAAACAGGATCTCTTCCTCTATAGTATTAGTATCGTGCAGTTTAGCGGTATTTCCCTGTTCATAATACGACATCCGGACCTGCGGATTTCTCTTTATTCCGCCCTTTAACGGTTTCAATGTCCCGGCAAGGATCTTAGCAAGCGTAGTCTTGCCTTTACCATTAGCCCCTGCTATACATATTTTATCTCCTCTTTCCACAATAAGATCAAAATTATCTATCAAATACGGCATATTTTTCTCGTATGAAAAACAAATCCCTTTAGCTTCCATTACCACAGGCGGCCGGAAATCCGCCTGTTTAAACGAAAACCCAAGCGTCTGTATATTATCCAGCTTATCAAGGTTTTCCATCTTATCAAGCATCTTAATACTGGACTGCACTGATCTTGCTCTTCGCGCTTTTGCCCGAAAACTTGAAATATATCCCTCTATCTGTTTACGTTTTTTTTGTTCATTAACACGCCTTTTTTCATGAATCTCCTCTTCTCCGGATATAAAAGAATAATATGTGCTTGTCCCGCCCTTTATTTTTCTTGTCTTAGCTCTATTTATCCCGACAATATGGGTAACCACATTATCCATAAAACTCCTATCATGACTTATTATGATGAATTCTCTTTTCCATGACCGCAAAAACTTCTCAATCCACCGGATGGAAACAATATCAAGGAAATTAGTCGGTTCATCCAAAAGAAGCATATGCGGGTCAGAAACCAGCACTTTAGCCAGTTCTATTCTCATCTGAAACCCTCCGGAAAAAATATCCGGAGACTTCTCGAGATCTTCGTTACTAAACCCCAGGCCCATAAGTATTTTTTTAGCTTTCCAGGTTTCTGCCTCCTCGCCCAAAGGCAATCCCTTACAAGCTTCATCCAGTACATTTTTTTCGGTAAGATCCATAAATTGATGTAAATATCCTATTTTATAGTTTTTGGGAATCACTATACCCCCCTGATCCGGTTCTTCTTCTCCAATCACCATTTTCAAAAGAGTGGATTTACCATGTCCGTTACGGCCGATTAACCCGATCTTTTCTCCCTGAAGCACATTAAAAACAGCTTCATCAAAAAGCAGTTGTTCTCCGTATCTTTTAGTAATTTCACGTATTTCTATCATTGCATTCTATCCTTATAATCATAAATAGTAATAGTTCAGCGACAAAAAAGACCCTGCTATGTCTAATGGAGAAGCGGAATTGCTTCGCTTTCCGCCAGAGTCGGACCCGTCCTTTGGCGGGCGCTTCTCGCAAAGACGCGGGGCATATCACTTTTTGCTTTAAAACAACTGAACTGTTACTATAAATTACAGATTTAGTGATACTCTTTAGACTATAATTACTACAAAACCCTTTGAAGGGGTTCCATTATTATATACATTTTAACAGGTTATGTCTAATACTGTCTCCTGGTATGTCTCCTGGTAAGCTCCTTCTTAACCCCATAGCTATTGCCTGTAATTATCCTGTTTTTTGTGTTTTTGTCTTAAATGTCTTGTTTATAAACAGATACGTGTTATAATGATAAAATTGATATTGCGCTAATTACGGTAAAATATCATTATTTGTTATTAATTGTATACTATTCATGATCCGGACATAAAGGAGTTACTATGGAATCATTTGACAACCTGGGATTATCGCAGGAAACTTTAATTGTTTTAAAACAAAAGGGATTTGAAATTCCAACATCAATACAGGAAAAAACTATTCCGAAAATACTTACCGGGAATCAGGATATTATCGGTCAGGCACAGACAGGCACAGGTAAAACCGCGGCTTTTGGTCTTCCCATACTTGAACTTTTGTCCGAAAAAGCTAAAAATGTTCAGGTATTAGTCCTGACGCCAACCAGAGAATTGGCTATTCAGGTAGCAGAAGAAATACATTCATTAAAAGGAAAAAAAAGATTAAGTATTGTACCGATCTATGGAGGCCAGTCAATAGATCTTCAGTTCAGGAGTCTGCATAGAGGTGTGGATATTGTTGTAGGAACACCCGGCAGAGTACTTGACCATCTGAAAAGAAAAACACTGAAACTGGATGAAATATCTTATCTGGTTTTAGATGAAGCCGATGAAATGTTAAATATGGGATTTCAGGAAGAAATTAACGCCATTTTAGAACATACCAATAAGAAAAAACGCACGTTATTGTTTTCAGCCACTATGCCCGCTGAAATAGTAAGAATCGCGAAAAAATATATGGGTGATTATGACGTTCTTAAAGTGTCTAACGAAAATATGACCTGCAGTAAGACAGATCAGATCTATTTTGAGGTTTCCGGATCAGATAGATTTGAAGCCCTTTGCAGAATAATAGATATGGAAGTGGAATTTTATGGCCTGGTATTTTGCAGGACAAAAGTAGATGTAGATACAATAAGCAGCCACCTCATGGAACGGGGATATGACGCGGAAGGCTTACACGGAGACATGACTCAAGCTCACAGGGAAAGGATACTTGGTAAGTTCAAAAAAAGAATAGTAAATATTCTTGTAGCAACAGATGTAGCGGCAAGAGGAATAGATGTGCAAAATCTTACACACGTTATTAATTATTCTCTTCCGCACGGACCTGAAGCCTATGTTCACAGAATCGGCCGTACAGGAAGAGCCGGCAAAGAAGGAATTGCAATAACATTTATAACATCATCGGAATACAGAAAATTACAATATATAATTCGAGTCACAAAAACAGCCATCAGAAAAGCAAAACTGCCTAAAGCAAAAGATGTCATTAAATCAAAAAAACTTAAGATCAAAACTTCTCTGGACAATATAATCAAATCAGGCATTAACGATCAGTTCATGGATCTTTCAAAAGACCTTTTAGCGCAAAATGATCCTGCGGATATATTAGCGGCCCTTTTACAGCATTCTTTTGAAGGAGAATTAGACGCGAAGAGCTATTCTAATATAGATGAAAAAGTTGTAGACAAACAAGGTAAGACCCGTTTGTTCGTAACCCAAGGAAAAAAAGACGGGTTGACACCAAAAAAATTGATTCAGTTTATTCAGGAAAAAACTAATGTTCCTAATGAAAAAATCGTAGATATTAAGATTTTAGATAAATTTTCTTTCATTACATTACCATTTAATGATGCCGAAACTGTATTGTCCTCTGCTAAAAAAGGAGGCAGAAGATCCGGCATAGTAATCCAAAAAGCGAAAAAGCATAAAAGTTAACTGCTAATCAAGCGTCCCCGGATTTATCTTATCGCTTTTGAGCGATCATAATCCAGTGTCCACGATTCTCGAATCTATTGATCTTGTATCCCTGCTTTTCAAAAAACAAGCATATCTGGTCCTGATCCGCAATAGGGTGGTCATGCGAACGTCCTTCTTCTCTATGAACCGTATCTATTATTTGAAGTCCTTCTTCATTAAAATCTGATATAATTATTTTTCCTTTCGGATAAAGAACTCTATCTGCTTCTAAAAGAAATTTCTCGGGTTCTGCCACATGATGCAGCACATTTACGGCAATAATGCTTTTGAAACTGTCATTCGCAAACTCTAAACATGTCGCGTCCATAATATGAAATTTTACATTTGAAAGCACTTTATCATAATCAAGTCTTGCGGCTGTTGTTTTCAAAGCTTGTTCGTCCGTATCGATAGAAATAAATTTATAGCCTTTTTTAGCCAAAAAAACTGCAGTATATCCGGTTCCGGTACCAAGCTCTAAAATGTCACTTTCAAGCGGAGCTATCTTATCAAGCATAAATTTTCTGTATTCATCAAAATCCAAACCTCTGTTTCGATAGAGAGCCAACCTCTCTTCATAATGCCTGTGAACTTCTTCCCTTTCTGCTTCTGTTACTTTCGGAATATATTCCATGGTCCTGTTTTTTTCCTTTCTCCTTATGGTTTCAACAAATAATCAGCTATAGCTTTATATACAGCGCTTACTGCCAATATCGAACAATGACCGTGATCTTTCGGCAGTCCGTTCAACAGTTCCATAATCTCTTTAGGTGAAATTCCAAGTGCTTCATTAATATTTTTCCCTAATACCAGCTGTGCCGTAACAGAACCGCAAACACGTGTAGCTATACATCCTTCGGTATAAAATTTAATATCCTCTATAACGTTATTCTTAATGACAAGATAAAATTCCATCTCATCCCCGCAAGGCCCTTTAAGATAAGCACTGCTCGTCGGATCATTCATTCTTCCAAAAAATTTTGGTTCTTTGGCCATTGCGATCAAAGATTCCGAATCTAAATTTTCATCATCATGCGCGTCTATTCGATCCATATGCTCCCTTTACCGCTTACTTATTCCGTTTATTTCCGCTTCAAGATCCTGCCATATTTTCGTTATCGTCTCTGTTGTCCTGTTACTCACATATTCTATAATCGTTTTGTTTGCAACCATGGCATTAACTATCTTTTCATCAAAACCTATTTTGCCTATAACCTTTATTCCGTTTTTCTTGCAATATTTTTCGATTTCTTTCGTCATGTCCACATTCAGGTCATATTTATTAACAACAACATTAACCGAAACTTTAAAATAACTTGCGGTTCGTATCACTCTATCCGCGTCATGTAACCCCGACATGGTCGGCTCAGTAACAACAAGCGCCCGGTCTGTTCCCGCAAGAGACGCAATAACAGGACAACCTATACCGGGTGACCCGTCAATAATTATCCATTCCAACTGTTCTTTCTCTGCTATTTCTTTTGCTTTCCGCCTTACTAAACTGACCAGTTTACCTGAATTTTCCTCGGCAACACCTAACTTTGCATGAACCATCTTTCCGAATCTTGTATCTGAAACAAACCATTCACCGCTGACATTTTCTCCCATCCTTACAGCATTTGAAGGACACGCGTGGCTGCAAAAAGAACAACCTTCACATAACACCGGGTCTACTGTATGTTTATCGCTTATCGCTCCAAACCGGCAAACCTCAATACACTTGCCGCATTCAACGCAAAGTTCCTTGTTTACAATAGCGGTTTTGCCGCTTTTAAAAAAATGTCTCTCTCTGATCTCCGGGGTCAGCAATAAATGTAAATCTGCCGCGTCAACATCACAATCCGCCATCACTTTGTTTTTTACTATCGCGGCAAAAGATGCCGTTAATATCGTTTTGCCTGTACCGCCTTTCCCGCTTATAACAACTATTTGTTTCATGCCTGTTTTCCCTTTAATTCATTTTGTCCGCGGCATCCTGTGCCGCTAACACAATCGTATACTTTGTAGGCGCGGTTGTCAGATAAGGATGCGTCGCTATTTGCAATGTTTCCAGTTCTGTAAGAGAAACCCTCTGTTGAATAGCCATACCTATAATATTGATCATCTCACCGGCAGACATCCCTCCGGACACCTGTCCGCCCATAAGTATCCCCGATTGTTTAGAAAAGATCAGTTTCACTTTTAATTTATTTGCCCCGGGCAAAGTACCGGGATGTTTATCCATCTCTTCCGCGTTTCCCACAATAATTTCAAATCGTTCTTTTTTTGCGCTTATTTCCGTTAATCCGGCCGATCCCAACACCAAACCATCAACATACGTAGAATACACGGCGATCGTACCTTTATTTTCCCGAATAACTTTCAGATTATACAGATTTGCTCCGGCTATTCTTGCTTCAGCAGTCGCAGTCGACGCAAGCCTTACCTGAGTCTCTTTATGAGTATAAAAATCTCTCTTAACCGCGCAATCTCCTACGGCAAAAATATCCTGATCAACCGTACGCATATATTCATCTACCCATATCCCGTTACCTCTGCCTAAATCCAAACCCGCGTTCTCGGCTAATTTTGTATTTGGAAGCGCTCCGATCCCAAGAATAACACTATCTACCTCTAATTCTTCACCGTTTTCAAAACACACTCCGGATACTTTCTTATCGCCCAGAAACTTAACTATACGATGACTTGTCAACACATTAACACCGCATGCTTTCAGTTTTTCCACAACTTGCCCGGAAAATTCCTCATCAAATGAATTCGCCAAAAGATTAGGAAGAATTTCCACTAAATGTGCCTTCAAAGTTTTTATTTTTGAAATTTCATCGGCAAACTCCACTCCGATAAATCCGCCGCCGACTATAAGAACATTTTTTCCCTTTTTGATCTCTTCAATCGCTGATTTAAGATAATCCATATCTTTTTGTATCGGATAAATCCCGATTTTTTCAATACCCGGGATTGCCGGAGTTATCGGATGAGACCCTACGGCTATTATAAGTTTTTCGTAAAAATACGTCTCTCCTGTCAAAGTTTTTACGGATTTTTCTTCCCTGTCGATTGAAACAGCTTCCCCGACAACTACTTCAACTCCTTTTTTCTCCAACGGCGCTGTCCCGAGTTTGTTTTCATCAGGATCCTTAAGGCTTGAAAACATATAGGGGATCCCGCAGGGGATAACACCTTTTTCTACATTCTTCAGCATTAGGATCTTTTTATCCGAATAATATTTATGTGCCGTAACAGCGCTTATCATTCCCGCCGGACCGGCTCCAAGAATTAAAATATCGGTTTTTTTAGCCATTAAAAGTCATCTCCTTTTGTTTTATAAATCCTTAATTATTCTTTTTATCTCCGCGAATAATCCCAAAAACTTTTTCCGGTATTCCGGAAAAACCTCTACAATCGAAACTCCTTTTGAATAAGCGCCCGCTATTTCTCTGCTAAAAGGTATTTTCATTAGTATCGGAATATTTTCTTTTTTACAATATTTGTCTGTTTTATCATCGCCAAGATCAGAACGGTTAATAACAACCCCAAAAGGTGTATTCAGCTTCCGCAAAACCTCCACAGCAAGAATCAAATCGTTTAACCCGAAAGGAGTTGGTTCGGTAACAAGAATACAAAAATCCGATCCTTGAATAGACGTAATAACCGGACAGGATGTCCCCGGAGGCGCGTCAATGATAACTGTTTTTCCTATATCTATATGTTTTTTTACTGCCCGTATAACCGGAGGGGCCATCGCTTCTCCGATATTAAGCGCGCCCTGTATGAATTCCAAAGAGCCTTTATTCCCTTGTTCAATAATACCGATCTCTCTATCAACCTCGCTTATTGCTTGTTGCGGACAAAAATAACTACATGCGCCGCACCCGT
This sequence comes from Candidatus Omnitrophota bacterium, assembly GCA_043823005.1. Lineage (GTDB taxonomy): Bacteria > Omnitrophota > Gorgyraeia > Tantalellales > Tantalellaceae > JBDRBG01. The sequence goes on from JBDRBG010000005.1 coordinate 10,199, forward strand.
GACAAAGTTCCGAAAAAACAAGTACCTTTCCTTTACTTTTGCCCGTCTTTTGTTGCGAAGAAATAACAGCTATAGCATTGTATTCGCATACTTCCTGACACTTACCGCAAAATACACACTTAGATTCATCAACCTCAGGCACCGGAATAGTTACTTTTTCGTTTTTTTCAATATCCGGATTTATAAAAAAACGGGCATTCGGTTCTTCAACATCACAATCCAATAACTGAACATTATCTGTTATCGAAAGAGCAAGATTAACTGAAACCGTAGTTTTACCTGTCCCGCCCTTTCCGCTTGCAACTGAAATAATCATAGTATTTATTGAGAAATCGCTTGAACCGGACACTGATCTATACAAGCTCCGCAATCTAAACATTCCTCACTGACAACTGCTTTTTCATTTTCTATTGTAATCGCAGTTACCGGACATATACCAACACAAGCTCCGCATCCGGTACATTTACTGTTATCAATTTTAACCGCCATACTACCTCCTTTTAAATCCAATAAACATATTAACTAACACCAAAATGAGAATCTACGCTAGGATCTTCAGCCGCTTCGAATTCTCCTTTTCTATATTTATCTACAGCTTCTCTTCCACTGCACGAAACCCCGGTAATAACCTCAATCCCGCCTGCTTTTAACGTCTGAAAAGCATTTGGGCCGACATTACCCGTTATAACAGCTTTTACCTGTTTCTCGTTCATTAACTGTCCGGATTGGATACCTGCACCACCAGTACCATTTATATTAGGATTCGGGATTGATTCGAATTCAAGAGTATCAGTATCTACAACAATAAAATACTGACATCTTCCGAACCGGGCATCTATCAAAGCATCCAGATCAGTTCCCTGTGAAGTAATACAAATTTTCATTCATTCTCCTTTTTAAATAATTATTCGTCATGTTCACCATGTTCGCATTCTGTTTTATCAACACCATAACCTTTTCCCGCGCCCGGAGAACAAAGACTTTCTCCGCTTTTCAATTCATTCTTTTTCAGCTTGTCCAAAACATCATCAATAGAACCACTAGCCCCCAGTAACGTCTCTATCCCTTGTTCCGTAAAAAGCATTGACGCTCTTTGCCCCATTCCTCCGGCTACAATACAATTCACTCCTTTTTCTTTAAGAAATCCCGGAAGAAAACCGGGATGATGCCCCGGATTTTCAATTATCTCTTTATTGGTCACATCCCCGTTCTCTATATCAATAATGGTAAAATGCGGACAACGCCCGAAATGAGCGGATACACTACCATTATCCGTAGAAATCGCTATTCTCATATTATCCTCCTGATAACAAAAAAATATAAGGGGATTACATTAATCCCCTTATATTTCCTATTTTTCTTTTCTTTCTTCTTTTTGTTTTTGCTCCAAACTCTGAATACGGCTCTGAACATCTTCCAATTCCCGTCTTAAAACTTCAGCCTCTTCCTTAAGAACCTCTTTTTCTTCATCAAGAGCAGGTTCTGAATAAGGGTATGGCCCTCTTCCATAAACAGACCTGGCGTGCGCGGATCTCTGCCAACCCGTCAAGCCTGTAGCATAATACCGATTACGCCGGCCTCTTCCGGCTCCTCGCCTTGAATACCTGCCTGCTGAGCCAAAACTACCTTCTTTCCCCACAGACACGGCACAATATCCTCTGCCTCCACCGGTCATCGCTCCCTTCCCATTTGGACCTGTTCCGTCATAACCCGGCATTGTACTCACCTCCCTATTCTTTTTTGTCTTTACACTTGTTACATAATCCGTAAAACTGGATAATATGATTTTTAATATCAAATTTATACTTTTCAGAAAGCCCTTTTTCAGCCCTTTTTAAAAAATCTAATTCTTCATCGATAAACTCCGAATAATTTATTATTCTTTTACATCTGGTACAAATCAAATGATGGTGGTGATCTCCTCCCGCCCCTTCAACCGGTTCATAACGCGCTCTACCATCGCCGAAATCAAATTTAAAAAGCAGACCCATTTGTGTTAATACTTCCAAAGTCCTGTAAACCGTAGTTAATCCTACCTGCGGATATAATTTGTATACCGCTTGATATATTTCTTCGGCGCTAAGATGTTTGCTGGTTTTCTGTAAAACATCTATTATTGCCTGTCTCGGCACAGTAAATCTATATCCGCACCCTTTAAACCTTTTATGCCAATTCAGTCCGGCCCCCGACATTCTTCTTTTACATACCATTTTTACTCCCTCTTCTTTATTGAAAATGGTTTCCATTATCAATTATACACAAGTTTTTCCTCTTTGTCAATACCAATAATGCTTCAATGCTGCCGGAGAAAATTCTCAAAATTTGTCATTCCCGCAAACAGGCTGTGTAATAATTCAATTTTCGTCTTTGCGAGGGGGCAAGAGCGACCGCGGTCCTCCAGAGGCGGATCCGCCTTAGGCGGACAATCACAACGATAAGATAGTTTACCCATAAAATTTATATTTTTGTTGTTAGAGGAGATTGCTTTCCGCCTGAGGCTGGCCTCTAGCGGGCGCACTCAATATCATAAGCTCGCAAAGACGTTGTGACACAGCCTGAATAACGACAGAGGAAGTTAGCGGTAAAGCCCGCTTAAAAACTGTTACTTAATTGTTGAGCGCGTACAACCCGGAGTTTTCAGGCCGATCAAACGGTTAAACTTTCTTCGTCCTTAAGAATTTTAACGTTTTCAAATAAATCGGGATATTTTTCGGGCAGAAAAGTGTGGATAGGCACAAGAACTTTCGGATCAATCGCCCCGGCAAACCTTTTTAAATCTTCAATCACAGCATGGCCGCTTGTATGGACCATTTCCATCTCAATCCCTTTTTCCCTGCAATAGGACTTAAACTTATCGGTTAAATATCCCTCCCACATTGAATAAATGAATTTAGCCCCGTTTATTCCTTTAATTTTCTTGATCATATTCGGAAAAACAGAATTGTCTCTTGCCATCATAAGTATTCTTTTTTTCTTACGGTTAATTTCAAACAGATCTATTTTTCTTTTATTGTACACATACAACAAACCCCTGTATCCCCCGTCCGCGAGAATATCCGCATGGTATTTGGTAAATTGTATTTTTACATTTTTCCAGTTAAATTGCGGAATCCTTTTTGAAACTGTACCGGCCTGTTCCAGGACAAAAGCAGTATAAATATCTATCACAAAAATAGAATCAGTCTTCAGGCATGCCTTATAAGCTGAAACCAGTCTATCTATGTTTTGTGAAGAAGCCGAAAAAAATGTAATATTATAGTTCTTCTTTAGTATTTCTTCTATTCTATGCTGAACCGCGTTCTCATCAGGATAGTTTTGGTCTCCTCTGCCGAGCATTGAACCTTCCATTAAAAGACAATCAATTTTATCCGGGGGATACTTTACCATATTTTCAAATAATTGCCTTTTTCTGCCATGCCCCCTGAAATCGCCGGAATAGAATATTCGTTTATCACCATCTTCTATTAGAAACGCTAACGCATCAAAGGCTGAATGGTCAACAACATACGGAGTAATTTTCATGCTTCCAATATTAAATGATTTTTTAGCCCGGATTATTGACGGTTTGATACTTAAAGATTTGCGAGAAAGAAATAGATTGGAAACATTTATCATCTTATGAGCGCCTTTGCTCATATATACCGGTATTTCCTTATTAATGTAGCTTAATAATCCGTAATGGTCTAGATGAGAATGAGATATCAGAATAGCGTCGATCGGTTTTTCTTCTCCGGGGTAAAGTCCTTTTATATCCGCTAGGATTTTTTCTTTTTTCAGGGTTTCAATTGATTTACCTTTTAATAAGTCAGCATCGAATTGTTCGCTGACTGAATCGACTAAAGGCATACCGAAATCAATAAGAATTCTCAAACCTGAACTTATCAATTCTACACAGTTTCCGCCGATTTCCCGTGTGCCGCGGTGTATAATTATTTTCACAGTATATTTTTGAATTATTTTATTTTAATCTCAAGATATTGTTTCTTTAAATCTTTCATGCGTTCTGCTGCTATATTTTTATTAATAAGAATATATTTCTCTATTTCATCTTTGAAGGTTCATTATAGCCCGAAAAGCCGCGCATAACAAGATGCCGTAAAAAAATTAGCCTCAGGGACAGGTGTGGGATCAATTTCAGAACCGTCCCCGGGAGTTTCCAAAAGTTTATTATGACCAACGTTTGCGGGTAACTCTGCTTCTGCCTCTTCTGGTTCCGGATCCTCTAGACTTGCTCTGAAATACTGTCTGGATTCTAAATTCTTCGCTTTCGATATCAGGATGCTCTAACACAGGCAAAGCCGTCTTTATAATATTCTCAATGTTTCGTATATCTTTGCCCTGTTCCGGAGTAGCAAATGAAATAGCGCGGCCTTCATGCCCGGCCCGGCCTGTACGGCCGATCCTATGCACATAATTCTCAGCATCGTCTGGAATATCATAATTTATAACCGTTTCAATACCGACAACATCTATCCCTCTGGCCGCTATATCAGTGGCGACAAGTACCCGGTATTTTCCCCTTTTAAAACCCTCAAGCGCTTCTCTCCTCTGGTGAAGTGTCCGATCCGAATGTATTTCCGCCGCGTTATGCCCCATTTCTTTGATCTGGCGTTTGATCCGAGCCGCCCCCCTTTTTGTCCGGGAAAAAAGCAGAATCGAACCGCGATACTGATCGAGTAACTTAGCCAGAAGTTTTTTCTTGTCTTCTTTTTTTAAGATGAACAACTCCTGAACAATACGTTCTGCGGCAGTCCCTGACGGCGCAACCTCAACATGAATGGGAAGTTTCATATGCGCGGTCCCTATTGATACAACTTCCCTGGGTATGGTCGCTGAAAAAAGCATAGTCTGCCTTTGTTTGGGAACAAACCTAAGAATACGATCTATATCCGGTTTAAACCCCATATCCAGCATTCTGTCAGCTTCGTCCAGGATAAGGATCTCCACTCCATTCACCCGCAATGTCTTTTGAGTCATATGATCGACAAGCCGGCCGGGCGTGGCAATAATAATACGCGGATTCTTTTTTAAAATCTTTAGCTGAGACTGCATCGGAACCCCTCCGATAATAACCACGGTTTTTATCCCGAATAACGGTACTATTTTCTGGAAAGTCTCATTTACCTGCAACGCTAATTCTCTTGTAGGAACAATAATCAGACATTGCCCCTTAGTGCGGGCAAGCCGCTGAACAACAGGTATAGCAAAAGCCAGCGTCTTGCCTGTACCGGTCTGAGCCACCCCGATAATATCAGAACCTTCTATAGCAATAGGAATAGCTTTGTACTGAATCGGTGTCGGTTGAGTAAATTTTAATCGGTCCAACACTTCGAGTATTTTTGGGGCAATACCAAGCCCGTCAAAAGATAGTTTTGTACTAGTTTCTTTCATAATAATATCTTAACACCTCGTTTTTTTTAACCCGGGCACAGGAATTTACTTTCTTGCCCTTTTTCGATCATTTTCATTTAAATAAAATTTTCTTATCCTTATATTTTTCGGGGTAACCTCTACCAGCTCATCATCCTCGATAAACTCAAGAGAAAACTCAAGAGTCATCTCCCGGGGAGGAATAAGCTGTATCGCATCATCTGATCCTGACGCGCGCATATTCGTTAATTTTTTTCCCTTTAGCGCGTTTACGACAAGGTCCACCCCTTTATTGTTTACTCCCAGAATCATCCCCTCATACAGATCATCTCCGGGACTAACAAAAATTTCTCCTCTTGGCTGAAGACTATAGAGCGCGTACGCTACAGCTTTACCGGCCGACTGTGACACCATAACTCCACTCTGGCGCGACGGCATTTCACCTTTATATATCTGATATTCAAAAAAGTTCTGGTACATAACCCCGGTTCCCCGTGTCATAACAAGAAAATCACTTCTAAACCCGATCAAAGCTCTTGAAGCAATAACAAATTCCATCCTGCTGGTACCCGATGATGTCGCGGCAATGTTCTTAACTTCCGCTTTCCTCGCTCCAAGCGCCTGCATAACAGCACCCTGATATTCAGTATCCACCTCAACAACCACTTCCTCTACTGGCTCAAGGATCTCTTTCCCCATTTCCTTTAATATCACTTTAGGCCGTGATACTTCCATTTCATAGCCTTCACGCCGCATGGTTTCTATCAAAATCGCCAAATGCAGTTCGCCTCTGCCTGAAACTTTGAACCTCTCTCCGGCATCAACCGCTTCGACCTTTATCCCGACATTTATCATTGCCTCATGCTCGAGCCGTTCGCGTATATGACGCGACGTCAAAAACCGGCTGCCATCCCTGCCCGCGATAGGACTTGTATTATGCGAAAAATTCATGGAAATCGTGGGCTCGTCTATCTTTATTGTGGGCAATCCTTTTGGCTCATTAATCGACGCCAGAGTTTCCCCTACCTGTACACCCGCTATGCCTGAAATCAAGATTATATCACCTGCTGTCGCTTCTGCGCTCTCTACACGGATTAGTCCCCGGTACTTCATTATTTTAGTCACTTTCCCGCGAACAATAGTGCTGTCACGTTTCACAAGAGCTACAGGTTCTCCGACACGAATAGACCCGTGAAAAATACGGCCTATTGCTATAAGCCCTACATACGAGTCATAATCAAGCATTGTAACCAGCATCTGAAAAGGACGTTCAGGATCAGCCACCGGAGGCAGTACTCTATGCAGGATCGTCTCTAAAAGCGGTTTCACTGATTCTCTCGGCTCGTCAAGATCTAAAGTCGCGTAACCGTCTTTACCCGAAGCATACACTATAGGAAAATCAAGCTGTTCCTCCGTCGCGTTCAGTTCACAGAAAAGGTCAAATGTCAAATCAGCAACTTCATCCGGCCGGCTATGCGGCCTGTCAAGTTTGTTGATAACAAGAATCGGTTTCAGATGAAGCTCAAGCGATTTTTTAAGAACGAACTTCGTCTGAGGCATCGGCCCTTCAAACGCATCTACCAGAAGAAGAACACCATCAACCATCTTTAAAATACGTTCAACTTCACTGCCAAAATCCGCGTGCCCCGGGGTATCAACAATATTAAACTGCACTCCTTTATATTGAAGCGAAGCGTTCTTTGATAAAATAGTAATACCCCGCTCCTTCTCCAAAGGATTGGAATCCATTATAGCCACCTCACCATCCTTAAAATCATAAGCTCCGGTGTATTTCAAAAGAGCGTCAACAAGTGTCGTCTTCCCGTGGTCTACATGCGCTATAATAGCTATATTCCTTACATCTTTTCTTCTTTTCTGATTCGCCATGTTATTTTTTCCTCTTAGCATTAAATAAAAAAATCACAAGATTAAGATTTCCTAACCTTGTGATTTAAGAACTCCTACTGTTATCCCGACTTGCCATCTGATTCTTGCTTTATTTTATACTAATTCTGTCTGCTTGTCAACTAACTTGTGGCCTAATGTGGTCTGAGCACAAGCGTTAAAAAAAATTTCATTTTTTAAGCAGCCTGTCAAAAAACTCATTTGCCACAGATATATACTCATCACGCGGCACAAGCGGTCTTTTAAGATCCTCTATTGTTTCTTCAGACAGCTTAGCTTGTTCAACTACTTCCCTTCCTGCCCGCCTCAAAACATCTTTATACTTATCAAGAATAGGCTTGAGTTTAGGATTTGATTGTTTCAAGAGCTCTCCTTCTCCGCAATAAATTTCAGCAATAACTTCTGAATGCATATTCCTGGCTACACGTTTGAACAAAAGCTGTAAAACAGTAAATTGGCTCTGTTCGGGAAATCCGCAATTGGATATCACTGCGATTTTGGGAGTTTTTCCATACCTGGCCGGATGCCTGCACTCGCCCTTTTCATCCTTTACAAGATGCGGATCCCCCAAAGGGAGTATCCTATCCATAAAATTCTTCATAAGACCGGTAACATTATCTACATATAAAGGCGTAGCAAACACGATTATATCGGTTCCCTTTATTTGAGGTAAAAGCATTTTCATATCGTCGTCTATAACACATCTGCCCGGTGTTTTTACCCAGCATCGAAAACATCCCCGACAATGGCTTATTTTCTTTTCCGCAAGCAATACTTGTTCGACTTGTGCCCCGGCTTCGTCAGCGCCTTTGAGAAATGATTCCACCATAATGTAAGTATTTCCCTTTTTTCCTCTGGGGCTTCCGTTAAATGCTATAATTTTCATAAACAAAGATCTCCTTTATCTGCTTGGTACTTCAGTAACCCTTTTAGGAATATAATCATCTTGTCTTGGCGAGCTCCGCGCGACATACGAACCTCTTTTTCGTCTTTGCGAGGCCTGAGGCAAACGAAGGCCGCGGCAATCTCTTTGTATCTCCTCCCCTTGCTATTCGTACTTTTTCAGTTTTAGATCCGTTCCCGTTTTTTATACCCCCGCGATCAAAGTCGTTTTATATCCAGTGCTCTTACCTTTATAACACCATCTATCCCGTAAATAGCATCTATAACATCTTTACTTGGCTGTTGTTCGATATCTATAATAGAATAGGCATAATTTCCCTTGCTCTTATTAAGCATCTCAGCAATATTTATATTCCCGTCAGCAAGGATAGCGGAAATCTGTCCAACCATATTCGGTATGTTCCGGTTCATAACAAGAAGCCTAAACTCCGCATTCTGATCCAGATGACAATCCATATAATTTACAGAATTTCTAATCGTCCCTCTTTCAAGAAAATCTTTTATCTGTTTAGCCGCCATAACAGCACAATTGACTTCAGCCTCTTCTGTCGACGCTCCCAGATGAGGGATAGCTATTACCTTATCCATATTCAACACTTCGTCATCAGGAAAATCCGTAACATACCTGTCTACTATACCTTCATTAATAGCGCTTTTAAGATCATCATTATTTACAATACCTCCGCGCGAAAAATTAAGTATCCTGATCCCTTTTTTCATATTCTTAAACCTGGCTTCATTTATCATCCCCCGGGTCTCATTAATAAGCGGAGTATGTATAGATATATAGTCAGATTTTGAAAGAAGAGCATCCAACCCTGCGGCGCGTTTCACTTCTCTGGAAAGCCCCCATGCGGATTCGACTGAAATAAAAGGATCATACCCTGTGACACGCATTCCCAGATCCAATGCTTTATTCGCGACCATTACCCCTATTTTCCCAAGGCCTATTACTCCGAAAGTTTTCCCGAAAAGCTCCTGGCCGGCATAATTTTTCTTACCGGCTTCGACAAGAGCGGGCACTTCGTCTCCCTTACCCTTAAGCGACTCGGCAAACTCTATTCCCTGGACTATATTACGGGCCGCCAGTAAAAGTCCCGCTATTGTAAGTTCTTTTACGGCATTAGCATTAGCACCCGGAGTATTGAAGACTACTATACCTTTTTCAGAACATTTATTTACGGGAATATTATTAACACCTGATCCGGCGCGAGCCACCGCTAGTAAAGACTCCGGCAGATCCATCTCATGCATTTTATAGCTCCTTAGAATTATCGCATCCGGCATACTTATTTCCGTCCCTATTTCATATTCATCAAGAGGAAAAATATTCAATCCCTCTTTTGCTATCTTATCCAGTTTAAGTATTTTATTCATTACTGTCTCCTCCTATTATTACTTATTGTTTTTTTCAAACTCTTTCATAAACGCGACAAGCGCTTCCACTCCGGCCAACGGCATAGCGTTGTAAATGCTCGCGCGCATACCTCCTACTGTCCTATGGCCTTTTAAAGCTTTTAAACCGCGTTTAGCCGCTTCTTCTATAAACTTCGCTTCCAGTTCTTTATTCCCGCAAACAAAGGGAACATTCATTAAAGAACGGTTTTCCTTTTTAACCGGCCCGCTAAAGAGCTCCGAAGAATCAATGTAACCGTACAGTAACTGCGCCTTTTTTATATTCTTTTCTTGCATTACTTCCAGCCCGCCATTTTCTTTTATCCATTTGAAGACCAGCCCGGCTATATAAATCGAATAACACGGCGGGGTATTGTACATAGACCCCGCGTCCGCGTGAGTTTTATAATTAAGCAGAGTCGGAACATCCTCAAGAGCCCCGCCTATCAGATCTTCCCGTATGATCACGATAGTAACACCCGCCGGGCCTATATTCTTTTGCGCGCCGGCAAAAATCATTCCGAATTTCTTTACATCTATAGGTTCAGATAAGATGTTCGAAGACATATCAGCTACCAGCGGAACATCTCCCGTATCAGGGATATCCGCGTATTTAGTCCCGTATATCGTATTGTTAGTTGCGATATAAAAATAATCCGCGTCTTTTGAAAATACCGCAGGGGCAACTTCCGGAATATACGTATAATTATCCTCTTCACTGGAAGCTATAACATTAACCTCTCCGTACTTTTTTGCTTCGGCAATAGCTTTTTTAGTCCATTGCCCTGTATGTATATAATCTGCTTTTTTGTTTTTTGCCATCAAATTAAGCGGTACCATTGCAAATTGAAGAGACGCTCCGCCTTGCAAAAAAAGCACTTTATAATTATCCGGAATGTCCATAATCTCTCTGAGATCCGCCTCGGCTGTTTCAATAATCCCCTTAAATTCTTTACCCCTATGAGACATCTCCATAACACTCATACCGCTTCCTTTGTAATCAAGCATTTCCGAAGCCGCTGTTTGAAGAACTTCTTCCGGCAACACCGCCGGTCCTGCGCTGAAATTATATATCCTAGCCATTATATACCTCCTGTATTTTTTACTTGTTACTTCTTATTTCACAGGTCAACTGCGCGGCTATGAACCGCAGAGCATTCGTAAAATCCAGATTCACATTAATAATATGTTTCGCTACATCGATCTTAACATGCGAAAAATTCAATATACCCGTAACTCCGGCCTTGATCAAGCTATCAGCAATATTCTGCGCGAATTCAGCCGGAACCGTTATTATGCCCAGCTCTATGTTTTTTCTTTCGATAACCTCTTTTATCTGACTGACAGGATAAACATCAATATGTATCCGTATACGCTCCAACTTATTAACACTCGAATCAAACCCTGCCACAATTTCAAAACCATAAAAAGGGGTAAAAAGGGGTCAAGTCTTGAATTTGGAATTTTTAAGTATTCTTTTCATTTTCTCGATATCCTTGTAACTGCCCCGCTTCCTATCAACATCCGATTCCGCAATTTTATAGTGCTTAGATACAGCGGAATATCCTAACCCTCCCAACCTATCACCAATCTCTTTATGACTTAATACATAGTTCTTACGCATTACATAAATTAGTGCCCGCCGTTTTTCTGTCTGAATCCTTTTCCATTTACTTCCCAATACATCAGCATTTTCCTTTAATAGCAGCTTTATCTCTTCTTCACCTTTATCGGATCTGATTATATCTCTTTTGTATGCAGGTTTCTCACTTGCTTCTATTTCTTCTCCAAAACATTTCTCTTTAATGTCCTCTTTAAAAGCCTCCCCTCCTAGCATTGTAGGCCAATTAATGCCCTCTAATCTTTTCAACAAATCCTTAGGCACAGATTCATTCACAAATGCATCTAATTCTCTTTTAGCTTCCCTATCATATCTACTGAACTTCTTTAGTACCTCTGAAACATTTAACCATTCTTCTTTTTCTGCATCTATGACATACCCTCTGTGACTACACCATCTATATTCTCCAATTTTATTTTCTAATTCTGCTTTTTTAGGATTTCTATGAATATATCTGACTAGTTCTAACAAATAGGCTTCTTCTTCAATCAATATAGACTTAAAGCGCCCCCTAAATAAACTACCGTCAATTTTATGTTTAATGTTAAATTTCTGGGTATATACACCATTCAGATGTCTCATGCTTCTAGACAAATTACCTTCTGGTGTATGCATAAGTAAATGATAGTGGTTGGGCATCAATGCGTAGGCATGTATCCCTACGTTAAATATACGCGCAACATCTCCTATAACATCAAGAAAAAGCTTATAGTCTTTTTCGTTAAAAAAAATTTTCTCTTTTCTTCTTCCCCGACTCATAACATGATACCATGCTCCGGGATATTCTATTCGTAATGGTCTTGACATATTAATATCTTACCAAATCTCTTCAATTTTGTAAATTCCAAATTCAAGACTTGACCCCTTTTGTTTCGTTGACCCCTTTTGTTTTGTTTGGTTGACCACAGAACATCTTTCATGCCCTATACAATTATGCTATACTATAGTTTATTGTCACTCTGACGCTTTACATAAGGAGAATTTGTGTTCAGAATAAGACTTATTTATGACGCTACTTTGCCTCAAGATAGAGATGTTATCTCGCAGGTACAAACCATATTGCGTTCTCAATTCTCCCTTTTGGGGGAAGAAGAAATACAGGAACTTTCCGACCAGTTAAAAAACCCGGTCAAATACAGGTTCCGGTCTATTCTATTCGTGGCTGATGATAACAACAACAAAGTTAAAGGATTCGCTTTTCTTTTTCATGTCCCTGATCTTAACTTTTGTTATCTTGATTTCATATCCGCCGCGAAATACCAAACCGGCCGTGGGATCGGCAGTCTTTTATATGAACGCGTCCGAGAAGAAGCTATTCTTCTGAAAAGCACAGGACTTTTTTTTGAATGCTTGCCCGATGACCCTTTACTGTGCAAAGACCCTGACACCTTAAAACAGAATAAAGCGCGTCTTAGATTTTATGAATATTTCGGCGCCAGACCGATAATAAACACAAAATATGAAACCCCCCTTACTGAAGAGACAGATAACCCGCCTCTTCTGGCCTTCGACGACCTCGGGCAAGGTTTGCCCTTAAAGCGCGATAAAGCAAAAAATGTCGTCCGGGCGATACTCGAACGTAAATATGTAGATATTTGTCCCAAACAGTATATCGACATGGTAATTGATTCCTTCACCGATGACCCCGTACAAATAAGACCGCCAAAATATATTTTAACCCAACCCCCCGCTCCGATCGATAAAGTAATGCCCGCTGACAAGAAAATATACCTTGTCGTTAACGACAAGCATGCGCTCCATAATGTAAACGAGAAAGGTTACATTGAATCTCCCGTGAGAATAAACTCTATATACAAGCATCTCGAAAAAAATATCTTATTCTTCAGGGATGCGCCGAAAAATTACCCGGACAAATATCTGGAAACCGTCCATGATCCGGAATACGTCACTTATTTCAAAAAGATCTGTGCGGTGCTTACCCCGCGGGAACTGATCTATCCATATGTTTTCCCAATACGGAACGCATCAAAACCACCAAAAGAACTGCCCGTAAGAGCCGGGTACTACTGCATAGACACCTTTACGCCTTTAAGCAGAAACGCTTTCGTCGCCGCTAAACATGCCGTCAATTGTTCTTTAACCGCGGCCCAGAAACTCACCGAAGGGGTTAACCGCATCGCTTACGCGCTGGTACGCCCTCCTGGGCATCATGCTGAAAAAAAATCTTTCGGTGGATTCTGTTACTTTAATTCCGCGGCTATATCCGCTCAATATCTATCTGCATTCGGCAAAATTGCGATACTCGATGTGGATTATCACCACGGTAACGGGCAACAAAACATATTTTATGACAGGGATGATGTCCTGACGGTTTCTGTCCATGGTCATCCGCGGTTTGCATATCCGTATTTTTCAGGTTTCGAGGATGAAAAAGGTGTAGGCACAGGCTATGGTTACAATCATAATTTTCCTCTGCCTGAAATAATTACGACTGAAAAATATCACAACACCCTTTCAAGGGCGCTGAAGATCATAAACGATTATGAGCCATTATTTTTAATTATAGCCCTGGGACTCGACACAGCCAAAGGTGATCCTACCGGCACATGGAATCTCACAAGCAAAGATTTTGAACAGAACGGAAAAATGATCGCTTCTATTAGAGCCCCTAAACTTGTAATACAAGAAGGTGGCTATAATAACAGGTTTATTGGTATTAATACTAAAAAGTTTTTTGATGGCTTGTGGCAGGGCACCTATAAAATATCGGGCCTTTGATGCGTTTCTCTATCCCTGATCTATAACTTTTAACCAACTTATAAATTCATAGTCCTCCAGACAAAGATGTAATTTTGCCCCGAGCTATCCGGGGGCTTCTTTCTGCGGAATGGAAAAGTAAGGGAAAGCTCTATGGATTAGCTCTTTTATTTGTTTATTCTTTGCGCCTCGTGGACCCGGGTGTAGATAATGAACAACTGTTAATTTGTGGATAACTTTTTCCGTAGTATACCATATCCGGACACTTGTCTCCCAGAGAACTGTGTCCTCGCTGTTCGTTGTAATATTCGAAAAAGTTCTTTAATCCTTTCGCTGCTTCAGGAATAGTCTCATATCCCTTGATATAAACGTCATTGTATTTTACTGTCCACCACAGTCTTTCTATGAATACATTGTCTAGCGCTCTGCCTTTGCCGGTCATACTTATTGATATGTTTTTTTCTGTGAGCCGACTAATGAATTCATTGCTTGTAAACTGTGATCCTTGATCTGAATTGAAAACTTCAGGCTTACCATAAAACATCAGAGCTTCTTCCAGCGCTTCACAGCAGAACCACGTGTCTATCGTATTGCTCAACCGCCAGCTCAGCACTTTGCGGCTATACCAGTCCATTATCGCTACCAGATAAGCAAAACCATGTTTAAGCCTTATGTCAAAGGCAAACTTTCGGGGACGCCAGAAGGTACCACCCCATTAAAACACACAGCCCAGATGGGGACAGGTTCCCTGCAGTAGTGTAAAGCCTTGCAGAAACCAGTCCCCTTATTTTTACTTTTATTTTCATATTAATCCCCAATCCTCTCCGCGAGCTGAAACATGTAGAGGGACACAATTTGCGAGGGTAACGAGTAAATTGAGCCCCGAGCTCTTTGTCTGCCATAAATATGTAGAGGGGAAACAAGCTGCGAGCCATGCGAGCAGTGCAGGATCCCCGACCTCTCCGCTAGTTGGAAACATGTAGAGGGAAACCGAGGAGCGAAGCGACGAGATTCCCCGACCTCTCCCTGGATTTTTGAGGAAAAATTTGGTGAAAGTTTACTTTTGGCCAAATTTTGACGAAAAAAGACAGAAGCATTGATAAAAAAAACAGGGACAGTCCACAATGGTACAGTCCCTGTTTTTTTTATATGGCGGAGAGGGAGGGATTCGAACCCTCGGTAGGTGTTAACCTACGACGGTTTAGCAAACCGTTGCCTTCAGCCAACTCAGCCACCTCTCCGCTTTTATTCGCTAAAATTTATATATTTATGTCTTTTTCGAGATTGCCGCGCTCCCTTTGGTCGCTCGCAATGACGAATATGTTCGCCGTCAGGAGACGGCTCCGAAACATTATTTAATCCGGGATTGCTTCGGTTCTCGCAATGACACAATCTGTGTGCATCCTGTCTTATCTGTGTGAATCTACGTATAACGCCCACGGGTCGATCAACGTTTATCCAGGAAAAAATCCTGTATAATTGTACGGCATTCGGCTTCTAAAACACCGTTTATAATCTTAAGTTTATGATTAAACGGACCTTTGTTTACAAGATCTATGCCTGAACCGCAAGCGCCTGTTTTGGGGTCATTAGCGCCATAAATTATGGTTCTTACCCTGCCCAGAACAGCGGCTCCCACGCACATTGAACACGGCTCAATTGTAACATAAAGATCACAGTCAATCAATCTTTCGTTTTGCACAAATGCGGCTGCCTGAGTAATAGCTATCATCTCGGCATGCGCTGTCGGATCCTTAAGAGTTTTTATCTGATTATGGGCTCTGGCGATAATCTGATCTTTATATACTATTACTGCTCCTACAGGCACTTCTTCCGCGTCAAAAGCTTTTTCCGCTTGTCTAAGCGCCTGAGTCATGTATAATTCGTGTATTTTCATATTGCTAGATTGTAGCATAAAACGCGGAAAATATCATTACTTTTGAGATTGTACAAATGCATACTCCTTTTATCTATTTTACCTTTTCGATTATTTTTGCTGCTTTTCCAATAACATCATCAACGAAACTGATATATTCTTTACACTCCTTAGTAGTAACTTCAATACCTCCATCATAAAGATCGGAATTTCTCTTTGATCTCATCACATTGCCCAGATCAGCAATATCTGAATTTTTCAGTAATTCAGCAAGTTTTTCAATAATCTTAATATGATGTCCCGGAGCACTTTTCACCTTCTGTCGATAAAAACTTAATAAAGCAATACCTGATTTCAATAGCGCTGTATAAGTATAATTAAATTTTACATCTAAAAAAGGATCTTTTTTGGCAATATCAAGATCTCTTAAAGCGTTTGGGAAATTTTTAACAATCTGCGCTTTAGTAAAATCAAACTTCACAAAATATCTATCTTCAAATTTCATTAAATCACCTCAATATATTTTTCTTTAAAAACAGTATTAATAAAAGGATCTTTTTTCTTCTTCCGGTCCTCAAATTCTTTTTTGTCCATATTCACAATATTTATTTCCCGATCGATCTCTTTTTGCAATTTGTTTATCTCTTTTTGTACTACTAAGATCTTATGCTCCCCCACAATTAACAGATCTATATCACTATGTACATCCATTTCATCCTTAACATACGACCCATACAAATAAACTTTTTCTATTCCCCTAATATTTTTTAAAATATCCTTTAATTTATTTTCTATTCCTATTGTTTTAAAAACTATTTTCTTGTATTCGTTATATAAAGGATATTCCTTATTTATGGAATATATCTTTTGATTCCCCTGTTTCCGACTTTTCAGAAGCCCCTCTTTTTCTAACTCTTTAAGTTTTCTAACAAGATTTCGCTTATCTACAATAAGTTTGCGAGACAACTCATTCACAAAAAGGCGTTCTTGCGGATTAAGAAAAAAATAATTCAGCAACTTCTTTGTTATTTTGGATCTCATCAAAATCATAGGTGTCTCCTTTTACACCGATAAGTGTAATATGTTACACCACAGTTGTCAAGTTACGCTATCTTTTCCCGCTATACGTTCTGAAAAATTGACATTCTTTGAGATTGCCGCGGGGCTCGTTTGCCTCGCCCCTCGCAATGACAGAATCTGTGTGAATCTACCGGCAAAGCCCACTTAATCACAATCCTTCTAAAAATTCTTTAATCCCGGATTTATATTCTTTTTCTGAATCTAAAAACATAGTATTGTGGCCGCCGTGTAGTTTTAGAAGTTTTTTGGGGTCTGACGCGGCATTAAACAGTTTTTCTGCAAGACGAAAAGGTACTATTTCATCGTCTATACTATGGATCAATAGTTTTGGATAGGTAATATCCTTGCTTTTTGAAATAGCATTGAATTTAGACGAAAACACAAAAGGAGGCATAATGGGATACGCTATTCTTGCCATATCTTTTACTGATGTAAACGCGCTTTCTGTTATAAGCGCTTTTACTTTTACTTTTTTTGCCAGGTCTATGGCTCCGCCGGCGCCTAAAGACGCGCCGTAAAGTATGATCTTTTCCGGTTGTATATTTTTTTCTTTGATTAAGTAATCATATGCCGCTTGTCCGTCTTTATATAGGCCCTGTTCCGAAGGTTTGCCTTTGCTTTTTCCGTAACCGCGAAAATCAAAAATAAAAACATTAACATCCAGATCATTTAGAACTGCTAATTTATCTATTCTATGACTTATATTGCCCGCGTTACCGTGAAACAATAGCAATGTATATTCCGCGTTATCATTTTTTACAAACCATCCGTTTAACTTTATATTATCGCCTGTATTAAAATACACGTCTTCATAAACAAGTCCGGCTAAAGAAGGATCATATATCATTTCTTTCATCGGATAGAATATACTGTGTGTTTCAATATATCTTATAGCTATTAAAAAAAGAGAGATAAAAACAATCAGCCATAAAAGTGTTTCCATGTTGTCTCCTGTTTAGATTGGCATTTTTTATAAACACAAAAAATGATCTTAGGAATGCGGTGAATAAGAACATTGACAGGACTGCGGGATTTCCGTCGTAATAAGCGAATCTTGCCCCAGAGAATAAACACTAAATACCATTCACCGACCAGCTATTTTCCAAATAATTCTTCAAAGAGTTCAATATATTGATCCGCTATATGTTCGGCTGAATAATGTTTTAAATGTTTTCGTACGGCTTGTCGCTGAGCGCGGCATTTCGGCCCCTTATCAAACACATCTATAATATTGGATACCAGTTCGGTGTCAGTAGCGTATTTGATAACCTGCCCGTTAAAACAATCTACAAAATTCGAATCTCGGGCAATAATGGGACATCCTGATCCCATACACTGATATACCGCGCTGCTTACCACTATCACATCTTTTGAAGGTTTATTATATATAAAACAGTCCGCGGCATAAAGATAATCATATAATTTTTCTATACCCATCACCTCATTGATTATCTTTAGATCCGCGTTGTTTTTAACCTGCACAGCTTTGAACTTGTCCCGTATTTCTTTCAACCCGGTCACTACAAGCATTGTTATATCATAACGACCTGACAACCCTTCAATAACATGTACTATATCAACATTATACTCGGCGGCCTGTCCGAAACAAAACACTATTTTTTTATCAATCGGAAGGCCAAGTTTTCGGCGGGATTCTATTTTTTTTCCGGGATTCCAGGGCAAAGCAGGATAGGGAATGATCTTTAATTGTTTTTCCGTATATACATTTTTAAGAAAATTAAAATATCTTTCATCAAAACAAATCACACGATCCCACTTAAAATCAAAAAAACCGCTTTTTTCGGAAATAGCTCCGTCATGGATAACATTTACTGTTTTTGCTTTTCTTTTTATTTCAGGATACAGATTAAGAAACTGCCGGATAGGAAGCATACCGAGATCTTCTACAATAAAAATGTCATAATCCGCTTCAAGTATAGGGACGGAATCCATTTCACTCCGCGCTTCCCCATACTTGGTGAAACATCTTATTACATACGGTTCTTCTTTTTTCGTGTCTTTAGTAAAAACCTTGCCATGAAAACTATGCTGATAAAACGAAAACACTTTAAGTTCTATGCCTTTTTCAGCCCATGCTCTGCCTATCAACTCAGCGTGTATGGCTGCTCCGGAATCAGAATTCCAGGCAGCCATCATAGCTATCTTCATCAAACGCTCCTTACCGGCTGTTCTAATTTGTCTTTTAAAAGATCTATCTCCCCTACCACTTATTTATTATCCCTTATCAGCTTTCGTATCCCTCATCATCGTAATATCCGCTGCGTTTTAGTTCTTCGAAATGGTCTATCTTGTCCGTTGTATATGAAAGATCTCCTACAACTTTTAATTCAATAGGATCGACTTTTATAACTTCCAATTCGATCTCGCAGTGTTCACAAGTAAGAACATCCCCGACCTCCGCGTAAATATCCATTACTATCTCTTCTTTACATTCCGGGCACTTAATAATTGGACCAACTTCGACCATTTTACCTTCCTTTCATTTCTGATCCGTTCAAACGATTAACTCTCTTCTTCTTCGTCAACATATACATAAATATACTTTATGACATTTTTTCCGTCCAGTTCAACAAATTCAATATCTACGTCAGAACCTTCTTCAAGCTCAGCAAACGATTCCAGATTTTCCATCTCAGCATCCTCTGCCACATGGTAAGTAACGTTCACTAATTCATCTGTTTCGTAATTATATTCACTTATAATTACACTGTCCCCGGAAACCTCCACTACTGTTCCGTATGTCGCGTTCATATCTTCTTCTGCTGTTTCTTCCTGAGAAAAAGACACTCCCTGAAATGCCAGCATAGAGATCATAGATGTTACCAGCATACATTTTAATAATTTCTTCACCTTTCCCTCCTTTATTTTTTTTCCGCCAAAACTTTCTTTCTTTTTTCCATGTTTTTTATATCGCTCTTAAAAGTCTCCAGATCAGCAAGTCCTTTAGTAATAGAATTTATCAATTCTTTATGCGCGGTGTTACTGGGCTTCTCCAAAAAGTAATATACATTGTTTCCTTTTCTTTTATCCCTGACAACTTCCGTCAATCTTAATCTCGCGAGATGTTTTGAGATATTGGACTGTTCCTTTTCCAGAACCGCGCATATCTCAGTCACCGTCAAACCGCCTTTTTTTAAAATGTTTATGATACGAAGCCGTGTATCATCGGCTAATGATTTTAATATCTGCCGCGCTTTTTTTATTCTCATAAAAATCCTAATAACCCCTGCTTCAATATGACCATATACTCATATAGATATAGTTTATTAAAATATCCTATTTTGTCAAGCATATATATTACTCGCCGATCCGGGCTTAAATTCTAAATAAACCCCTTCCTTTCAGAACAAATCTTTAGACTGTTTCGTCCCGGCTTGCATATACATATATATAAGTTACAACCTTATCCCCGTTTTTTTCTACATATTGGATATCCACATCATCGTCTATTTGGATCTCATCCGCTGAGTTCACGTTGTCCATCTCTGTGTCCGGGCCGAAATAATACGTTACCTCATTCATGTCACCGGTTTCATTAAGCCCGGTTATAGTTATACTGTCCATAGATACTCCGACAACCGTACCGTACGCAGCCACTGATACATCCTCGTTTATTTCCTGAGTACACTCACAAAAAGCTTGTCCTTGAAAAAACCACGCGCATAGAAATGCTATTACCCAAAAATAAATTAACCGTTTTCTCATAATCCCTCCCCTTTTTAAAGCAGGTATTGTCAAAAGCAGAAAACACTATTCTTATCCTATTAGCATCAAAATGCCTTTACGTATTAACATAATAGCTATAGCGGAAAGTAAAAGTGCCGTGATCTTGGACATGGCCCTTGTTCCTCTTTTTCCAAGAATATTAATCAAAACTTCTGAAAAAGAAAAAATAATCCCGGCTATTATGATATTAAGTAAAACCGATATAATCGTAGGCAAAAGTCCGTACTGATCCATCATTATCATAGATGTGGTCAATACCGCAGGCCCTACGATTAGCGGCGTGCCAAGCGGAACAGCTCCCAGATCATCTGAGGCAATAGTTTTTTTCTTTTCCGGTATCAATATACTTAATAAGGCTATACTGAAAAGCAATATCCCGCCTGCTATCATAAAATCGCTTATAGTCACGCCTAATATTTTAAAAACCACTTTACCTAAACTTATAAAAAGAACAGCAAGAATCATTGCGGTAACAATCGACTGCCCTATTATTTTTTGTTTTTCTTTTCGATTAAGATCCTCTGTCAAAGAAACAAAAACAGGCAATACACCTATCGCATCAACTGCGACAAATATCGGAATAAACGCTAATAATATATTCTGTATCACAGCACTCCTTTATATTAATACTCTTTATCTAGTAATTTTGCTACTATTACATGTAATTGTCAAGCGGGATTAAAAAGATTATTTTATTCCGCTTGTCTCCGCAAGCAAAGACACTGTTTCAATTTTCATAATTGACGGACCCGGATTTATTTTGTACCATATTATCTGGCTTATCCGGCATACAGCCGGATAAAGCGTCTGAGAAAAACGGTAAAATCTAACTGCCTAAACAAACAGTTAATATCCCTTAAAAACTAAACGCCAACAGTCTCGACTATCCCCATTAAAACAGTCAAGAATAACAGGAGATTTTCAGCACTATGGATAAAAAACAAAATCATCAATATACACCACAAGAAATAGATAAGTGTATTGCTCTACTTAATCATTTGGATCATAATATTGAAACGTTTGCAGTGCTGCCGCGAGAACAACGAATTGAACTAATGAAAGTCGCGGGGCACTTATCAAAACCTGATCGGGATCGATTAAAAGAACTAAGGAAGACCACCCGTAAAATAAAAAACCAAAAAATTATTAAAACAGACCGAAAAGCACGCGCCGCAACCGGCATCCGCTCAGCAAGAGAAGACGCTGTATTTACGGCGCCTCTAAAAATTACAGATACTACTGCTTCCACAAAAATACATCGAATATTGCATTCTCCTCAAAAATGCTATGTGTGTAAAGCGGAGTATACTGAACTGCACTTTTTTTATGACGCATTATGTCCCCGTTGCGCGGAATTCAACTATCAAAAACGTTTTCAGAGCGCAAACTTATATGGACAGGTTGCGTTGATTACCGGATCTCGTTTGAAAATTGGGTATCAGACAACATTAATGATGTTACGGGCCGGTGCTACGGTGATTGCAACTACCCGTTTCCCGGCGGATTCGGCATTACGGTATGCTCAGGAAAAAGATTTTGAAGAATGGGGGGAGCGATTACACATCTATGGACTGGATTTAAGACATACTCCCAGCGTGGAAATTTTCTGCGCTCATATAGAACAAATCTATCAGCAATTAGACATTTTGATAAATAATGCCGCCCAAACAGTACGCCGTCCGCCGGAGTTTTATGCCCATTTAATGCGCAATGAGACCAAAGCGTTCCATAAGCTTTCCAAAAAAGCGCAACAGCTGATGAGGCACTATCATCTGTGTAAAGACAAACTAATTTCATTAACAACACCGAGCCTGGCATCAGAAACCGCGCTCCCCGTAACGTGGCATGGAAAATTACCCGGGATAGGATTAAGAGAATCCGCGCAATTATCCCAAATTCCTTATACATATGATAATGCGCTATCTACAAAAACAGCATTCCCTAAGGGAGAATTAGACGCGGATTTACAGCAAGTTGATTTAAGAACAACCAACAGTTGGCGATTGAGGCTTGGCGAAATTCAGACTTCAGAAATGCTTGAAATACAGTTAATTAATGCGATTGCTCCTTTTGTATTATGTAATAAACTAGCGCCTTTAATGAAAAAAGATAATACAGGACAGAAACATATTGTTAATGTCTCCGCAATGGAAGGAAAGTTTCTGCGGTTTAAAAAAGGAGAACGCCATCCCCATACTAATATGGCAAAAGCCGCGCTAAACATGTTAACCCATACATCAGCTAGTGAGTTTGCTAATTACGGTATTTTTATAAATTCAATAGATACCGGCTGGGTAACAGATGAAGACCCTGTACAATTATCCAAACGCAAAAAGGATCTTCATGATTTTCAGCCTCCTTTAGATATAGTTGATGGCGCGGCGCGGATATGTGATCCTTTTTTTGACGGCATCAATACAGGAAAACATTGGTGCGGTAAGTTTTTGAAGGATTATTTTCCCATTGACTGGTAATACATACTAGAAAATGGAAGGAAATCAGCCAAAATCTAATTTGTTGGCGTGCCAGGCAGGATTTGAACCTGCGACCAACGGCTTCGTAGGCCGCTACTCTATCCGCTGAGCTACTGGCACGTAATATATGTCTAACCCCTCCCTCTTACCATTCAGAATAAATTATTTGAGTTTTTATTGTATCACATCTATAATAATAGTCAACGAAGTCTATGTGAAGTCTATAAAAACATACAAATAACCATGTTACAACAAAATCCTGACAATTTTTCACTTATTGAGACCATCTTATGGGAAAATAATGAACTTTTCCTGTTAGATCTCCACCTTAAAAGATTGCAGAAAAGCGCTAAGGCCTTATCTTTTTCTTTTAATAATGAAGCTGTACTCTTTAACCTTAAAAAAGAAGTCAACTCGTTCGTTTTTGATAAAAAATACCGTATACGCCTTCTCTTGGATACAAACGGAAATGTACAAATATCTTCTTATTTGCTCAATACGATAACCGAATATCCCGTAAAAATAAAACTATCCCATAAAAAAACCGATAAAAACGATATATTTCTTTATCACAAAACAACTAACCGGAGTCTTTATGAAAAAGATTTGTCTAAGTACCAAAAAACAGGTTTTTTTGATGTTATTTTTACGAATCAAAATAACGAAATAACCGAAGGCGCTATTACTAATATACTTATTCAAAAAAACAGAGAATACCTGACACCGCCTCTGACGTGCGGACTTTTGAACGGAACATACAGAGAGTTTCTTTTAAAATATAAGACTTTTCCGTTAACAGAAAAAGTCTTATATAAACAGGATATCGTATTCGCGGATAGAATATTTTTAATAAATTCGGTAAGAAAATTTGTACCTGCTGTGTTTGTGGAGTAAGAGATTGCTTCGCTTCGCTCGCAAAGACGAACAAGGTTTGGTCATTGCGGGGGCTGAGCCACGCGAAGCCCGCGGCAATCTCCCCTTCTTTTTCTCAAGACACTATATATCGTCCTCAGGAGACCCTCCTTTGGCGGGCAGGCGGCTCCTACGGCCATTCACTATTCACCAGCAACTATTTACTGTTTTATTTTTTCCTTAAGCTCGAATATCGCGCTCATGTGATTCATCTCATCCTTGATCAATAAATCTATAGTCTCGTCGCCTTCCTTATCCGCGTAATGTTTAAGATCATGAAGAAACAACATAAAATCTTTCTCAAACGTTATACCTGCCTGTAAAGCCTCTTCTTCATTAATGGTTTTTTCTAAAGCTTTTTTTGAGGCACTATTACAATTAAAAGTGCTTGTATCAACCAGCGCCTTAAGATAAAGAGCTGTTTCCCCGGGATAGGCTTCTTCTCTTTTGTTTTCCATTAACCGATCCAGCCATTTTTTCAACTGCAGTTTATGTTTTTCTTCATCTTTGGCAAGTTCCACAAAAAGTCTAGCTACATGATAATTTTCACTGTTACGGGCAAGCGTAAGATAAAGATCCACACCACGGTTCTTTGCCTGAACAGCCATTTGCGCAATATCTTTTGCCGTATATTGTTTCTCCATGTATCAGTCCCCTTTCCGTTTTAAGCTCTTTGGTTTCCCTGAACACAATCATAAAAGAATCATAGCACATCATCCTGCTTTTTTCAATAAACCGGCAATGTTTTAAAAGATTTTGATTTTTACTCATCAAGCGGTTATAATAGATTATATTCTGTTTTAGTAATCTAAAAAAAATAAAAATGAAATTTTCTCTTCTTAAAACCCGTTTCATAGGCTACGTTATCCTTTTTGCGGTTATAAGCTGGTTTCTGTTCAACTTTCTGCTGAACAGACAAAGCAATATCATGCACCAGTATTTCATTGAAAAACCTGCCTCCTATAACCTTGAACGAGCGGAACGTCTTGCCACCTCGATATATCAGAGTTTTAAAAAAGAAATTACTGTTCCGTCTCCCGAAAACATAAAAATTTTTATAAATAAATATAACGATATTCCGTTTTTAAACGTAAATTTTTTGTACCAGGACGAAAACGGCATACTGCAAAGCGTAGTTAATGACGTAAAAGAATTGGATATCCTCAGCGCTGAGTATGTATATCCCATAAGATCTGATAACCGCGAAATCGGAACGCTTCTAGTTTACGACATTAACAAGGAATATAAAAAAGGGTTAAAAGAATATAATCACATGATCGGCCTGACCAGGCTGTTTTTCTCTGTCCTCCTGGGGCTTCTGCTTTCTGTCCTTCTTTTTCGGGAATACAGCGCACGCATAGAACAATTAAAACGTATCGCTGAATATAAAGCCGTACATGACGGGCTAACCGGAGTATATACTCACAAATATTTTAAGGAACATTTAGAAAGAGAAGTCGCCCGATCGCAAAGATATAAACGCCCTATTTCGCTTATTATGTGCGATATTGACCGTTTTAAAAATTTCAACGACAGTTACGGACATCTTGCCGGAGATAAAGCTATCCGAACAGTAGCTCAGATCATTTCGGAAAATATACGCACAACAGATATGGTCGCGCGTTACGGAGGCGAAGAATTTGCAATTCTCCTAATAGAAACAAGTATCGACGAAGCTATCACTATAGCAAAAAGATTAAAAGAACTTACCTGCAAGGCAACCGAAGTTGCCTCCCGGATAAAAAAGAAAATACAGGAAACACCCATAGATATTGAAAATAAAACTGTTCATGTTACTATCAGCATGGGTATCGCGTCTTATGACGGAAGTGCGGATTATAAGTCCGAATATCTTATCAGTGAAGCTGACCACGCGCTTTATCAATCCAAAAATAACGGCCGGAACCTGATAACTCTTTACAATCCCGACACGAAAACTTTCTCATCGTCAGATTAAAATAATATATCAAATCAGAGATATTCTCCTTTTTCAAGATAATTGGAAATATAATCTTTTATTGATTCTTCTAAAGAAAGAAATTTATGCTTGTATCCGCTTTTTCTTAATTTAGCGATATCTGCCTGAGTGAAATATTGATATTTTTCGCGTAAAAGTTCGGGCATGTCTACATACTCGATAGAAGGTCTTTTATTAATTGCCGAGAACATGGCTCCGGCAAGATCGTTCCAGGACCGGGACTCGCCTGTGCCAAGATTAAATATCCCGGTCTTACCGGGATTACAAAAGAAATAATACATAACTTCTACCGCGTCTTTCACATAAATAAAATCGCGCTTTTGCTCGCCATGGCCATAACCTTTAAGATAGGATTTAAATAACTTTATCTTTCCTTTTTCTTTCAAATAAGGAAAGGCTTTACATGTAACACTTCTCATATCTTCTTTATGATATTCATTCGGACCGAAAACATTAAAAAATTTCAGGCCCGTAACTTTTTTTATAAGCTTGTTGTTAAGTACCCAAAGATCAAACAAATGTTTAGAATAACCGTATATATTCAAGGGGCTTAAAGAAAGCATCGAACCGGTATCGTCGCTATACCCTTTGTTCCCGTCACCATAAGTCGCAGCAGATGAAGCGTATAAAAACGGTACCTTTTGTGTAAGTGCCCATTCAGCCAGACTTTTAGAATACTCATAGTTGTTTTTTATGTAATAATCAGAATCAACGCCTGTCGTAGAACTGCATGCTCCCATATGCACAACAAACTTTGGCCGGGGTATTTTATGTTCTTCAATAAGCCTTAAAAAATCTTGTTTTTGAATATAATCCAGAAAATTTTTTCCTATAAGATTTTTCCATTTTTCCGATCCGTCAAGATTATCAATCACAAGGATATCGCCTATACCCGCTTCATTAAGTTTTTTCAGAAAACAGCTTCCGATAAAACCGGCACCGCCTGTCAAAACTATCATAATTATCTCCCCGCTTATATTTCATAGTCATTAAATACAGAGCTCACCCGCTGTGTCTCCTGCAATATGTTTTTTCTGAACTTTATTCTTTGTCTTTTGTTTTAACATCATCTCTAAGAAGTTCTCTGAATTTTTTTGATCTTTTCAAAAGCAGACTTAAAAGCCCGTGAAGTTTTTTTGCGTCATGGGCTTCCCTTGCGGGATATCCAAACATAGTCGCGTTCTCTTTTACATTACCATGAACACCTGTTTTGCCGCCTATTCTCGCATTCTTTCCGATAGAAACATGGTCGGCTACACCGACAGTGCCTCCAATCATGGTGTTTTCGCCGATAACAACACTTCCGCCTATCCCGCTTTCCGCCGCTATCATAACATTTTTACCTATTTGAACATTATGCGCGATCTGCACTAAATTATCTATCTTTACGTTTTCCTGTATTCTTGTACATTCAAAAGTACCTCTGTCAACACTTGAATTCGAACCTATTTCTACATTGTCCTCTATTATGACAGTACCCAATTGAGGCACTTTATGTATTTTACCGTTTTGAAGAACATATCCGAACCCATCCGAGCCAATAACCGTACCCGAGTGAATTATAACTTTTTCGCCCAGCTTACAGCGATCATAAATAGTAACATTCGGATACAGGCATGATTTATCTCCGATGGTAACGTTTTCACCGATCACACAGTTCGCGTAAATACTTATATTATTACCGAATGTTGTATTTTTTCCGATGACAACATTCGGACCGATACATACATTTTTTCCCATTTCAACGCTTGCGTCTACAATAGCGCTCGGATGAATCGTTGTTTCGGGAAAAACCCGAATTTCTTCCATTAAATCAAAAAGCAAAACTGCCGCGGTTTTCATATCATTTACACGCAATATAGTTTTAGGATACCCTTCCGGAACAACTTTAGAAACAACACAGGAAGCCTGACTTTGACCCGCCAGGGTAAGACTTCTTTCATCAACCGCGAAAATAAGATCGCCTTGTCCAGCCGAATCCACATTAGCCATTCCCGTAATCTTTGTTTCCTTGTCTCCGATTATCTCGGCATTTAAAATATCCGCTATTTTTTCAAGTGTAATCATTTTCTCCTCTTACTAATTATGCTTTTTTTATCACGAGTTTCTATGCCCGCGACTAACCCCGCTTAGAATGTGCTTTCTTTTATTACATTATACCCTAAAGAACATAAAACTCAAGTATCCTCAACGTCATCCCCGCATTCAGACTGTGTAATAACGTCTTTGCGAGCCACTGAAGCTTGTTCCCGTAAAAACGGGAATGGGCGAAGCAATCTCAAATAGCAATTAAAATATAAGCTTTATGGGTAATCCCTATTATTATCGAGATTGCCGCAGTCGCTCTTGCTCCCTCGCAAAGACGAAATTTGAATTATGACACAGCCTGATTAAACAGTTTCCATAAAAAAGAAGAGACTCCCATTTGTAACAATGAGAGCCTCTACTTTCTTTTCAACGAATCTTTATAGACTAGTTGAAAGATTTTTGCCACCTTTAAAACTTACAACCTTTTTCGCTGGAATCTTTATTGATTTTCCAGTCTGAGGATTTCTGCCTGTTCTGGCTTTCCTCAGCTTCATCTTGAAGGTGCCTAGCTCAGGAAGACGGATCACTCTGTCTTTCGCTGTTCCCTTGCTTAGACGGCCTGTAAGCGCGGATAAAACCGCATTATAGGCTTTTGTTGCTTCGGATTTCGTGTCGTACTTGCCGATTTTCACAACTGAATCGATAAATTCTGACTTGTTCACACAACACCTCCTTTGTCTGTTACAAACAATTTTCCTAACAAAAGAAATATACAAAAAAAAACACATGTTGTCAATATAAATTAACAAAAACAAGTGTTTCAGCTCATAGCCCATTAAAAATCCCGTATAGTCTTTCTTTTGCGCGTATAAGATTTACATACAGAAAGAAAACATGTATAATATTTATTTCTATTTTTGTTGCCTAGAATAGTTCCATTTCACGTCCCCGTAGCTCAGCTGGATAGAGTACCGGCCTCCGAAGCCGGGTGCGGCAGTTCAAATCTGCCCGGGGACACCACTTTTTTTTAGCAAAAAAAGTGGCAGATAAATCATCTCTACATTTTTTCTACTTGGCATGATTTATCTGCGCTTCCGCTCCTTAATCAAAATGAATTTCTTTGTGATAATAATAATATTTATCTTTTTTCTCCATATCTATTAAGATTTCTAATTTAAGATTGCCACAGGCCTCGCATGGCTCGGCCTTCGCAATGACGAATAAGGCTTTGTCATTGCGAGCCATGAGCCTAGCGAATGGCGCGGCAATTTGAATGGTCAGAAATAAAAACAAAAATAAAAATTCGGGGACAGGCCTGGAATTGATTTCAGAACCGTCCCTGCGTAATATCTCAGATACCGCGTATTTCAACTTCCTGGACATACTCTTTAATTATGTCGCGAAAGCGGTATAATTTATCTTTCTGATAAGGTTTCAGTTCTTGAAAAGTTTTATCATATGTTATCATCGGACGAAACTGCTGAAGACAATATTTTTTAGCCCCTTTTATCACTTCGCTTATTTGAATCACATCATCTTCAGCAACAAGTCCGGGAACACATGTCGTGCGAAACTCATATTGTATTCCCGATGACATAATATATTCTATACTGGCTGAAATATTTTCGGTAATGTTACTGCAAGCAGAAAGTACGGGGTATTTTAAAAAAGACGTTTTTATATCTAACGCGATGTAATCAATTGCCTTTGTTTTGAGAAGATTTTTGATGATCTCCGGATGTGATCCGTTAGTATCCAGTTTTATCTTAAGATCAAGATCTTTTATATGTTTTAAAAATTCCGACAAATCCGATTGTAGCGTAGGTTCTCCGCCGGTAAACACAACTCCTTCTATCATAGTCTTTCTTTTCAATAAAAAATCCAGTATTTCCTGCTGTGAAAAATTAGAAATACCAGCCTCGCCCGCAATCAGATCTGGATTATGACAAAAACCGCATTTAAAATTACATCCTTGCGTAAATACTACCGCGGATAGATATCCCGGAAAATCAACCAGCGACAGTTTTTGTAACCCTGCTATAATCATCTTCTTCCTTAAGCTGTCCCGGGTTTATCGTATACTTTTTTCTATGTTTAAACTCTTCGGCTTTACCCTTATTCCAGGACTGAACGGGTCTGAAAAAACCGGTTACTCTCGCAAAAACTTCAACACTACATTTTTTATTATTCATATTATGACCTCCTGCCTGGAATCTTTGTTTTGTTCGTTAACTGTATCGTACGGGCACACAAAATGTTCGCCCGGGATATAACCGTGAACCGAACAGATAGTAAAAGACGGTGACAACGTAAAATACGGAAGACGATAATTTTCCGCGATATTACGCACCAGTTTTTTACAAACCTCACTATCCTCTATTCTTTCTCCAAGAAAGATATGAAATACCGTGCCTCCCGTATACAATGCCTGTATATCATCCTGGTGATCAAGCGCCGCGAAAATATCATCCGTATGGCCTACCGGCAAATGCGAAGAATTCGTATAATAACTTTCGTCTTCGCCCTGCGTAATTATTCCTGGATACCTTTTCTTGTCAGATTTAGCCAGACGATAAGTCGTACCCTCCGCCGGTGTTGCTTCAAGATTATACAAGTGTCCTGTCTCTTCCTGAAATTCTATCATGCGATCGCGTATATAATTCAAAAGCTCCAGAGCGAAAGCTCTTCCCGTCTCAGTGCTTATATCCTCTTTTAAAAGATTAAGACACCCTTCGTTCACGCCTACCACGCCTATAGTAGAAAAATGATTGCCCCAGCAGGATCCGTTTCTCTTTTTTATGCCGGCCAGATAATGAGTCGAATACGGATACAACCCCTGTTCGGTTAACGTCTCTAATATTTTCCGCTTTATTTCAAGGGCTTCTTTTGATACGCGCATCAGCTCATCAAGCCGTTTATAAAAATCCGTCTTATCCTCCGCCAAATAAGCTGCTCTCGGTATATTCAAAGTAACAACGCCTATTGATCCTGTAAGCGGATTTGAACCAAACAGTCCTCCTCCGCGCTTACGCAGTTCCCTGTTATCAAGGCGCAACCGACAGCACATGCTTCGGGCATCATCGGGATCCATGTCGCTGTTAACAAAATTTGAAAAGTAGGGAATCCCGTATTTCGCGGTCATCTCCCACAAACAGTCAAGATCAGGATTTGCCCAGTCAAAATCTTTGGTTATATTATAAGTGGGAATAGGAAACGAAAAGATCCTTCCTTTGGCGTCTCCTTCTATCATTACGTCACAAAACGCTTTGTTTAGCATATCCGCTTCATGCTGAAAATCACCGTACTTTTTATCTTTCATCTCTCCGCCCACAACAACGGCTTCATCCTTAAAAGAATTCGGGATAATCATATCCATCGTGATATTTGTAAAAGGCGTCTGAAACCCGACGCGAGTAGGAACATTTATATTGAAAATAAATTCCTGCATATATTGTTTAACCTGCGGATAATTAAGGTTATCATAATATATAAACGGAGCCAGAAGCGTATCAAAATTCGAAAAAGCCTGCGCTCCGGCGGCTTCGCCCTGAAGAGTATAAAAAAAGTTCACGATCTGGCCGAGAGCCACTCGAAAATGCTTAGGCGGTTTTGATTCTACTTTCCCGTAAGCGCCTCCAAAACCTCTTGTAATAAGATCTTTAAGATCCCATCCGCAGCAATACGCGCTTATAGAGCCCAGGTCATGTATGTGAATATCTCCCACCAGATGTCGTTCCGCGATATCTTTAGGATAAATGCGATCCAGCCAGTATTTGTTAGAAACCGCTGTTGAGATAAAATTATTGAGCCCTTGCAAAGAATACCCCATATTAGCGTTTTCTTTTACCCTCCAATCCTTCTGTTGAATATAATCATCGACCATGTTGACCGCGTCACTTAACAGGGCCCTTGTCCTGCGCAGTTTAGCGTGCTGTTCACGATAAAGAATATAAGCTTTCGCGGTTTTCGCGTGCCCGTTCTCGATCAAAACTTTTTCAAGAAGGTCCTGCACATTTTCAACGGTAGGAACCCTCCCGCCTTTATACAAAACTTCGAGAAAAGAAATTGTCTGTCTCGTTATTACGCGCGCCTTTTCGGTATCTTCCCCTCCGACCGCTTTCGCCGCCGAAAAAATCGCGCCTTCGATTTTTTTAGGTTCAAAAGTTTCTAACCGTCCGTCACGTTTTCTAACAAATTTAATATCCGTTGAATACATTCCGTGTCCTTTCTGGATTATTGATTTAACGCAGGGAGCTCTCCGACGCTCAAAGAATTAAAACATTTTGCGGCAGACGCTGATTCCATCCGTCTTTAAAACACACCTTCATACTTCTCTCGCACAGAACAAAACATACCATATATTGATATACCTGTCAAGAAAAGCACAATATATAGTTAATAGCAAAAAAGTTGGATTTTATCCTTGACGTAGAAATGTTAGATTTTTTGAGGATTATAGAACATCTGAAACTTGTATCACCTACGAACTCTTCTCTATATAACGTTCCCAATTTTCCCTTACCTTATTATTCGCGCTATCAAAGGGAAATAATATCATAAAAATGATTTTTATCATCGTTATTTATCCTCAAGCTTCAAGAACTTTAAATGTGGATAAGAAATTCCTGCTTCTCGCTCTCCGTTATAACCTGCCCATGAGACTTAAAAGACCATCCAGTATCGTCACCGGATGCGGCGGACAACCCGGGATATAACGGTCGACCGGAATAATAAAATCGACTCCATTATTCGCTTCATCGTGATCCATATAGGGACCACCGGATATCGCGCAAGCTCCTACAGCAATAACAAGTTTTGGAGATGGTATCGCTTTATATGTTTTTTCCAGGGCCAGGCTCATATTTTTTGTAACCGGACCGGTTATCACAATTCCATCCGCGTGACGAGGTGAAGCGACAAACTGAATTCCAAAACGCCCAAGATCAAAGCTTAACGTATTTAAAACATTTATGTCTGACTCACAAGCGTTACATCCTCCAGCGCTGACCTGACGCAATTTTAATGACCGTCCGAAAATATGCTTTACTCTTTTTCTTATTTCACGTTCATGCCGATCTGACACATTTGAAAGTATCAGATCTTTCCTTTCCCGTACCGCCAATCTATATTCGCGGGAAAAAGTTATCGCCCGAACCGAGCACGCGTTTTGGCATTCTCCGCAAAAAAGGCATTTCCCCAAATCAATTGTAAGAATATCATCAGATCGATCGATCGCTCCTGTCGGACAAACAGTTTTACACTTCTCGCCCTCTTCTTTAGAAACCTTTGAGGCAAAACAAGGCAATCCTAAAAACCTTTCCGGTAACGTCTGATTATTAGCCGGAAACGGCATTGTTCTGTAACCTTGTTTTATTCTAGCATATAACGTTTTAACCATTATTATCTAATTTCCTTTTAAATTAAAGGTCATGCCCGCAGTACGATAAATTAAAACTTTTATTGCAAATCGGAAAATCGGAAATTTCTTCTC
>JBDRBG010000006.1:0-9939 GCA_043823005.1 Candidatus Omnitrophota bacterium
TTGAAATCATTTACTGCTTCCATTGCCTGTTCCCAGACCAGACTCGCCTGTCCGGGTGTAAGTTCCTCATCTATATAATGAATGGTTCCGTTTTGATCAGTCCAAGCTAACCCAAATCTTTGAACAGTTTCAAACATCCAGCTTTCTTTAGTAAAATTATCATTAAGTCTCTTCTTAAAAAACTCCCAGATTTCAACATCAAAACGAAATGGATGGCGGTGTTGATGATATCTGTTTCTTTCTTTTTCCAATTGTCCAATATACTCTCTAACTATAGGAACAGGATCATTCGCGCCTACTCCATCCTGTCCATATATAAGTTCCCTGAATCGAGGCTCTTTAATATTGCCTCTCATTTCCATATCAAAAATTTCGTTGCATGCGCTCATACGCGCCGCGGGATGCGGGTCACGCAAACAAAGCCCCGGCTCGTTATAAACAGACAAAACTTTCTCTGCATCTCCCGCTCCGTAAATAGAGTTAAGATACTGGCCTGCGCCTGCTCTATTCGTAACTTCAGGATCTCTTATCCCGCCTTTTACGCTTTGATCCGTCAAAATACTGAAAAGAATTTCTTTATCTTCTATTTTTCCTTTGTATACAAAAGTAAATAAAATGTCCATCGCCTTAAGTCTTAGTTTTGGGTGTTTTCCTTTTTGAATTTGTCCTTTTAAAACAGGGATCAGAACTTCGGAATCATCTTCTTCAAAACAATCCATAAGCGTGTAAAGAGATTCTTTAGCAGTTTCCTCATCATCGGAATTTATCCCTTGTCCTTTTTTTGTAAGTTGTTTAAAAAGCTCATGGTCGCTTATCTTGGCATAATCCCTTAAAAGTTTTATTCGTTCGACAGCAGAAACAGAATCGATTGGCCCGACTCCGGCAAGGCCTTGCGCTATATATTCCTGATTTTTAAGAGTAAGAACATTTAAATTATAGCGTTTGAGTTTTTTAGATAGGCCTGTAGACGCGCATCCAATAAGCACTCGAAAAAGTACACTGTATGCGCCTAATAACATAAATATAACAATTGTTTTCAGCTTTAATGTAGAATTCTTTATTTTTGTCTTTTTCTCTTTCGGCTCAGACGGTGTCTCTTCTTGTCTGTCTTTCCGTTCAATATAAATAGTTTTTCCGTCCAAGGTAATGCCATTGGCAAAAGGTTTGCTTTCTTTTCCCTGGTTAAAGGACAAAATTATTGCGCCTGTTTTACCCGGGACTGTAACTTGTCCGTCATTTTGCAGAGCCACTAAAACATCCGTTGAAAAAGTCGTGAAATCAGGAAGACTAACGCCTTCTCTCTTTAATTCGGAATGTAAACTAATTAGAGCTATTTGGGACATGTTTGCCTCAAGCGCTATTTGGAACTCGCTCTTTCCTCCTTTTAAAAGATTAAAATAAGGAGATTCATAAGAATCATTGTTTTTAAATTCAGGAAGTATGGTTATGTAAGAGATGTCTTTTTTCTTAAAAAGTTCGGACAGGTTTTTGCTGTGGAAACCGCCGGTAACTAGGATAGTCGTTAGTCGTTGGGGATTCGTCGTTAGTGGTTTATTATTTTCTAGAGATTGCCGCGGCGCTCGTTTGCCTCGCGCCTCGCAATGACGGGAGGAAGCATTCTCTTCGCAATGACGGGGAAACTTGAGATTTTTTAAAAATGCTTGATCGCGATTAAAAGAATACTCATAAAACTTTGACATATGTTTACGGTATTCATCGAGTTTTTGTATATTTTCATCTAATGTGTTGCTAGAGGCGTGTTTCGCTATAAAGGAAATATAATTATTTATATTAAAGTCTTTTTCATGCTTCTTATAATATGTATAGTCTTCAGGAGTCAGGCTTGCTTTAAAGAGGTTTTCCAATAAAACAAGATTTCGGGATAAAAAGGTGAGTTCTTTTTGAAGGCTGTTTTGTGAAAATTCGTTTATTAAAAGGTTTTCCAGCTTCTCAATCTCTCCCATTACTTCAAGTTTGTCCACTGAATCATATAAATAAATATAATCAACATATTTTTGAAATTCAGGAAAAACACTTAAATCCGGTGATATTATCCTTGATTTGTTAACAAGATACGCGTAAAAATCTTTATGCGAGATCTTTCCCTGTCTGAAAAGCACTGTTTTTACGACAAGTTCTTCCAGTTCTAATTTTGATAATATTTTATGTAACGCGTCAATCAGCTGATCTCTTTCGGAATTTACCTTTTTAAAATCCATGGACTCTTCAAGCGTTAATGAGCCGGCTAGCAAATGGACATTTTTAAATTTTATAAGCGGTATGTTTTTTAGTTTTGACTTTCTTGCAAGAAAGTCAAGATACTCTCTTAAGGTAAGGGCCTTGTTTTTATACGCCTGGTATTTATGATCAATCTCTGCCAGTTCCGGAGAATATATATGTTTTTTTAATCCCTTAAAAACTTTCTTGAGCTGATCAATATGTTTTTTTATTTCTTCATCGTTTTTTGCTGAATCCCTGTAAGCGTTCAGATTATTAAAATAGAGCTTTTCATTTTCTATGCCCCATAGTTTTACTTTTTTCGGGTTCATTGCCGCGTAATACTCAGCGCCGTTTACAAGGCCTTGCTTAACAAAAAAATCGACTATTTTTTCTCTCGTATCTTCATCCCTGATATCCGTAAAATCAGAAAGATCATAATTTCCTTTACCGCCTTCAAGGTTAACAGTAGAGATCCTGTATTTTGCATTAAGATACTCTATGATTTGGGCTATTTTATGCTGTGCGCCGTAATTACAATGCGCGTCCTGTATATGTATAACAAATTTATCCGAACCGGCAAGATAGCAATCCCTGATCTTTCCTAAATTCTCAGGAATAACTATTTTGCCGGCATTAAAAGACACCTCGCTCTTTACTGCATCAAAAGGCATTTGAGGCGCTTTTACAACTGCCCACGCGTCACTTAGCACAACATTAAACATAAACCCAAATACTAAAAACCCACTGATGATTTTCATTCCCAAACCATGTCTTGATATTTTTTTATTGTCCATAAACTCTTCCTTTGTTTATAATACACATTTTCAAAAAATCTACCACAGAGAGCACAGAGAAATTTTTTAGTTTAAAATAAGCTATTATTTTTCTATTCTACTCTCTGCCTACTCTGTGGTTTACTCCTTTTGTAATATTTCATTTAAAAAGCTTGTTGTTATTATATTATACGAAAAAGGAGGAAAACTTTAAAGCAAATTTTCCTTCCTTTTTTATTGTTTACACTGTTTACGCATAACCTATTCCTTACAAAGAAGTTATCCATTAATTCATTTTAAGAGGCTTTTTGCAATTTATACCAATTGCGTTAATTAATTTCTCATTGTCATTTCCCCGACTTGATCGGGGAATCCAGAATCCAAGAGGAATAGAGTTTTTTCTCTGTGTATTGAAATCATTGCTGTCCGGAGAAAATTCCCCAAATTTGTCATCCCCGCGAACAGACTGTGTCATAATTCAAGTTTCGTCTTTGCGAGGGAGCGTAGCGACCGATCCTAAAACGGGGACATGCTTGAAAGGGACACACTTCAGCACAAAAAAAGCAAAATCCAGATCGGGACAACAGGTTCCCTCGAGAAGTATAAACCCTGGCTGAAACCAGTCCCGTTATTTTTATTTTAAATCTTAAAATTACACACTTGTCTCTCTATAAGACCTATATGCGCGATATGAGCTTCTGACTAAGGGGCCGGAAAATACTGATCTAAAACCCATTTTTTGGGCTTTTCGTTTCAAATCTTCAAATTCTTCCGGTTTATAATATTTTTTCACAGACCAACTGCTCTTGGACGGACTTAAATATTGTCCAATATATAAGATATCAACTCCAGAAGACTTTAGGTCCTTGAAAGTAGCTACAATTCCATCATTTTTCTCGCCAAGTCCTACCATAAGAGATGATTTCACTAAAATAGAAACGCTTTTTTTCTGTTTTAGCATTGATAAGGTTCGCAAAACATCCAGTGAACGATTATAATCAGCTTTTGGCCTTATTTCAGGATAAAGCTTTTCGGGCATTTCAATATTATGGCCGATTACATCAGCCCCGGAAAAAGCTATTTTTTCTAAAAGTTCCTGTTTTGCGGAAAAGTCAGGGATAAGAAGTTCTATGAGTGTCTTATTTTTAAGAGATTTTATTTCCTTTACTACATAGCAAAAATGATTCGCGCCTTTATCCTCCAAATCATCGCGTGTTACTGAAGTTATAACAATATATCTGCTTTTTAATTCTTTTATAGCACTCGTTATTTTTTGAGCTTCTTCGTTATCAGGAACACTAGGAACCCCAGAAGCAACGTCACAAAATAAACATCCTCTTGTACATATATTGCCCAAAATCATAAATGTTACATGTCCTTTTTCCCAACACTCGCCTTTATTCGGACAGGACGCTTCCACACAAACAGTATTAAGGCCTTTTTCCTTTAAGAGATCCTTTACCCTGTTAAATTTATCACTCAATGATATTTTAGCGCGTATCCAATCCGGTTTTTTCATGTTTTATGTTTTCTTTGTATTTTTACGGAGATTGCTTCGGTCGCTCTTGCTCCCTCGCAAAGACGACTTTGGTTGACGGTTAACCGTATCAAAAGGGAGCTACTACTCTACTACAGGGTCAGACCTAGACAATTGACATTTTTTATTTTTGTCAATATTCTAGGTCTGACCCCCTTGTCTCTTGCTTAACAAGAGGGAACCGCAGACCACGCAATCTAGCTATGTTTTTTATTAACTGCGCCTCTATCTTACAATAGAATGGAAAATTTCACAAACTAGTTTTGGCGGGTAAGAGCCCTTACATTTTTAAACCGTAATATTATGACAACTTTAACTATTTACAATACATAGATCAATTCACATACAACTTTTTGTTATTTATCTCTTTTGCACGAGAATATGCATCTATCATTCCTATTATCCAAACCAAAATACCTCCTACAATGGTAAATATTAAGATCCAGAAGAGGATTAAAAAAACAAACCCCTTACCTACTTGCTCATTATAAAACTGTCCAAAACCAGGCATTAAAAAACTCAACAATACGGCTATGCCCGGATTCTTTCTGTTGGAAACAATTCCTGAATCTTGCATTCTTTTTTTAAAAGAATCAGCCTTGAACACTAATGGAGTATTGCAATTAAAACAGTTTTTAAAACCGTTGAACCTATCATCAAAATCATCGCCACACTTTGGACATGTCCTTATGGCTTTTTTCTTAGTTCTTTCATTTTCTTTTAAAAACTCTCCACAATGCTTACATTTTATTGCTTCATCCTTTATTTCTTCAGCACAATAGGGACATTTTTTCATAATGCTAAACCTCATTAATGACAATTGAGTGTGGCAAAACTGCCACCCATCACGATGCCTTGTTAGCCATTACTCGCGTATTACGCTCAACTGCAAGTACTACAAGGATAAGTGACATCAGAGCAATAAAAAGAACTAATCCAAATATTGCGCTTAATATCGCTCCTTTTCTTACCATTGCTTCATATTTCTCAAATTCCGGTTTTTTTAGTTTTTCAAGTTTAACGGTTTTATATTCGTTGATTATATCAACAACATTTTCAGTGCCATTTTCAGCTTGGTCAATTATCAATGATAAATTCTCCATGAAATCTTCTTGATCTGTTTTGTCAAGAGACTTTATCCACCCATACAGTACATTCACATTCTTTTCAAACATGTATTTTTTTACATTTGCAGGAAGTTGCGCTTCAAATTCTGAATGGACGCTACGGTTTTTTTCTTTTTGCTGGGTTGGTCTTAAATCATACAATGACACGAAACTACTTTTTTTTGTTTTTTCATCTGGTTCAAACAAGCCAAATAGAAATACTACAATCGCTATAAGAGCAAGAAGAGACCCTCCTAAAACGAATATTCTAGTAAATCCAAAAAGAAGTTTTTCAAAACCAGAAATTGTTTTTTTTCCATTTACACTTGTCATAGCTTTCTCCTTTCATGTAGCCAACAATTGTCAAATACAACCCTCACAAAGCGAAGTGGAAATAATAAGTTCATAGAAACTATTGTACGGTGACCTGTCCTCATTTGTTGTACTACTTCTTATGAGGGTGCTGGCAGTATAGCCTCCGGTACCAGAGGCCGATATTTCAACAAACTACGCAGTCTAATCGTATTATATTCTTTTTTCCCCATTTGAAACATTTTTTCATTTTATCCTCCACAATTCAAGCTTTCCATTTATAGCCACATTCCAAGCATTCACAATTATAAGGTAAAAAAGGGATCATGAGGGCTCCAAGTCCAAAACTAATAAAAATTATTACTAAAACTGCACAGCCTATTTGTCTTTCACACTTTGTATGCTTTGAGTGGCATTTAAGACAAGAGTATTTACCAATAGGAAGAATTTTTTCACTGAACTTTTTCGCTTCTTTCTCGTTCAGTCCTTTGGCAACATCACGCAAAGGAACATTGCAATGCAAGCATACTTTCCATGTTTGGTCATAATGACGATTACATTGAGGACAAATTTTCTCAGTTACAATAATTTTCTTTTTTTCTTCACACATCTCTCCACAATGTTTACATTTAATAGCTTCATCCTGTATTTCTTCAGCACAATAAGGACATTTCTTCATCTTGACCTCTCTTATCATATTTTTCTTTTCATTAAAACAAAATGCACATCCCCAGATAAAGTTGAGATATTCACCGCTTCCCAACCAAGAGCACCTAATTCATTAAGTCTATCTGGCTTTGGATTGGCTAACCAATGTACAACTTTTACAATTTTATATTCCCAACCTTCTTTTTCTGTGATTTTTTTTATTTCTTCTGCAGTAATATTTATCAACCGGACATCACATATAAGACAGATTCCCCAGGAATCATCATATATTTTTCCACATTTGGGACATTTCTTCATACCTTTAACGATATCTTCTTCCTTGTCTTGTTTCTGTAAGTTATCAGAAATTATTACAAGTGGCGTTTTACAATGAAAACAATTCACTTCCCGGTCTTTATATTCTTTTCCACATTTGAAACATTTTTTCATTTTATTATTCCTCCTCGACTACTATGCATTTTACTCATATATACTAACGCAATTATAACTATTCTAATTTTCGCTTTCTTGTTTAGAACAATTTTGATAAAAATCCTGCACTCAGTCCCATCCCTAACAGAAAAAATCCTAATAAAACAAGTGCAATACCAACAAGCAAGAAACGAAAAGTTTTAGATAGTTGGCATTGTTTGCCTTTTTGATTTGATTCAAATTTATACATACCACATTTCGGGCAAGGATCAACTTCTATCCCCGAGAGTCCGCACTTAAAACATCTCCATTTTAGTGGAAGCCTTTTTAATAATATTGCACGAGATGTTCTATTAACAATACACCAAATAACCACAATACTTAACACCGATAAGAACATTTTCTGCAACGGTATTTGTAACACCAGTACGATTGGAAAAATAATAAATACAGCATAATATGTTCTTTTTTTATACTTCATTGCAGAA
This sequence comes from Candidatus Omnitrophota bacterium, assembly GCA_043823005.1. GTDB lineage: Bacteria > Omnitrophota > Gorgyraeia > Tantalellales > Tantalellaceae > JBDRBG01. Next base: position 7,517 of record JBDRBG010000006.1, read on the forward strand.
ATCCCCAAAAGAAGAAACGTAACTCCAAATACAATAAAACAACTAATTAAAAGGATCACCCCACTAAAATCAATATTTTTATTTGATATATAACCAAAAATATAAAACCCATATAGAATCATTTGAAAAATTCCGTACAATAAACATAAAACACCTGCCAATTTTATATATTTGCAAGCACGTCTTATTTTTCTTTCATCTTTCGTTAAGTCTTTGACTTCTTTTGTCTTTTCAATATTACAAGTCAAACATCTATTCTTAAAAAAACTACGCTTACTGCCACAAAATTTGCATTTTTCTATCATTTTTACCTCACTTTTTTCTTGCCCCATATACATAAAAAAAGGGCAAGCATTTTTAAGTCTAAGCCCAACTACCAAGTAAAAGCAAAGACCGCTTGCCCCAAGCACCGAAGTGCTTTGGGACACAGTCTTTTCCTCTTGGTAGTTGATTTCTAATTCAGGAAAATCTATGTTCCTATAAAAAAATCACATTTTTATTATACTATTATCCCTGAATTTGTCTATTAGTTAGTACGTTTCGTTAATCTTCTATCTATTTATTTTTTACCTAAAATTTTACCTAAAAATTCAACTTATCAACCGCGTTATTTACATGATCTTCGGTTAAATGTGAATAGATCATGGTTGTTTCTATGTCGGAGTGTCCCATTAGCTGTTTTACTGTCGCTAAATCCACGCCTTTCATAACTAAATGTGACGCAAAGGTGTGCCGGAGAGTATGCACGTTAATGTCTCCCAGTTTTAACCTTTTTGCCAAAGTTTTTATTCTGCGAAGAAGGCGGTTTTTAAATATCTTGTTTTCGTCTTCTCCGGTAAATAAGAGCTACTACAGGGTCAGACCTAGACAATTGACATTTTTTATTTTTGTCAATATTCTAGGTCTGACCCCCTTGTCTCTCCATAAGGCTGTGGCTTTTATCCTACCTTTAGAATATTCTTCAATCTGTTCCACAAACTCTGGATAACATTGTCTCAGGTTATTCATTGCTTCAATCATGAGTTTTTTTCTTGATTGGGATTCTTTACAAGATAGGTGCAACAAAGTCTCATATTCTTCCAGAGAAGAACATGCCTTTAATAAGGTTTGTATTTGTGCACTTACCACCCTCTCAGCATAAGACAAATTACAAAGAATAATTGAGGATAATATAACGTAATAGCAATTATTTTTTTCACTTTCTGCATGATAACTCCTTTCTGCGCCCCACATAAAAAAGAGCAAGCATTTTTAAGCCTCTTGGCAACTGCTAGGTAAAACCAAAAGACCGCTTGCCCAAGCACCGAAGTGCATTGGACATAGTCTTTTTCTCCTAGCAGTTATTTTCAGAAAAATCTATGTTCTTATGTCGAGAACAAAATGTTCAATTATATTGTACCAAAACAATTTTTATATTCAATAACTTAAAAATTCAACTTATCAACCGCATTATTTACATGATCTTCGGTTAAATGCGAATAGATCATTGTTGTTTCTATGTCAGAGTGTCCCATTAATTGCTTAATCGTTGTTAAATCAACGCCTTTCATAACTAAATGTGACGCGAAAGTGTGCCGGAGAGTATGCACGTTAATGTCTCCCAGTTTTAATCTTTTTGCCAAAGTCTTAATCCGGCGGAGTAGGCGGTTTTTAAATAGCTTATTTCCATCTTCACCGGGAAACACATATTTCGATGAGTTTATCGTTTTTTTGTGTTTTTTTAGTAAACTTTGTAAACTTTCGTTAATTGGGATTTCTCTTTCATTTGTTTTTGGTGACCAATCGTCTTTGGCTACTATTTTTAACTTTTTTCTATCAAAATCAATATCTCTCCATTCAAGGTTTTCCAGTTCGCTCTTTCGAAGTCCGGTACTTAAAAACGTATAAAAAACCGGATAAAGCCACTTTTCGCAATTAGTAAGAAGCTTTTGACATTCTTCTTCGGACAAAAACCGGGGAGCAACTTTTTTAGGGATCTTAAGTTTTGAAACACCGTCCGTAGGGTTCTTTTCAGCATAGTGCCATTGTACGGCTAAACGAAACATCATGCGTATTACAACCAACTCTGAATTGATAGTCCTGTTATGTGCGCCTTCATTCTTACGGAACCGTTTAAAGTCTTCAAATATCTTGGGTGCAAAATGCGAGACTTTTTCAAGATATGGAAAGTCTTTTTCAAGAAACCTTTTGAAGTTATACGTTATCGCGCCGTATCTTTTCCGGGTACTTGGAGCAAGGTTCGTTTTGCAGTATGATTCAAACTCATCGAAAAGCTTTTGCAAAGTGCTGTCTTTTTTTATAAATCCCAATTCGCCTTTAGCAAGCTTGACTTCCAGATCCTTAAGGGCAAGTTCTGCGATCTTTTTGGACTTACCCACCGCTTTACGTACACGCTTACCGTTTATGCGATAGTCTATGAAGTA
>JBDRBG010000007.1:0-10561 GCA_043823005.1 Candidatus Omnitrophota bacterium
TTACGGGATAGCTGTGTCTATTTTTGCTCTTTTATCAGCCATCCTCGCTCTTCTTTACCTTTTCCTCTTTTCCCCCGAGATCCTTCGTCGCCTTCGGCTCCTCAGGATGACGGTGAAACATCATTTTGCAGGTCTCTTATAGTTTGAAAAGTACTTTATAAAAATCTGAAAAGGTAAGTTTACCAAATTTTCGCATTAAAAGCAACACTAAATATAGCGCCTTTGCGCACAACTCTTTTGCACTCAACAGTTTGTGTTTACTTGACACAACCCCTTACTTCTACATCCCGGGAATTGCATCCAGCAAATGACGGGTATAAGCGCTTTTAGGACAAGAATATATCTCTTTTTTTGAAGAAACCTCAACCAAACAGCCGTCTTTCATAACACCTGCAAAATCTGCCATAAATTCTACTATCCTGAGATCATGCGAAATAAAAATATAAGTAAGATCAAGTTCTTCCTGAATATCTTTCAAAAGATTAAGAATACCTGCTTGTATTGACACATCTAAACTCGAAACAGGTTCATCTAAAATAAGCACTTTGGGCCTAACCATAAGAGCCCTTGCTATTGCTATCCTCTGCCTTTCTCCTCCTGAAAACTGATGCGGATATTTATCCATACAATTTTTCGTATCCAACCGAACTTCTTTTAACGATTCCCTTACACTAAGATTTATTTCATTTGCTCCGGTTTTCCTTATGAGCAGAGACTCTCCGAGTATCTGCCTTACTTTCATCCTCGGATTTAAAGAACTAAAAGGATCCTGGAAAACTATATCTTTTTCTCCCTTTATTATGATTTCACCTGCATCCGCCTTATAAATACCGGCTAAAAGCTTAGCTATAGTAGATTTACCGCAGCCTGATTCACCGACCAAACCAAAGGTCTTGCCTTCTTCCACACTAAAACTAATACCATCAACAGCTTTGACAGGATCTTTTCCCGCGCCAAAAAATCCATTATTTTTATAGAAATACTTTTTCAAGTCTTTTACTTCAACCATTGTTTTCATTATTTTCCTTATATTGCTAACTTTATTCCAGATGGGGACTGTTGTAAAATACCTTTTTCTTGTCATTCCCGCGAACAGACTGTGTCATAATACACCTTTTGTCTTTGCGAGGGAGCAAGAGCGACCGCGGCAATCTCAATAATAATATGGTTTGCCCATAAAGTTTATATTTTTATTGCTCTTTGAGATTGCCGCATCGTCACTTCGTTCCTCCTCGCAAAGACGGGAGAAAAAAAGATAGAAAGTGGAAACTCGAAGGAAAAAGTACCTTCAACCTTCGAGCTTCAACCTTCGACCTTTAAAAAGAGATTGCTTTGCTCGCAAAGACGGATGGGATAATTTCCCTTTTTCCTTTTCCCTTCTTAGTGGCGGGCACACAAAGCCCGCCCCTACTAACAACTAACGACAAACAACTAACGACTATTTAAATTCCGGCAGTCGCTTTCGCTCATCTCCTAGTCTGGGGATACACGCTATCAGCCTTTGAGTATAAGGATGAGCCGGACTTTTCAACACTTCATTCTTGCCGCCCCGTTCCACTATTTCCCCCTGCTTCATAACGCACACTTTATCTGCTATTTTATTTACCACGGAAAAATCATGCGTAATAAAGAATATCGCGAGCTCTTTATCTTTTTGAATTTTTTTTATTAAATCCAAAATTTCTTTTTGTATAGAAACATCCAGGGCTGTAGTAGGTTCGTCCAGAATCAAAACATCCGGATCGCAGGAAAGAGCAATAGCAAGAATAACTCTCTGCCTCTGGCCTCCTGAAAGCTGATGCGGATACCTTTTTCGCAATTCCGGCGAAAGCCGTACCAGATGAAATAACTTTTCGGTTTTTTGTTCTATCTCTTTTTTAGAACATCTTTTATGCGCAAGCAAAGTTTCCGCAAGTTGTTCTCCTGTCCGCATAACAGGATTTAAAGCAGTGCACGGTTCCTGAAAAACCATTGCTATTTCATTACCCCTTATTTTTCGGACAGCTTCCTTTTTAAGATCAAATATATTTCTACCATTAAAAACAACTTCCCCTTTTTCTTTTATCGCGGAAAAAGGCAAAAGATCCAGAAGAGAAAGAGCCGTAAGAGTCTTACCGCTGCCGGATTCTCCTACCATTGCAGTCAATTCGCCTCTGCAAAGAGAAAAACTGATATTATCTATTACTGTATTAGTGCCAATCGTTACGGTAAGATCCCGCACGCTAAGTATAGTGCCTTTATCTTGTATGTTCATATATTTTCTTCCTGTAGATTGCCGCGATCGCTCTTGCTCCCTCGCAAAGACAAAATTTGAATTGTGCCACAGCCTGAATGACAATTCTGCATTTCTAACTTTTTCCTTTATCCTTTTCCCTTTAATTCCGGATCAAGCACATCCCGAAGCCCCTCTCCGATAAGATAAAAACTAAGCACCGCAAATAAAATCGCGGTGCCGGGAAAAAGCGTCAGCCACCATGCGTAATCAATATAATCCTTACCCGAAGTCAATATATTCCCCCAACTTGGCGCGGGAATCTGCACGCCCAGGCCCAGAAAACTTAACGCGCTTTCAATAAGTATTGCTCCGCCTACACTTAATGTAGCGCTTACATATACAGGCGCCATAGCATTGGGTAAGATATGACGAAAAATTACGCGCATATTTGAAACCCCCTGAACCTTCGCGGAATAAACAAAATCTCTTTCTTTCAACGTTAAAAATTCCGCGCGAACTAATCGGCACAACCCTGCCCAGCTAGTAAGACCTATAACGATCATCACGTTAAGAATACTCGGGCCTAAAAACGTAATAACCATCATGATCAAAAAAAATGTCGGAAAACAATACATTATTTCTACTGCTCTCATTATTACCGCATCGATCCAACCGCCGTAATACCCGCTTATCCCTCCAAAAAAGATTCCTATACCCAAGGATATCAATACCGCTACAAATCCTACACTTAAAGATACCCTGGCCCCATACACCATTCTGCTAAAAACATCACGCCCAAAAGCATCTGTGCCAAAGAAATGTGCTGCTGACGGCGATTGCAGTCTAACCTCTTCGGAAAGATCCATTGCCAGAGGATCATGCGTTGCCATAAAAGGCGCTCCTAACGCTAAAACCGCCATTATGCCTATAATCACTGATCCAAATATTATACGTTTATTCATGATTTGTTTTTGTCCATATCATCTAAAAGGGACAGGTCTGGGATTAATTCTGGGACAGGCCTGGGTTCAATTTCAGAACCGTCCCTAATTTCTGGCCTTTCGGACGGGCACAAGGCACGTCCCTACATCTTTTATTTCTATTAGGGCGAAAAATTTTTCGCCCCTACTAACGACCAACGACGAACGACTCCATTCACTATTCACCAGCTACTATTCACTACCCACCCTGATTCTTGGATCAACGATCGCATACAAAATATCTGAAATTAATATCCCGATAAGAGTTAAAAGCGTTGCAATAACCCCGACTCCCATTACAACAGGATAGTCATAATTCATAATAGCTTCATATCCCAGCCGTCCCATACCGGGCCATGCGAATATTGTCTCAAAAATAAAACTCCCGGAAACAAGTACCGGCAAAGTTAACCCAAGCAGTGTAATAATCGGCAACAGCGCGTTTCTGAAAGCATGCACAAATATTATCCTTTTCTCGCAAAGACCTTTAGCCCGGGCTGTTAATATATATTTACCTCCAAGCGCTTCTATCATACTTGACCGGGAATAACGAGACAACGCCGCTAAAGAACTAAATGCCGTTGCTGTTACCGGAAGCACCATGTGCCGAACGAGATCCTTGAATTTCGCAAACTCTCCTAAATACGCGGTATACCACGGACTCATCCCTGAAACCGGAAAAATTTGCAGTTTAACTCCAAAAACAAGCACAAGAAGAAGCGCCAGCCAAAACGTCGGCATCGCGTATCCGACAAACACAAAAATAGTAACTGTTCTGTCAAACCATGAATCTCTTTTGACCGCGCTTATTATCCCTAACGGTATAGCAACAACAAAAATAATAACAAACGCTGTACCCTGTAAAAGAATAGTCGCGGGAAGCCGCGAAAATATCTTGGTCATTACAGGCTGGCCATCAATAAGCGATCTTCCGAAATCCAAACAAAAAAATCGTTTGAGCCAAAAAAAATACTGCTCCATTACAGGTTTGTCCAATCCGTACATAACATTAAACTCTCGCCTTGCGCTTTCAGAGACCTGGGGATTTAACCCGTATTTAATGCTTGCAGGATCCCCTGGCGCTAAATGCATAACTATAAACATAATTAAGGATATCCCGAGCAGCATGGGAACAATAAATATCAAACGTTTAAAAATATAATGTTTCATAATAATCTCGTATGTCGTATAGCGCATGTAGTATATCGCGTACAATCGGTCTATACATTCCTTGAGATTGCCGCGTCGGCTCTTTCAGAGCCTCCTCGCAAAGACGGAATGGACCCGCGTATCATTTCTTGAAAAAGTTTACACTTTTCAGAACTTATACCTAACATCATCGTCGTCTACGTACCAATCGGTAAAATTATATCCTATTCCGGCCGGAGCGGGCTCTATTCCTTTAAATCGATTCTGCACTGCCGCGAAAGTATACGGAAAAAATAAAAAAGTATACGGCGCATCTTGCGCTATTAACTCGTGAATATCATTATATATCTGTTTTCGTTTATCAGGATCAAACTCTCTTCTTCCTCTTTCAATAAGTTCATCCACATCACGATTTGAATAAGATATAAAATTAAGTCCTTTATCGATAGAATTCGAATGCCATACGCTATAAGAATCAGGATCCGGAGGCAATGTCCATCCTAATAATACTGCCTGAAAATTCTTTTTATTAATAAATTGATCCAAAAACGCGGACCAGGAAGCAACCATTATTTGAGCATTAACGCCTATTTTTTTCCATTGTCGCTGGACAATAGTCGCCGCGGCTTCGCGCGCCTGGTTACCCTGGTTAGTCGCTATCATTATAGATAATTCCAACCCGTCTTTTTCAAGAATACCGTCATTGTCACTATCAATCCATCCGGCTTCGCTTAAAAGTTGTCCGGCTCGCTCAGGATCGTACTCATATTTTTCAACATTCTCGTTACAATACGGCGTGCCTTTAAAAAATGGCCCGGTACAGCTTTCGCCCAGTCCAAAAAGAGCGGCTGAAATAAGTTCATCTTTATCTATAGCATAACTCAAAGCCTTTCTGACCCTGACATCCTCAAGAAAGTTATCCTTAAGATTATATCCTATATATGTATACGAGTGCGCCAAATAGCTGTATTTATTAATGTTTTCGCGAAATTGCTCAGTATCACTTCTATAAAGATATTGATACGAAGTAAGATCCATTGAATCGATCCCTCCGCTGATAAGTTCTAAAAACTGAACTGCCTGATCAGGAATTATCCTGTAAACATAATGTTTTATACCAGGAACATGTTCAAAATAATTCGGATTAGCTTCAAGTATTATGTATTCTCCCCTTTTCCATTCTGAAAACTTGTACGGCCCGGTCCCTACCGGCTTTCTCGCGTAAATAGAATTTCTTATATTTTTTTCAGCCGAAAAAAGATGTTTTGGAACGATCCCCATACCAAATTTTAATAATGCCGGAGCATACGGCTGTTCATAATAAAAACAAATTGTATATAAATCTATTATTTCTATATTTTTTATATCATTATAGCTTGAAATATAAGGACAGCCTGTATTCGAATTAAGTATGGTTTGAAAGGTATAATAAACATCTTCCGCGGTAAACGGTTCGCCGTCGTGCCATTTAACATTTTTCTTTAAAAAAAACGTTATAGATAAACCTCCGTCCTGAACATCCCAGTTCTCCGCAAGGTCACCGACAAGATTCAAGTCCTTATCAACTTTTGTCAACCCGTTATATATATATCCGCAAATCGATCCTGAAATAGAGTCATCAGCAAAAAATGGAATTAATACGCGCGCTTCTCCTATACCCGAAGAAACATAAGCGTCTTTTGAAGGCAAACCATATATTTCAGCTGTAACAAAAAATGAATATAAAAAAAAGAGCACTGCCATTAGTATTGGCAATGCTCTTTTTTTTATATAGTTAAACTGTATTCTCATTAATACAAGAAACCAACTTCTTTTCTAATATTTTATTCTGTCTCTGGCAAAGGCGAACCTGCTTTTTCTCCGGTTATCGGCGCTGTCTCCGTTGGAACGCTTCCGGTATCTTCCGGGTTCCCCGCCTCTTCTGATTCCTGAGGAATAGCCGCCGTTAAAGGAGGAAGCTTTACATCTTCAAAAAGAGACATCCCCCGTCTGGCTGTCACCATTCCAAGAACAAGCGAAGTAACAAGAAACACTATCGCGCTAACAGTCGTAGCTTTTTTTAAAATAACCGGCGCCTGTGTTCCTAAAACAGATTGCGCTGTTTCTCCTCCGCCGGCGGCTTCGGTCAATCCTCCGCCTCTTCCGGCCTGAAGCAATATAACCGAAATCAGAACTAGGCATACGATGATATGCAAAATTATCAATAATATGTACATGTTTTATCCCTCTTTTTTCTTTGCGTAAAGCTCCGATGTTTTTACAATAAGATCAACAAAACTTTCCGCTTTCAGACTCGCGCCTCCGATGAGTCCGCCGTCAATATCTTTTTCACTCATAAGCTCTTCAATATTTTCAGGTTTTACACTGCCTCCGTACAGAATACGTTTTCGTTCTGCCGCTGTCTCGTTATACATCTCAGAAAAAAGTTCGCGGATCACGGCATGGACTTCCTGAGCCTGATCCGGTGTCGCTGTCTTGCCCGTGCCAATGGCCCATACAGGTTCATACGCTATTATCAGCGGCTCGACATATATTTCTCCGAACCCTTTTAATCCCTCGACTATCTGCGTTCTTACTACTCCGAGGGTCTTGCCTGATTCTCTTTCTTCAAGCGTTTCGCCCACACACATAATAGGAACAAGCCCTGAATCAATAACCGCGGCAACTTTACGATTAACTGTCTCGTTTGTTTCTCCGAAATATTTACGCCGTTCAGAATGCCCGACAACAATATAACTGCAACCCGCGCTTTTAAGCATCGAAACCGAAACCTCCCCGGTAAAAGCCCCCTCGCTTAACCAATAACAATTCTGCGCGCCAAGAGCAATATTACTTTCAGATATCATTCTAGCGGCATCCACAAGAGCGACAAAAGGCGGGCACAAAACTATTCCTACGTTGTCTATCCCCATAACCGCCTGTTTGATCTCACTGACAAGCCCCACAGCTTCATTAACATTTTTATACATCTTCCAGTTACCGGCAATTACGGGTTTTCTCATAATTTTCTCCTAATATTGTAATAATTTTCAGTAAAACTATTCTTTATTATCATCAAGCGCCGCGATTCCCGGCAGCTCTTTACCTTCAAGATACTCAAGTGAAGCTCCCCCGCCCGTAGACATATGAGACATCTTACCGCCAAGATTCATCTGATTAATAGCCGCGGCAGTATCTCCCCCGCCTATCACTGTTGTTGCCTTTAAAGTAGATATGTATTCAGCCAGATCCCTGGTCCCTTTAGCGAATGAGTCCATCTCAAATAATCCCATTGGACCGTTCCACACGATTGTTTTTGATTCCGCCAGAACAGATTCATATTTCTTGATTGTTTCCGGACCTATATCCAATCCTATCCATTCGTCCGGAATATGTTCACTCACTACTTTTTTTACAGCGTCGTTTTTTAACTCTTTTGCCGCGGCATGATCGGTAGGCAGAAAAATACTTACTTTTTTTTCATTAGCTACTTTAAAAATCTTATCTACTACGGGAATCATGTCATCTTCGCATCGGGAAGAACCTATCCCTTTTAATCGTGATTTCAAAAAAGTATATGCCATTGCGCCGCCGATTAAAAGAAAATCTATTTTATCCAGCATATTCTCTATCACAGGAATCTTGTCCGCAACTTTTGCTCCTCCAAGAATAAGACAAAAAGGTTTCTCCGGATCTTTGGTCACTTTTTCGAAATATTCTATTTCTTTTTGCACCAAAAATCCTGCGACACTAGGCAAATGTTCAGTTACCCCTACAGTTGACGCATGCGCCCGATGACAGGTACCAAACGCGTCTTCTACAAAAATGTCTCCCAAACTGGCAAGTTGTTTCGCGAAAACCGGATCGTTCTTTTTTTCCTCTTTATGAAATCTCAGGTTTTCAAGAAGAATAACCTCTCCTTCTTTCATCGAATTGACAGCTTCCTCAACATCTTCTCCGACACAATCATCCATCTTGCGCACTTCTTTTTTTAAAAGCGTCGAAAGCCTTTCCGCGACAGGTACAAGCGAAAACTCAGATTTCGCCTCTCCCCTGGGCCGTCCTAAATGGCTCATAAGGATAAGTTTTCCGCCGTTATCAAGTATATAAGTAATTGACGGTAACGCCGCTTTTATCCTGGCATCATCCGTGATATTTCTTTTCTCGTCAAGGGGCACATTAAAATCCGCCCTCATAAGAATCCTTTTACCTTTAACCTGAACATCCATAAGAGTTTTTTTCATCCTGGCGCCTCCATAAGGCATTAGAACAGTTCCTGCTCATAAATCATCTAAACAAAAACTAGTGCCTCTACCTCTATTTTATATAATCAGGCAAGTTTCCCGATCAAATCAACAACACGGTTAGAATATCCCCATTCATTGTCGTACCAGCCGATTATTTTCACCATATTCTTATCTATAACCATAGTTGAAAGAGCGTCAAATATACAGGAATGCGGATTTCCGATTATATCAACAGAAACTATCGGTTCATCTGAATATTCCATAATACCTTTAAGCTCGCCCTGCGAAGCTTCTTTCATAGCTTCGTTTATCGCTTCAACAGTTGCGTCTTTATCCAGTTCCGCGACAAAATCAACAACCGAACCGTCTATTACAGGAACACGCATTGCCATACCGTTAAGTTTTCCGCTCAACTCGGGAATGATCTTTCCGACAGCTTTTGCCGCGCCTGTTGTCGTAGGAATAATACTTACCGCTGCCGCCCGCGCTCTTCTCAAATCACTATGCGGAAAATCCAGAATGCTTTGATCATTAGTATACGCGTGAACCGTAGTCATTAATCCTCTTTTAAGTCCAAATTTTTCGTGCAGAACTTTAACCATAGGAGCCAGACAATTTGTCGTACAAGAAGCATTTGATACGATTTTATCAGTATCTTTTAAAGCTTCGGTATTTACTCCTAAAACTATCATATTGTCAATCTCATCTTTTGCGGGTACAGTTAAAATAACTTTTTTCGCGCCGGCTTCAAGATGAAGCGCTATTTTAGCCTTGTCTCTAAAGACCCCGGTTGATTCAACAATAACCTGCGCTCCCTTTTCTTTCCATGGAAGTTCCGCGGGATTTCTAACGCTTAAAATATCTATTTCTTTACCGTTAACTATTAAAGATTTTTCTTTTGCTTCCACAGTCCCTTTAAATCTGCCCTGGCTTGAATCGTATTTCAAAAGATGAGCTAATGTCTTAGCATCCGTAAGATCATTTATAGCAACAACTTCAAAGTTTTCTCTTTCCATCATTACCCTGAAAACCATTCTTCCGATTCTTCCAAACCCGTTAATACCAACTTTTACCGCCATCATTTCCTCCTTAAATAAAATTATGCAGTTAAATTAATCCCTTTTCTCTGATTCGCAAACCTTCAGACAAATCAAAGAAGAAGCTTCATAGAAATCACAGATTCTCAATCGCAATTTTCTACTTTTTGAAGCCATATTATATACTTAGAGGCAAGAACATTCAAGGGTTTTTATTGTTTTGTGTTTTTATTGTTTTTTAGAAATTTTTTGGCAAAACTTTTTGGAACATTTTGCATAAAACTGCTTGATTCTAGCTCTACATCCAGATTTTACGTCATGGATAATACTGTGCATATTCATACAAAGGAACAGGTATGGGAAAATCAACAACCGTCCCCATTATATCATTTGCTTGTTTGGAAACTCCCTAGGGGCTACACAATATGGCATGGGTTCCTATAGGTCTCAAATGTATTGTATCCTTTTCTATATGATAAGTGATACGATAAGATATCGTGATGCTTCCTTCCCAAATATTCTCATGTAAATAGGTGACGTCCCTATTAACCATATAAAAAGGATTGTTCTGAAGGTCAAGGCGGTTACGTCGAATAGTCACTGGTTCAATCACATCTCTTATTTGCCTGGCAAGGTAATGAAACCTCTGAGCCACCTTTTTTAGATCAATGGTTTTGTCTCCAAAAAAACTTTGAAAGTAGTCTCCCGCTTTCATTTTTTTAGCGTTAATTGATGAATTCCAGTACTTTCTAATATACCCAAGTCGATCAAAAGTTCCCCTGAAAGCCTTGAATTTATCCACCAGATTGTTTTCTCCCGACTTCATATATACACTGCATTTTTCAAAAATCCGATTGTCTGGAAGGGGCTATTAGCAAGCGTTTCCGAAGATGGACATTTTTAGAGCAAATGTAGTGCCTAGTAAAATAAAAGAGCTTGACAAAATAAGAATTT
>JBDRBG010000008.1:0-2064 GCA_043823005.1 Candidatus Omnitrophota bacterium
AAATTGAATAAACTTGATCCGGTATCTACGCTACAGGATTTATTGCTGGCTAACGGCAAGAATCCTTTTGCGGGAATTCTCACTCCGCCTAAAATTAGCTCTCCTTAAAACTTTTTGCCATTTCATTTTTTATAGAGATCGCTTCGTCGGTCATTGCCTGGCAGGTTTATCAAAAACCGAACCTTCTCGCGATGGCGAGCCGGGGACTGATTCTCTGAAGATTTTTTTACTGGCTGAACTATTACAAAATATTACAATTAGCTCAAAGACTGGTACACTATATTCCGTCGATATTGGTACACTTTCAAACCGTCGTCAACATGGTCCGCAATGCCGTTCTTCCTTGATGGCGAATCCGTACCGTTATTCAGGCTGTGTCGCAATTCAAATTTTGTCTTTGCGAGGGAGCAAGAGCGACCGTGGCAATCTCCCTCCGTCTTTGCGAGCTTCGAGCCTTGCGAGAAGCGCGGCAATCTCTTGGATTTTAGATAAAAAAATAGCTTTTCTTTAACCTTTGAATATACGAAAGGGGGCAGAAAAGCTACAAAAGACCCTAATTTCTTATTTTTATATTTTAAAACTGTATTTGTCACCTCCAATAAAAAGTATACCAGAGAGCAAGCGAAAAGCAACTTTTTAATGGCTCAACGTGCAGACGCTTTATGTAAATACTTTCCAAGAAAAGAGTTATATGTAAAATCCCGAATTCATTAAAGATGAGTCCATTCAATTGTATAATAAATTTTTGATTTGTAATAGCAGGTTAACTAAAGAAAGAGAGAAAGATATTGATAAGAGGTTTAAAAACTGCTAAAATCATATATCATAAAAATATACTGTTATAATAATAGGCAAAAGTGTATGTAAACAATTAATATATTCCAGTTAATAATGGTGGGGTAGGGGCAAGGAAAGGAGTATTTTTGTGGACGAAAATCAAAAAAAAATAATCATAGCAGATGATAATCTGGAATTATGCGAAGTATTAAAAACTATTTTAGAACAAAACGGATATAAGGTGGATTTCGTTCATGATGGGTTTGCCTTGATTGCGTATTTAAAAGCCAGTCAGGATATTGATGCTGTTATATTAGATCTGGTAATGCCCGAAAAAGGGGGAACTAGTATTTTTGAAACTGTTCGTTCTGTGGCCCCGGCTTCAAAACTTATTATTTATACCGGATATTCAGATTATAGCCAATCTGTTTTTGCGCGCAAAGCAGATGCTTTTATAAATAAAACCGAAGATATAGAAATGCTTCTTGAAAAATTGCAGGAACTGCTGGTTTAGGAAGCTTGGCATCAATGTTAATTGCGAAAGCAAATAAAAACGGCTGTTGAAGAACAGCCGTTTTTATTTGGCGGAGGAGAGAGGATTCGAACCTCTGGTCCCCGAAGGGACAATGGTTTTCGAGACCACCGCATTCGACCACTCTGCCACTCCTCCGCTGGAAAAAATCTATAAAACAAGTTAATAGTCTATTGTAATTTTACCAGAATACTATGATTTTCTCCACTTTTTTCGGTTTATTTAGGAATTAATAGTATAGAATAAAATTCGTGACAAATCCGGCAGATATAGGTAGAATATTGACTGTGTTTATTAATAAATTTATCAATTGAGCGGAGAGGTGGCCGAGCGGTCGAAGGCGCTAGTTTGGAGAACTAGTGTGCGGCAACGTACCCTGGGTTCGAATCCCAGCCTCTCCGCCATTTTTGCTGTGCAAAAATGGCTATGTAATTTGCAAAGCAAATTACAGGCGTCTTTTTCGTCGTTAATTTCCCGGAAATAAATTTCCGGGAAATTAACTCCTCAAAATCCGCGGATAGGCGGGGGAATCTCGTCGTCGCTTCGCTTCGCTTCTCCTCGGTTTCCCAGCTCTCCGCCATGAAAAAGGACTATTCTCGTGGATAGACATCGACAAAAATTGACAAAAATAGGGACAGACACTATTTATTGACATCAAAGTTCCTCTCTTGTAAAATAATAGCATGCCAAGAACAGCCAGAATAGTAGTATCAAAATATCCATATCATGTGACACAACGTGGTAATTATCGGCAA
>JBDRBG010000009.1:0-36624 GCA_043823005.1 Candidatus Omnitrophota bacterium
ATCAATTAGAAGATAGAAATGGTGTTTGAAAGACTGTTTAAAAACCGTTGGTGTAGTTCGTAGCGGGAGGAAGCATGCAAAATGTGTACGTTTTGCAAACAGGGAAACTGTTTATTCTTGACATGCTTTTTCATAGATGACGAATGGGGCGTTTCCGCCTCTTACGTCTTTGCGAGTTTCGAGCCAGACGAGAAGTGCGGTAATCTCCCTCGCAAAGGCGTTATGACATAGCCAGACTGACCAATTTTATTTTAGTATACCTGACATTTGCGTTAAATGCAAAAAAAGATACTTTTTTCGCATTTGGAGTGCCCTCCCCATGCAAAAACTACATTAAACCGCATTTAAAAGGCTTTTCATCCTATCATTTAAAGGTTTCAAATCATCCAGTCCAATCTCCGTCGTTTCTATCATAAAGACATACTTAACAGCCAAATTCGGATAATTTTTAAGATCTTCGATACAAACACCTATATCAAAATCACTTCCTGTAAGAATCTTATATAGCTTATTAAACACAAAATCGTCATTATTCAAATATGCTATTCCTGCGGCAACTATAGCTTCTAACTGCATAAAATCAAATGGACTGAGTATTTTCTTTTCAAAATCCATGTTAATAAACCATACGTTTAAATTTTGCAATTTCCTTTGCTGGGATTCACTTAATCGATTAAACGGCAATATCAATAATTCATTTTTTCTATTAACCGCCCGATTAATAAGCTCGTCTATTTCCTGAAAATTAACCTTATATGGTCCTTCTTCACTTAATTTCCGCATATATTGCGCTATTTGCTTTTGTGCGTCACCGGCATATCCTTTCCAGACATTAAGAATACACCTTTTTTTCTCAATATCCCGGCTTATCCTGCAAATCGAAAAATGCGCCTGATCCATTTTAATGCATTCTCTTACCGCCATATCCTTTCCTTTGGGCAAAACAAGACGAGCTAACGCCGCTTTTTTTCGTCCTATTCTATATTGCAGATTACATAAACTCTCAATGTTTTTTTCAGTCTCAAACTCTGTCCTTTCTTTAAAAATCGGATTTATTTTATACTGCTCTTTTTTATTTTTCTTAATAATCGCCACTTTTTTAAGCCCTGCAAAACCGTATCGACTTACTTTTAAATTATACCTTTCGTTAATCCGCGCTATATCCTTCGGTTTGAAATAATTAAACCCAAATTTGTCATAAATTATCCGCAAAAGCTCCGCAAGAGAACTTTTCGGAGCATTTTCGCGTTCAAAGAAATCTTTCACAATTGTTTTTTCTTCCGGAGAAATCGCTTGCCTTTTTAGATATAACTTCACCTTTCTTTCTAATTGCCGCATGTATTCCTTTGTGTCGTCATGTTTTTTGCCGACATTTTCAAGTTTTTCACTGCAATCTTTTTTCCGCAAAACTCTGGGAACTATTCTCTGCCACAAGATATCTATTACTTTGATTGCCGTACCCGCTTTTTCGTTTTTTCTTATGGCATTTTCTGTTCTTTTAAACAATCCTTTTCTTAACTCATTTTCTATTCTTTCAAACATAATACTGTCTTCTCTTTTTCTAAAATCCCCATTTACAGCCGTTAAGCTTTCGAGTTTACTTCGATTCATCTCTTCTCCGGATTTATCTCTTTGCGGCAAACTAAAAGAAGATTCCTCATAATTCATTATTTCTCTTAGTTCTCCGACTTTAGCAACCGGCATCTTAATAATAAAGGCAATACTTTCATCAGAATTTTCTTTGTTTTTCAAATCAATCCCAGCAAGTTCACACTTTTTCTTAAAAACGCTTACTTTCTGATGAATATTAACAGGCAGTCTTATATCCTTTCTCTGTCCGATCACGTAATTTCCGATTCGCAGCCGAATCCACCAAAGAGCGTAAGTAGCAAACCTGGTACCACGGCATGGATCATACCTATCCACAGTGTCAATCAGTCCAAGATTGCCTTCCATTGCCAAATTCAGGATATCCATTCCTGTCCAGTTAAAAAATTTTTTTGCCGCAAAAATACAAAGTCTGAGATTAGAAACCATTAACTGCTCCCTTGCCATATACTGCTCACTTTCGGTTCCCACCCGCATGATCACCCCTAACCGGATCTCTCCGATATGCGATAATAAAGGATATTGACTGATCTCCGCGTAATATCCGTTCATCTCGCTTCCCCAATCCAGTCCCAACTTAATACCATTCTTATTTTCATCTGCCGAATTAAATACTATCTCATCGGGAAAAGACTTAAAAAAAGATAAACCCGCTTTTTTTAAAACATGAGATTGTTCTCCTTTATATTCGATAAACTTAACGGTTTTCAAAATTAACTTAAGTGTTTTATACTTTACCGGCATTTTCTCGAGCATACGCAAAACCGCGGCATTTACAAACATCTGCTCCAAACTATCATCCGTAAAATCTAAATATGCCGCTAAAAATCCGACGGAATCATTAACCTTTTCAAACCCGGATTGAACAACATCCGTAAAATAAAACATTATTTCTTTTCTTTTTTCATCATCCACGCTTTCATCAAGGATCCTTGCTAATTCATAAGTAATTTGCATCCTTATCTTTGTTTTTAAACTTTGAGATGCCACTGGCACAGATAAACCACATACCTCTGCACTCACAAACAAACTCTCTATCGCAAATAAAACAGCTAAAGTCCATCTAATATATGTCTTAGTAATTACCAGCCAGTTAGGCCTGTGCAAGCTTAGATTTAACGCATTTTTTTTCTTCCCGTCTTTTTCCATCAACAAAGTTCCTTTCAAAACTTCACATGTGTGTTTACAGAATACACGAAAAAAGAAACACTCCTGCTATGATTAGGTCAATCCTTACAACCTTTACTAAATTGCTAAGATTTTGCTAACCATATTGCCTGCAGCACCCTGGCAGATTTCGAAATGATATGTTTATTCTCCGATAATTTTCACTAAAACTCTTTTTTCCCTTCGTCCGTCAAATTCTCCGTAAAAAACCTGTTCCCAAGGACCGAAATCAAGTTTTCCTCCTGTAATCGCAACTACAACTTCCCGGCCCATTATTTGCCTTTTTAGATGCGCGTCCGCGTTATCTTCGGCACCATTATGTCTGTATTGAGATACGGGTTCATGCGGCGCCAGTTTTTCAAGCCACTCATCATAATCCTGTATAAGCCCGGAGTCATCATCATTAATATAAACACTGGCAGTAATATGCATGGCATTAACCAGACATAATCCTTCTTTTATCCCGCTTTTACTTAGTACCTGTTCCACCTGCGGGGTAATATTTATATAATCTCTTCGATACGGCGTCTTAAACCACATTTCTTCTCTATATGACTTCATCTCAACTCCTTAATCCTTACTCAGGCGGACGCAAGTCCCGCACCTACATCTTTTATTTTCATCCGAGATTGCCGCGTCGCTGCGCTCCTCGCAAAGACGAAAAAGGATTGACGCAGGTGCTTTCCGCCTCGCAAAGACGAAATCTACCGTCTTTTAAGAAAGTTCCGGCAAAAATTCGCACAGAACTATTATAAAATGACGCAATTGGACTTTGAGTAAATCGCAATTTTAGCTTTTTTTACAACTTTTTAAGGATTATTGTTAAATGATGTTTGAGCCCGAACTCCTCTTTACAAATAATGAGTGCGAGTTCATTTAACACCTTAAAAAGTTCAAAAAAAAGCGTTAAAAAATTGCGCCTGAACTAAAAGGACATTTGTGCCATTATCACGAAAACAATGCCCACGTTCCTATTTTCCACTTCCGGAGATTGTCCTCCGAAGACGGATGGAATGTTTTCCCTTTTTCCTATTCACCAACCGCTATTTTGCCGGAAGGACAAGCATTCTGAGCGCAATTTTTGCCTGAACCAAGTGAAGGCAAACTGTTTGAGCACGGAATGTTTGACTTTCCGGCAAAATACTTTGCACTCCGTCTCTAAGCTATGTCAGGACAAGACACTATGTATCCTCCTAGAAAAGTTGACACTTTTCATTCACGATCAAATCACCCGTTTGTTGACGGTTGATCATTGGTTCGTTGACTGTTTACCCGTCAAGAGCCTTTCCCCTTAACCATCAACCAACTAACCGTCAACTGTCAACCGAAGTCACCATTCACTATCTACCATTCACCACTAAAAGCTTACCCTTATTCCGCCTTCTATTTTCACCTCATCTTTAAACAATGAAAGCATTAAAAACAGTTCCGCGTCATTTTCAAATGGCCGCTCAAAAGTAACTTCCAATCCCATGTTTTCTTCTCGCGAATTTTTCACAAATACCGTGATAAGCCTGCCGTTCCACCTCAATTCCTGCGCCAAAAAACTCGTTGACTGAATTTTATCTCCTAAAAATCTGACTTCTACTCCTGTTTTAATATCTTTGGATAACTCCCATCTGCCGAACAAAATAACATCTTTTTTAACACTGCAAGATATTTTTTTTATTTCATATCGTACACCTACATGATACTTGATAAATCCGGCATTTGCCTTCAGTTTTCGTGATTCCAAAACTGCCTTAAACCTTAAAAATGACCGGTCATTGCCTTCTAAGGTATAAGTTAAACAATTCGAAGCTATCTTCCATTTACCTTTAAAAATCAATAATTTTTCTTCTTTTATTCTTGTTTTCAATCGGGTTTTAACATAACGGTATATCACTTCATTGTTCTTATCTACCTGCCATGCCCCCTGAAACTTAAGAACATTATAGCTGCCTTTTTTTCTCGAAACATCAAAGACTATTCTATTGTCAGGATCAGCATACCATTTGCCTTTAAGCGCTATTGTAGAAGTTTTTACCCCGGAAACCCCTTCATACCCCCTGACCGTAAAAACTAATTCATCCCCCCTTACATGCTCAATATCCCCTCTAAAAACAACAACTTTTGACGACAAAACATCATTAGCCCCTTGAGCATAAAATCTGAGATCATATTCCGGAGTAAGAGACCATAACCCATTAATAATAGTCTTTTTCATTTCTTCGGGTCCGCCGGAAGATGCGGACACAGTTGATTCTACCTTCACTGTATCTGCTTTTTTTTCATACTTTTTAGGCCGACCACTTTTAGCCGAACTCTGCCTAAAAGTCTCTGTTATTACCAGCCCGTTTTCTCTATCAATAGTTAATGTTTTCATAATATCTAATGCGTTTGTGACTTAACCACTACCCGCTCTGACCTGGGTTTTATGAAAAAGCCACATAGCGGGGACACGCCTGTAAGGGCCAGACTTCCGACCTCCGCATTACTTATAAAGTCTGTCTCTTTCAGGTATGTCCCCGACTTTTATTTTTATAACTATCAACGAACCAACCGTCAACGATCAACTAAATCATACCTCTGTGCTGCTGTGTTCTCTGCAGTTAATCTTTGGACCATTCGCTACTCATTGTATAAGTTCTTTATCGAGCCATTCGGCATACTCTTTGCTCACATGAATAATGGGAAAAGCTATAATACACGGACATGAATAACTATGCAGTTTTTTAATTTCTTTTTCTACTTCAGGCAAAAGACATTCCCGAGTCTTGAGAATTAAAAGTACCTCCGCATCTTCCTGCATTTCACCTTCCAAATGATAAAAAGAACTGCACCCGTCAAAAACATTCGCGCACGCCGCTAAACGCTGAGAAACCAGCTCTTTTCCGATCCTTACAATTTCAGCCTTATTTGAAGCCGTAACATATACAATACAAAATTTTTCCATACCCCCCCTCCCTTCGTACGTCGCATGTCGTATATCATGTGCACTTGGACTATACGGTTCTTCCAGAATTTTTCACCACAGAGTCTCAGAGTCACAGAGAAATTTCTAAAACAAGAATACAAAAGTTCCGTAAAATTCTAAACCCTAAATCCTAAACTCTAAATAAATCTAAAACTCGAAACATTAATTCCAAAAACCGTTGTTCTTAGAGTTTTGTATTTTTAGTTTTGAACATTTGATTTTATTTAGAATTTAGTGTTTTGCATTTAGAGTTTCCCCTCTCTGTGGTTAATTTTCTGGACTTTCACCTTTTCCTTTCAGCCTTTTTTCTTCCTTGACTAAACACATACAATGCTATGCCAGCGGCTATAGCTACATTCAAAGATTCTATCTTTTCCTCTATCGGAATACAAAAAAACTCATCAGCGATTTCATCCACTTCCGCTGACACTCCTCGCCCCTCGCTTCCGAAAGCTATGATCACAGGACCTTTTATCCGGGCCGTTTCAATGATATTTTTACTTGTTTCTGAATTTGGACTCCCAACTAATAACCTGCACCCTTTAACCTGCAGATCTTTTAATTCGTCTATAGAGCATATAGTTGAAGGAACATTTAATACAGCCCCGCTTGACGCCCTGACAACTTTTGGGTTATATATGTCCGCAGTATCTCCCTTTAAAAATACACATTCAGCCCCAAAACCAGCCGCAGACCGCATTATCGCGCCTAGATTTCCCGGATCCTGAACATTGTCGCACAATACATGCAAAGAATCATTCTGAGGCTCTATCAAAGCCTTGGAAAAATTGATTTTTTTAAAAACCGCTAATATCCCCTGACTAGTCTTTAAAGAAGATAGCTTTTCCAGATCCTTGTCTGAAATTTCTAAAAGCTCCCCTTCAAACTGAGCTGATTTCTTTAAAATCTCCTCGTCCAGAGCTTTTTGCGTAAACTGTTTGGAAAAAACTATAAATTCCGGATGATATCCGGTACTGACACTGTCCTTGATGATTTTTTCCCCTTCAACAACGAATAACCCGCTTTTATCCCTCGCGCTTTTATCCCGCAAAAGTTCCCTTATATGATTTATTTGTTTCTTGCTAATTTTTTTCATTATTTTTCTATTAGGGCGAAAAATTTTTCGCCCCTACCTCTTTTATTTTTATCAGGACGCGGCATGCCGCGTCCCTACTCTGAACTAACGACTAACGACAAACGACAAACGACTCTTGGTTATCTCTCAAACTTCCCTAACCTTTCCCACCAATCACTGCTATTCCATGTCTTTACTTTGCGCCATAAACGGCAAGCGCTTTTTGTCTTAAGATGTTTTGGCCCGGATTTAAAAAACCTCTCGGCATTAGTTATCCCGGCATCAACATATTCCTTTGCCTGAATAAGACACTCAAGGATATCAGCATCTCTTGCAATAAGGCTTTCTTTTGTTTTCTGCAAATCATATTCTTCCCGCAAACCTGCCAAATCCTTTTTAATCGGTTTATCCATATCCCGAATCTGGTCATTAAAAGCTTTTTTTTCGGCTTTTTTCAAATCGACATATTGCGCCGCTACTTTATGCAGGTCATTTATCCTGGCTTCATGAAAATCATTAAAAAGTGTCATCACCATAACCCTGGAAGCATCCGCGTTTTCCATTTTTGCCAGGATATAACCAATAACCGAACACCGAAAACTATGATCGGCAACGCTTTCTTCCTCAGGCACACCTACCATCCACCAACCGCTCCTTTTTACGCGTTTCAGTTTTCCTGCTTCCGCAAAAAAATCAAGTATATCATTGTCCTTATCTTTTTTTCTCATTTTTATCTATTCCTCCTAACCTCATAACAAAAAAGAGTTGCCGCAACAGCGGCATTATATGATAACGGCGCTCCGTGCATCGGAAGCACTGCTTTAACATCGAGAAGTTTTGCTAACCCCGGCCGGATCCCCTTACCTTCGGATCCAATGACCACTCCGATCGGAATATCTGTTCTGATCTTCGAAACATCTTCATGTCCCTGAACATCCGCCCCGATCATCATGACACCTTTTTCTTTTGCCTGCCTGACAGCACCGGCCAGATTTGTTACTTTAGAAATCTTCAGATAGTTCTCTCCCCCGCAAGCTACTCTTAAAACAGTTTCATTAACACAAACCGATCTATGCTCGGGCAATACAATTGAAAATCCTCCAAGACACGCAACATTTCTTATGATCGAGCCTAAATTCTGGGGATCTGTTATACTATCAATAAAAACAGGGATAGAAGCCCCTGTACTACATTCTTTAATGATCTGCGAAAAAGACGCGTATTCAAACAAACTAACTTCCGCAACAACTCCCTGAACATTCACCTCTCCGCACTTCGTCTTGATCCATTCATTATCAACAGATTCAAAAGAAATACATTTTTCTTTCAAAGCTTTTACAATTTCCGAAAGGTCCACACGTTTTTGCAGATAAATTTTTTTTATTGTCCCCGGATTAACCCGAATTCTTTCCAGAACAGACCTTTTACCGTATATTTTCACCCGCTTACTCCTCCCTAACCCGCTTCTAGCATCATTTAAGACTACATCATATTTCTGCCGAAAATCCCGAAAAATTCCGCTTCTTCCAAAACATGCCCCTTCATCATTTCTACAACTGCTGTTTTCCCTGCTCCGGCCGGCAAAGCTAAAATAATATCCAACGCATATAATCTAAAAATATATCGATGCGGAGATCCCTGAGGAGGTTTTGGGCCGTTATATCCAATCCGCCTAAAACTATTCATTCCCTGACAAATCCCGCCTTCGACTATTTTTTCTTTAGGAACGTCAGCCAAAAGCTTCCTGAAATTTCCCGGAATATTGAATGCCAGCCAATGCACCCATATCCCAATCGGCGCATCCGAATCTTCTGCTAAAAGCACAAAACTTTTTGTATCTTCAGGAACATCGGCCCACATCAACGCAGGTGACTTGTCTTCACCAAAAAGTGTATATTGAACAGGAATGGCTCTGCCTCGTTCAAAAGCATCACTTCTTAGTTCTAAAGCAAAACCAGCATTCGCTACAGCGACAAGAACGCATATAATTCCTACGATCCATACAACCCGCTGTTTCCTCATTAGTTTATTCTCCTTTTCAGCGTCACAATCTCTCCCACGTCTTTGCGAGAGAGCAAGAGCGACCGCGGCAATCTCTTTAATAATATGACTTTTATTCGGTTTGCCGCGCTCCCGTTGGTCTCTCGCAAAGACAAATAAGCTATTTCGCAAAAGTCTAAGGCCATCCGCGAACAGATATTCCTGCTATACGGCTAAAGTAAGCAACACCCCTAATATTAACGCAAAGATTCCTGCCATTCGATAACTTTTAAGCGGCTTCTTTTCCCACCATTCGATTATCTTTGTTACCGCGCTCTTTTTAATTAAAAAAACCAGTATCCCGCTTAACACAGATACCGCTCCCAGAAAAAAAACTATCCACGAAATCGTACAATATGATGCCGCAAACATAAGAACTATTCCTATACATGCTTTTATCCCTGAAGCCGCATATACCCTTTTCTTCTGTTTGACATAATCCACTATTTTTCTCATTATAGTCGGCCGCAACGCCAACAGACATCCATATACCATGATCGTAATTGATATAAGTTTTGTAAATAAAACCATATCCCCTCCTTTTTCGTTTAATTAAAAATCCCCTTCATGAAATCTACTACTTTTTCAACATCACCTCCGCCCTCAGAATCATCTCCGCCGCCTATATTCTGCAATGCTGATGATATTTTCTCGACAACGAATTTTTGAAGTGCCTTTTTCACCTTGTCTCCTGGATAAAACCTGGGGTTTTCCATATTTCCTTTTATTTTAAAATCAAAGACTATCTCTCCCGAGGAAGACTGTAAATACCTGACAAGTTCCGGAATACCAACCCCCCAATATCCTCCTGAATAATTTCGTTTGACCGCGAAAACAAGATCCGATAGATACAAGGTATTAGTCGATCCGATATCTCCGTTATCAAAATTAAAAACAAAATTTCCCGAAGCTGTTCCGCGGCCGATTATAACAGGAGAATATTTATCATAATACGGTTCAAAAATCGTAATGTCCAGGTCTTGAACTTCATACTTATTGGACATAGTAAGTTTACTTGAAGTAGGATCCAGCGAAATATCCCACTTTATTTTCTGAAATTTATCAGCCTGCACTGTCCCTTCGCCCTTACTGGCAACTGACAATACCTTCTTAAAATCATCACTCAAATCTATAATAAGATCCGCGTTTATCTCCCTGATCGAAATTTTGTAAATAGTCTTTCCGGGAAGGCCGTGATCCCAGAAAATGATCTCCCCGTCTTTTATATTAATAGTATCCGTAAGCTTTATAATCCGGAATATATCCACAACCGGCACATTACTTTTTCTCTTAGTCGTACCGGTTTTATCTTCTCCTTTCGCCAATACTTGAACTGCTGTTTTCTCTGATATTTCTGCGGGCATTACAGGCTTTACGTCTCTGTTTTCAACATCTTCATATTCAGGCATTTGTTCTTTGGTTTGTTCTATAGCTTCTTTTTTCATCCCGCCCGCATTTTGTGTTTTTTTGGACAAAACCGGAAGAGACATGACTTTTTCCATTTCCTGGATATTGACGTTTCCACTGGATCGGCGTTCAAGATTTATCACAGGAGCATCTGCTGTTATTTCTGTCACTTCTATACCGTCAAGGATTCTTTGTCCTTTTCTTTGAAATTTGCATGTTATATTTCCGATCCTGGCTAAAAACTTATTATAATATCCCTCAGGATTTCTAAGGCCAAAACCTTTTACATGCAATGTTCCGTTCCTGAGATCGATCTTTACCCCTTCAACAGTCACGTATGAAGGAAGGTTTTTCATAATAATCGCTTCGCCGGAAAACTGAAAGATCTCATAACGATAATAAAACACAATTCCGCCAACAATAACTATTACTGCCAGTAAAAAAAGACCTATTTTTTTCATAAAACTCCTATGTTATCGTATGTCGTATACATATGGTCTATACATTTTTTGAGATTGCTTCAGCATTCGTTTCCCTCATGCCTCGCAATGACGTGTTAGTCTGTCATGGCACACACTGTGTCGCAATTCAAATTCCGTCTTTGCGAGGGAGCGCAGCGACCGCGGTCCTCCGGAGGCGGATCCGCCTTTGGCGGACAATCTGTATTCACCATGCACCAGCTACTATTCACTTTTTTAAAAACCGATTTCCAGATTTTTCACCACAGAGCCTCTAAGTCACAGAGCCATTCAAATCCCAAAAATATCTTTTTTTCCTCTTCTCGCCTCCGTGTCTCTGGGCTCTCTGTGGTTTATTTTTTTTCTTTTTATTCTATTTCTATCCGAGTTTGCCGCGTCGCTTCGCTCCTCGCAATGACAGATGGGAGTTTGCCGCGTCGCCCCTTTGGGGCTCCTCGCAATGACGGATGGGGCGTTTCCGCCTCTTACGTCTTTGCGGGCTCTGAGCCATGCAAGGAGCGCGGCAATCTCTTTAAAACTCGAAGGTTGAAGGTACTTTTTCCTTCCATTTTCTGCCTTTTTCCTTTTATCTGTTCGCCATTAAGCGAGGGCTCCTACTAACGACTAACAACCACCGACTAACGACTATTTACCCCCCCAAACCCCTTCAATTTCCTCCCCGCAGGCAACACATTTACCCTGACTGAAAAAATCCCTTATCACTTCTGCTCCAAACCCTGACCGCTTTATCAATATTTCTCCGCACATCGGACAACTCGTATGTACATCCGCGGACACATTGCCCGGGTATACATATTTCAATCCGTTTTTTCTGCCTATTTCCATTGCTCTATCCATTGTCTCAAGAGGAGTAGGATATGATTCCATATATTTATAATCAGGATGAAATCTGCTTATATGCCAGGGAATATTTTTATCAACATCCGCCAAAAACAAAGCAATATCATTAAGTTCTTTATCTGAGTCATTCTCCCCGGGCACAATAAGCGTGGTCACCTCTAACCATATACCCTGTTTTTTCATCTCTCGGATTGAATTTAAAACCGGTTCAAGCCGGGCTTTGCATATCTTTTGATAAGATTCATCCCTGAAAAATTTAAGGTCAATGTTTGCCGCGGCAAGATAGGGCCTTATTTTATCTAGCGCCTGTTTTGTCATATAACCATTTGTAACAAAGTTAGTATAGAGCCCTTTTTCTTTTGCAATTTTTGCTGTATCATAGGCGTACTCAAAAAACACAGTAGGCTCTGTATATGTAAACGATATACTTTGACATCCGGATTTATGTGCCTCGCTTACGACTTCTTCAGGCTTAAGTTCATACCCCTGGGCATCTCTGTTCTCTGAAGATACTTGAGATATAGTCCAGTTCTGACAAAATGAACATCGAAAATTACATCCAATCGTAGCAATTGAATACGCCGTGCTTCCGGGAAGAAAATGATAAAACGGTTTTTTTTCTATAGGATCGACATGCTTAGCTATCACTTTTGCATACACATGCGTAAAAAGTTCGCCTTTCTGATTCTGCCTTACCCCGCAAAACCCGAATTTACCCTCGGCTATTATGCATTGATGAGAACAAAGATAGCAATGAACTTTATTCTGATCTCTTTCCTCCCACAACATCGCTTTTTTTAACATATCCCCCTACCTTATTCGTATGTCGTATGTCGAAAATACTTAGTATAAACTTTTTTAAGATTGCCACAGGCCTCGTCTGCCTCGGCCTTCGCAATGACGCTTCTCTTTTGTCATTGCGAGCTTCGAGCTAAGCGAGAAGCGCGGCAATCTTTCTGGCTTTTTACTTCCACCTATTCACTATCCCCTAACTCCCCGACGGTCTCCATACTAAGCACATCTTTCTTTTTCTCCAACTCGGAACTATCAAAACTTACGACAGACTCAAGATTCTTCTTAAACCTTTTCACGTGGTTGTCTCCGACTTTATACGCGTCAGACGCTTTATCTATAGATTTTCCCACGAGTTCAAATTTATTATAAAAAAGCCCAAAATCTTTTTCTACTTTGGCAAGAGAACTTTGAATTTTACGCGCGTCACGCGCGATCTCAATGTTTTTGATTCCCAGCATAACAACATGTAAAAACGCGTAAAACGTATTAGGGCTGACCGGAATAACTTTTCTCATCGTAGAATACTCATATATCTGGCATGGATCGCCTATATAATTCTTTTCAGCGATAGTTTCATAATATATCGATTCTGACGGGATAAAAAGCAAAGCAAATTCTGTTGTACCTTTATCCGGTTTGATATATTTTGTTTTTATGGAATTTATCTGAACCTTAAGCGCTTTTTCATAATTTTGCCAATGCATTTTCTTTTCATTCGCGTCATCCACGGCCAGATATTTCTGATAATCCTCTTTGGGGAACTTAGAATCTATCGGAATAACCACGTCCTTATATTTCACAACAGCATCTACTTTTTCGCCCCCATCTATTACATATTGCCTTTGCCATATTCCCTGCGGCAAGACCCTCTCCAATAATTCTTCAAGTATTGTTTCCCCGTAACTACCTCTCAGCTTTGGAGCTTGAAGCAAATACTCCAACGACTGCCCTAATTCCTGCACTTTTTCCTGCTGACCAAGCAGATTCTGAATCGTCGTATTCATCAGATTTATATGTTCAAGCGTTTTAACCGCGCTTTGAGAGAGAGTATCCTTTGAATTCTCCACTTCTTTACGCGTACCCTCCATAACCGAACGTATCCTGTCGGAAAAATCAATAAACTTATTGTTCAAGATAAGTTCGAGCCGGTCCTTTTCATTACCAAAAGACCGTATTTTCCGGATCAAAAGAGTTACTAATGCTACCAAGACTATCAATAACATAAATATTGCAATTTCCATATTTTCCTAACTTTGGTTAACCTGTATCGTCCTAAAAAAGTTTACACTTATTCGAGATTGCCACAGGCCTCGTTTGCCTCGGCCTTCGCAATGACAAAGAAGGCTCTGTCAATGGAGGAGTCGCAAAACGACGACGCAGCAATCTGGACTTTTTACTTTTCCCTTCTTAGGACAGGCACACAAGGCCCGCCCCTACTCTGGACCAACGACTAACGACCAACGACTAACGACTATCGACTATCCATGAATTGCTTCCCCAAACACAGCCTTACACGCATCCTGGACTGATTCTGAAAACGTCGGATGAGCATGCACAATCCCGCCCAGCTCATCCGCGGTAATACCCGCTTTTACCGCAACAACGAACTCATGAATAAGTTCAGCGGCTTCATATCCAACGATATGAACTCCTATAATTTTTTTATTTATTGCATCTGCTATCACCTTTATAAAACCGTCTGTTTCTGAAGAAATAACAGCTTTCCCATTGGCTTTAAAAAAATGTTTTCCCACGGCCATTTCTATGTTTTGTTTTCTCGCCGCTTCCTCAGTCAACCCAATACTTGCGGCCTGAACTTCAGTATAGACTACATTCGGAACAATTCCATACTCAATATCATTGCTAGATCCGGCGCCGGCTGAAACCGCGGCTTTTTCACCTTCCGCATAAGCTACATGCGCCATCATAGGAGTGTTCACCACATCTCCGGCGGCAAATATATGGTTCACACTAGTTCGCATATTTTGGTCCACTTTTATAAAACCGTTTTCATCTATATCAACCCCTATTGTATCCAACCCGAGCTCTTTAGTCATGGAAATTCTTCCAACAGCCAAAAGAACCTTATCACAACTTAGCTCTTTACGACCTTTTTCACCATCAATAATAACCTTAGCTTTTCTGCCGTTTCTGACCAGTTCCTGCACTTTTGATGAAGTTAGAACATCGATGCCTTTCTGCTGAAAGATCGATTCCATACGTTTAGAAACATCCCGGTCACTCCCTGGCAAGAGCATATCTTCTGATTCGACTATCACAACATTACTGCCCATCAACCCGAAAAACGAAGCAAACTCCGTTCCAATCGCTCCTCCTCCGATTATAAGAATACTCTCAGGAATATCTTTAAGCCGTATCGCATGCGAACTCACAATAACTGTTTCTCCGTCAACTTCTATTCCCGGAATCTCTTTTGGCCCGGATCCAACCGCAATCAAAAATTTATCAGCTTTAAGCTGTATTTTTTTTTCGTCCTTTTGCAAAACCTCGACTGTTTTAGAATCCGTAAAACGCGCTGTTCCCTCGACAAGATCAATTTTATTCTTTTTAAAAAGAAATTCCAATCCTTTGCAAAGCCGGGCTGTGGAATCTTTTGCTTTTGTCGCAAATAATGCCATATCAGGCCGAACATTTTTGCATCCAAAAAGCTCCGGTTCATTCTTAACGGCATTAAAAATCTTCGCATTATGATAAAGAGATTTAGCAGGAATACATCCCTCGTTCAAACATACGCCTCCGAACATTCGCATATCCTTCTCGACTACAACTGTTTTTAATCCCAGCTGAGCCGCTTTTATCGCTGACACATGACCGCCAGGCCCGCTGCCGATCACCAGATAATCATATTTATCATGCATACTGCTCCTTTTTTAGCGTTTAACGTATAGTGTGAACACTTGGGATATACCCTTGTTTTCAGATTGCCGCGTAACTATCGCTCCTCGCAATGACGCCCAGCTTCTGTCATTGCGAGCTTCGAGCCACGCGAGAAGCGCGGCAATCTCTAATTCTCCCCTGTGTTCTCTGTGAAGGCCCTCTGGATTTTTCCTTCTTCGGGCGGGCGCGAGGCCCGCCCCTACTCTGGACCAACGACTAACGACCAACGACTAACTCCTAATTCGCCGCTTCCTTTTCCGCCCACAGCTTCTGGCCATTATAAATAAAATATCCGATATGCAATTCAAATAAATTAATATATTTTCATTTTTACTTTTCTCTCCATGCAGCAAACCAACTACACTCCTCTCTGCCCTTCTTGCCACTGATCTGACGATATCTAAATAAGCAGATAATTCTGATCCGCCCGGCAGGCAAAAACACGCATCAAGATTTCTTTTTTTCTCATATTCCGCTTCTGTTTTTTTTATCCAAACCGCGTCTTTTTGTGCCAAAAGGCATCCCATTTTTTTCTTCTTTTCCTCGCCAACTGCTATCTCGGAAATAATAACACAAATAGTTCTCTGTATTTTTTCTAATACTATTTTATCTTTGCGGGATCTTACTTTACACCTGATAAGCCCTAAAAAAGAATTCAGTTCATCCAAATCGCCTATCGCCCTCATATCCGAACTGTCTTTGCTTATGTGCCGGTGAAACACCAGATCCGTAAACCCTTTATCCCCTTTACCTGATCTTACCCCCACTTAACACCTCCTGATAACATTTATATTCTCACTATAAAACCACAGAGGCTCTAAGTCACAAAGACCCCTCAAGAATTAAAATCCTAAGCTCTAAATCCTAAACTCTAAATAAACTCAAAAGCTAAAACTCCAAATCCAAAAAAGTTTTTTTTTATACACTTTTGTGTTTTTAGCTTTTTATTTTGGATTTATTTAAGGTTTAGTGTTTTGTATTTAGGATTTTTCTCTCTTCTATTAATCCTCTCTGTGTCCTCTGTGGTTTATTTCTTGTTTGTTTTATTATATACCTGTTTATCTATATTTTATCAATTATAAACATTTTACAGGAAAAAACATGATTTGAAAATGAGAAAAACAAATCCGGAACGTTCCATTCAATATCAAACCATTCTACAGACTCCAAAAACCTTTTTCCGTCCATTTTTATTTAGATATCCAGCTAGGAACGTATAACTGCACTAAGGTGCTTCCCTTTAAATTCTATTTACGCCATTCTCATAAAAATACGAATATTCTCATATATATATTGCAGTTCATCAAACTCAAATCTCTCAGCAGGCTTCAAAACTACCGTAAAAATCCTGCGCCCAATACATATTTCGATAAGCCCCTTATCCTCCTGAATCTCACTCCCAAAAGAGCGGTATAAAGACACTAATTCATCAAGCGTATACAATTGTCCGTCAGTCCTATGATAAAGCGCTTTTGCAAGCGTAAATAACGTAAGCTCAACAAACGGATAATATTCCATAAGATGTAATTCACTATCGTCAACAAAAGTAATAACCGCTTCATCTGAAAAACCCTTACAATTTTTTTTGTTCGAATCTTTAGTTACCATAATGACATTAGAAGGTTTGACCTTTGTTCCCTTATATCCTTGCGTGGTATATTTATAAACCTTTTCAGCTAACCTCGGCCCTTTCGCGCTTATAATCTCAATATTTTTTAATATTTGCGCCGCGTTTTTATCAAATTTGCAGATATCCTCTATTACGTGCCGTACTAATGCCGCGCTCCCTTCTTTCCCGAGATCTGTATCAAGCGCCAATAATATTTTCTCGTCCTTACAATTCAGAATAACATTTATTAAAGCGCCTGCCAATTTTTCCGCGTTCCTTCCGCTTGTATTTTTAATATCGCTTATCATTCCTACGCGTTTCCTGCCCGCATCCGTTAATCGATATTCATGTCTCATCACTTTATTATGCGAAACTTCTCCCTTCCTTTTTTCCAGGTAACCTCTTTCCGTATTCGTCTCGATAGCGTTTCGTATTGTGTTATCAGCCACTCCCGGCAAAACCGCGGACTTAAACATGTTCAGAGAATATCCTTTACACAATCCAGGATGCGGCTCTAAGGCCATAAGATGGTACGTAGCGCTTGTCCCTGGTTTTTGTCTTTTACGAGGCACTACGGCTTGCGCTGTTTCACTGATCATAGAATCTCTGCGTTTCAAAAAATCATCATTTTTATCATAATCAGGAGAAAACACAAGACGTAAAACCTGTCCTATACGCTCCCCCTCACTATTTTTCAAAGGAAAATCATAGGTATAAGTTTCTGTATCTTTCAAATAAGCCCTATCAATATATCTGCCCAACCCTTGCAAATACCCGTCTCTGGTATTAGCCCCGTATTTGTTAACGTCATACATCATGCGGGGACTTTCTCTTCTTTCAATAAAATTTATTTCATTCACAGACTCGTCTATAACATCAACTATTAAACCGCCGTTCTCTTTCCACCACCTAATAACCACAACATTATCATCTTTGTTATGGTTACCCCATACAACCGCGTTCCGTATAGCCGCTAAAACCGCGAAATACGCGTCACTACGCTGTTTTAACGTAAAAGGAATCAAATCGCATATTTTCATTGCCAGGGTATTAACTTCCATTGGCCGTGACAATTTCAGGTTCTGCAGAATAACCGAATCTATTCGCGTTTTTCCATCTCCCAGTTCGCGATAAAAAAGATCGGCTACGGTCCCAGCTTTACCATAATTTTTATCCGCGGAAAAATAAATCACATGCGGAACAAACAACTTATCTTTGTGTTTCATAGCCGCAGAATAAAACCATTTATAAGTTTTCCTGACTATATCTCCTTCTTTCCATTCTCTATTCTGGAACAACCTCAACACGTAGTTTACCCGCCACATTTTTTTCCACGGATGAAGGCTCTTTTCCAAAACATCAAGTTTTCGCGATTTTTCTTCCAGATATCTTTCAACTATCTGTTCCCCTGTTTCATTTCCTTCTCTGATCTTACTGATAAGATACTCGAGAAAATACGATTTTCCCCTTTCATTCTCCAGCACTTTTGTTGTTATAGCGGAGAGCGCGAGTTTATGAAACTTAACAATGGAATTTTTCTCAAACTGTTTAACTATAGCTATCATTTTTCGTGTTCCAAACCCATCGATCAAATACGGGTTTGCGCCCAGAACAAACCTGTTTTCCTTCCGTATATCTTTCAATCTTCTCAACAGCATTTTATTAACACCTATATCAGAAGTAATTCGATACGCTTCAAATGTTCCGGACGGCGCTCTTTGCGCTTCAATCTTTATTTCAATCAAGCCTTCTTCCGGACGTTCAACATGATAAGCCGTGAACATAATAACGCCTGTATGCTTTTCCGGATCCTTTTCAACAAATCGAACCTCAGATACGGGCCGATACCTGCCTATAAGCTCAGCAGGAAACACCAAACGCGAAAGACGGCCGATCCGATTATGCTCTTCATCCTGGATAACATACTTATATTTCACTTCCGGAGCTGATTCCAAAGCGCCTAAATCTTCGATATTTTGATCTATAACATCAAAATTTACGCGCCCGTCCCTTTCCCACCACTTAATAACCACTATGTTGTTATCATTGTTTTTGTTTCCGGAAACAACCGCATCCTCTATCGCGCTTTTAAGCGCGCGTCCGATATCCCCTATTTTCGCGTCCTGGTTCCAAAACCTGTTTTGCACCGTTCGTGCCAATTCAGTCAGATTTACTTTATTCAAACATTTCAAATTCTGCAAGATCACCGTATTTATCGTATCGCTCCACACTGCTGTTTCTTGTTTAAGAAAACCGGCCATACCTTTTATATAAAGATCTTTAGATTTATAACCTTGTTCCTCAAAACGGATCACACCCGCATTCAACCTATAATCAGCCCCTTTAAGCACTGCTGTAAAAAGTTTTTTAAGATGCGTCAGTTCTTTATCCTGTTCCGGCCACATTTTTCGCTGGAACATACGAAGCGCATAATGCGACTGCCAAAACTCTTTCCATCCTTTCACATTATCCGCGAATATCCGGTACCTTACGGCTTTTTCATTCAAATATTTATCCAGGGGGCTTGTTCCTTTCTTATCTTTGGGCACAAACATCTCTATTATATTCTTAAGCAAACGAGATTTTTTACTACTGCTTTGGTCCTGTTCACGATCAATAGCGGCATGCGCTATCACATGAAACCTGGCGATTTTATTGTTTGCCAGATGTGCCGCAACAGCAAGACAATCTTTTGTTCCCACCATATCAATATCATATATAGCAGGCTCAATTATAAACCGTTTATCCCGGCCGATCGCGGACAAAGTTTGATTTAACGCCGAATCAATATTCTCAACACCGCTTTTCTGATATTCTTCGAAGGTTTCAGGCAATGCTTTTTTAGCATACAAGGTAACATACTCTTCCCTGTCCCGTTCAACATTAATTGCCCAGAATTTCGCGATATATTTTTGTTGTTCTTCGTCATAAGAAAAATTAACAGACTCCAACGGCCGGTATTTCACAACTGCCCGGGCCGGATAACGCTGCTTGAATTCCAATTTAGTGGTATCATTAAAAGATGTATTTAATTTTTTATAGTCCGCATGAAACACAATACGGCCAACCCATCCGATCTGATTATTCTGTTTATCAACAAGCCTGAACGTATCAGCAAATATCTTTTTGTCCCCAAAAAGTTCCGTTTCTTCTGTTTTTTGATCAATAATATCAACAAATATGCACCCCTTGTGCATCCACCACCGCATGATAACAATATTTTCGCGGGTTAACATATCTCTGACAGCAGTGCTCATAATACCCTGTTTTAGGACATTTATTGCCCTCATTTTTTTATCGGGGTCAATAATACCTTCAAAAAATTTATCATACAGTATTTCCGCTATATTAAAAAACTCCGGTTCCGTACCGAATTTTAGATTTTTCATAACAAGCGCGTCTACGGGCCTGCGGAGTTCCCCGATTTTATATTCAACAAAGTCACGTACTCCATCAAGGTATATATTATTCTTCATATATCCGATTTCTTCAAAATCAATTATCCCGGGCGAAAAAACCCGCTCCTCTGTCCTTAAAGCTGCCGAATAAAACTTATCAAGAACCGCAAACGTTTGTTCTGCATTGTCAATTTTTCTCTCAACATGGCCCTGTATTCGTCCATGAGAAATAAAACCGCGCTTCTTAACCAGTTCAAACTCTTTTTTTGTAAAAATAGTGATCCTTGCAATATTAAACTCCTGATCCAAAGTTACATAGGCATGATATATACTATTGTTAATTGTTCCTGTTATAATCCTTTCATGTTCCTTGTCCCTGAACAGAGACTCAAGCTCCTTATTCTCCGGAAGATCCAGTCCCAAACGGACATTTATCCCTTCATTACAGGGAAATGCGCGTATATCACTGACAGGAAAACTAAAATCATTAAAAGTTTTTTCAAGACAACGTAAATAATAGCGAATAATCGCCTTATCCCTTATTTCAAGATCAGAGACAGGATTGAACGGTGACTGGACAGCCAAATTTATTCCTCCGGAATATGGCCAGGCAGAAAAGTTATATACAAACAAAACCAAAATACTTACAGCTACACTTCTTATCCACAGGCGATAAACATTATGATTTTTTTTCATGTTATACTTTATTAATTAGTATTTAAATATTGCAAATAGTAATTGAACACTGATAGTATCATTATTTGTTAAAAGAAGCAAGGTGATCACAACAGGCGAATTGACTCACATTAAATGTTACCGAAGCAACAAATAAATTGAATCGTTGACGGGAGGAGAGCACAACATTACAACATTAATGTCATTTAAGAATCAACAGACGCTTTACATAACTCTCTCAGACAAAAAGAGTTATGCGTCAATTCGCAAATTAATCCATAACTCGCTATAATTATTAGGGTTACTCAAAACGTCTGTTATGCGGATTTTAAGTAGCGTTGAATACTTTCATAGATATGACCGAGTTCATCATATTCAAAAATTTCAGCAGGTTTTAAGATTAGCGTAAAAACTCTTTTCTCTATATACTGTTCTATGATCTTTTCTTCAGAGGGAAGCCCCTGACTAATGGATCTGAGCAACTCAATTAATTCTTGTTCATCATATAGGGTATGATCTAAATTGTATAATGCTTTTGCTAATGTAAATAACACAATATCAACAAACGGATAATATCCCATAAGATCGATCTTTGAATCATCTACATATGTAATCATTGCCTGCTTTTCCAACACCTGACAATTCATCTTATTAGAAACATGAGTCATCATAATAACATTAGATGGCTTTATTTTTATACCATGTTTCTCTGTTCTAGTATATTCTTTGATATCTTTGACCAGCAAATCACCGCGCCGTTTAATAATGATAATATCATTTAAGATCTTTTCAAATTTTGTCCCTTTTGTTTCTTCGACTAAGCACTTTATCATATCTTTTACAAAACGCTTTGTCCCTTCTTTGCTTAAGTTCTCATCTATAGCAAAAAGGATCTTTTGTCCGGGCGAATTCAACGCGAGATTGATCAGGCTGACCGCTATTCCCTGGCTTGCTTTTTCCCCTAGATCTTTTGCCTGGTTTATTTTCTCTGCTTTTACTCTTCCTTCAGAAGTTAATTTAAATATACCCCTTGCTTTTTTTTCTAAATATCCTTTCCCAACCAGATTATCTACATATTTGCCAATACTATTAAACGGAGTTTTAAAATCTTCTCGTTCTAATAATTGAGCTATTGTATGTCCTTCCTGCAGCTCCTCATGCGCTCCGACAAAAGCAAGGTGTTCTGCTGTCCCATAACTAAATCGAGTTCTGCGGGCTTTTAGCATTTCATTTAATCTTGGATCAGGGGTTTCTCCCTTGTCTTTTTCTACGGCCATTTGCACCGGCTCCTGAATCTCAGCTTTAATGTTTATTGTTTCTAAATATACTTTCGCAAGTTTTGTCAGCCAATACTTGCGTGTAGCCCCGCTTTTTACTTCAGGACTATATAAATATCCTTTTCTCCTTAATTGCAGAATATAATCTCTAAGAGTTTTTTTCGCGATATTAGTCCCGCTGCTCTCGATATACTCAGAAACAGTGAAACCATACCTAAAATCACTGTTCCGTCCGACTGCAATCAAAAGTTTCCCAAACGCTTCATTTATTTCAGGGAAAATTTGCCACTGCAACTTCGGTGTCCCTTCATCCAAAAATTTTTCATCCTGTTCTTTTTTATCTTCTGCTGACTCTTTCGGCCTGTCAGATTTAATTTTCTTTACTCCTAAGACTCCTAAGAATTCAAAGGCCTTTTCCGTCAGCCAATATTCAAATGCTCCGCCGTTCTTGATCCTTTTTCGGCCTAAAAATCCTATATCGTAAAGGGCTTTCAATTTTTTCTGCGCTGCCCTTTCTGGAATTGTTTTATCTGGAATAGCTCTATACTCGTTAAGGCTAAAGCCGTTCCACAATTGAGGCTTCTCCACCAAAATCATTAGACTGTTTTGTAAAACCTGACTTAAATCCATGTCCTTTTCCGGACTTTCTTTCCTCTTTGGACCTAAGCATTCCAATGCCGAATCTGTTAATTTATATTCATTCTCCTTACCCCGAGTTCTTTTCTCTAAGTATCCCAATTCTGACAAAATTTTTATATACTTAACTATCGCCCCTTCACGCGCTAAAGGATTGTCTCTTTGAACATATTCTTTAATCGTATACCATTTTTCACCAAACAAAGCTTTGGCAGTTTTCAGATGCTCCATAAGAGCCTCGTTCAAAAACAAAATATGTTTTTCTGTTTGAGATCTTTTTGCTGTTTCGTTCTCTTTAATTTTAAGATACTTTTTCCACAATTCAGGTATATCTTCTTGGAAAACATCAAGAGTTTCTCTGACATAAAGCTCAAAGACCTTTTCCAAAATGTCCCTGGCCCATTTATCTCTGAGATCCTTTACTCTCTCCGTTTTTGCAAATATACGCGAATCCATAACTATCCCAAAATATTCAAGCGCTCCGGAACAAGCAAGATTTAATTTTTTGTAAAGATTATATCTAAACCCTAAAATCCCCGCTGAATTACTCATTACCATATCCACTAAAATAACATCATTTTGTTCTCCATTATAGTCATAAAAACTCTGAATTTTAGGCATAAAACTAAACTTTTTTAAAAATAGCTCCTCTAAAAACTTTTTCTGCAGCGATGTTGCTGTTAGAACCGTAATTTTCTGTATTGGTTTGTTTTTCACATTAAGAAAATATTCAACCTTTTCCACTATTTCTTGAGCAGATTTGTGATTTATAAAATCTTTTCCTTTAGCCTCTTGATAATATTTTTTTGAGCCTATTGCTATATCTTTCAGTAAAAATCTTTTATCTTGCGGCAAAAAATGCTCCCACTTACCCGGCGATAACCTGTTTTCATAAAAAAGGGTTGAAACAAGATTGACAAGCTGGCTTGGCCGATAACTTGTTGACAATCTTACCCTGTATGAGCATTTATTTTTGCATATTCTGCCAAGCAAATTCTCATAAAAATCTTTCACTTGATCTTCACTTGTACACATTGCTGATAGAATCTTTCTGTGCCATGAAAGAACGTTTATTTTTTTGCCTTGAAAATCGCCGGCAAGAATTAACTTTCCATCATCTTTAAGGTGTTTAAGTACTAAAAAAGCTTTTGTTAGTATTTCACACTGCGCATCAACATAAATAACCGCATCAAATTCTTTGCCTTTAAGATAATGTCTGGTTGTATTATCGGTTGCTATATCTAAAGAACTGCCCCCGATAAGAACTCCTGCTCCCTGCCGGTAATAACGATCAAAATCTTCTCTTGCTGTTCTGTTATGCAGCCATATTTTCATTGTCTTTTCCTGTTCAACTCTTCTCTCATCATTTCCGAGCCTAAGCATATGAACACCTTTCATATTCAATATTTTCCCAATTTCTTCTGAAGATTCTTCCGGAGCAACGATCAATACATTTTTCCTTCTTTTTCCAACTAACTGGTATATTATTTCTTCCAAGACTTTCTGCTTTCCTGTACCTCCCGGAGTTTCAATAACTGTCATATTCTTATCATTAACAGATAACCGAACTGCCATTTCCTCAGGCTCATCTCCCAACCATTCATTTTTTCTATTTGTCTTTACTCTTCTTTTAATAGTTTTGTCATTAAATTCTTCTTCTTTCATGCTTCTTAAAGGTTTCGTTGTCTCCCCCCTGGAAAGGCCTAACATCCTATCAAATATAGTAAACCCTGTTGTTCGAAAATTAGTTTCTTCTAACTTTTCAATTATTTCTTGCAAAATTTCCTTCTCATACAAATAAATATCATTCGACGGATAATAAAAAATGTATCCTGTGTTCAAACGATAAGGAATATCCTTTTTGAGTATCGTTTTGTTACGTTTGTCCGGCTTTACTATAATAAAATAGCCTCTCTTATTGTGCCCTTTGCTTTGAATTTTGTAACACTCCGCCTCATTTTCCTCAAACTGTACTATAGCATTCTCCTCAAATTCAGAGAAATCTTCACGCCTGACTGCTATTCTATATCCGCCCTGATCGACACGCCATACGCCGGTATAAAAGAATCTTTTTTGCGCTAAAAGAGAAATTTTCCTCAATATCTCCTGATACCCTTTCATCGTTGTACCCAGTCCCATTTTCTCTTCTTCTGTCAGCTGTCTGCTTTCTTCAAAAGAATACGGCTGATAATCTTTCTCTTTATCAAGAACTCCGCGTTTTGTTTTTTGATCTTGTGCAAGTTTGATATAAACTTCCGGATTGTCTGCATGAAGAGAACTACTTATAACTCCCCTGTTTTGTCCTAATCTGTATTTTTCCTGCAAATGTTTAATATGTTCTGAAGGAAAAAGATGATATTTCAAAAGTTTATTTATCTGTTTTTCTGAAAATCCAAGCTCTGAATATTCCTTGATATTCGCATTAAAACGCTGCGCAAGAGATTTAAGATCCATATCAGGAAGACCTTGTTCATTAAGGTTAAGATCAGTGATCACTTTTTTCTCTTGTTTTGAAATAAGGTCATATTCTACTAATACATCTAAGGATCTATCACATAACCTTAACAATCCTTCTGATATTATTTGCGCTTTCTCTTTTTCTAATCCGGCCTTATTAAGTCCGAAAAAGATCATATCTTGAAACGAGATCTCTGCAGGAAACAACCGTCGCCGCATACAGCCAACCCCCCAATACACGCGGCTATTGTACTCCTGCTTTTCTTCTTCTTTTATAAAGCGTACGAGTTGTACTTCCTCATTTTCAATATCAGCTTCAATAATAGCATTATGAAGCCGCGGAGATCCTGTGATAAAAATTTTCTTTATCCATCGGACATATCCGGTTTTACAGTTTAGACGCGTTTTAAAAATAAACCCGGATTTGCCTTTTACTGCTTTTTCGCATAACCCTGTGTCAATATCCTGATGCCACGAATATAGAACCTTTTTGCTTTCTTTATCCAATATGCACGAAAAAAGAATGTCCTCTTCTATTCCGTCCTCCGGATCTTCATGATATATACGGACTCTTACGACTGATCCATCCTTAACATCTGCTTCTACAAATCTTCCCTGATATTTCGCAAGAGTATACCATTTCCTTCCACCGACTTCTAAAACACCCCTAGCAGTAAGATTTAACTTAATGGTATTTCCTTCCAACTCAGAAAAGTCTTTCCGTAAAATACCTATTTTATAGTGTTTTATCCACCTACCATTTTCATATACATTAATATCTCTTGACTTCGAAACTTCTCTTTCTTCTTTACTGCTGACAAAACTAGACTGTTTCAGAGCTTCTGCCATTTCAGGATACTTGTCTTTCAAAGAAACTTTGGTTTCGGCTTCTTCTCTTTTCATCCATTGTTCAAAAATATCTTTCAGAGTATTTGTAAAAAAATAAGATTTTCCGCATTTAATCGAAAAAGCCTTTATTACTTCTAAAAAAAGAGGCGCATAAATTACTTTTTTCAGATCATCAACAGGCACATTAATGTATTTATCGCTTACATGCATCTGATCGATACTCGCCGGAATTAAAATCCTTCTACCGTTAAAAGATATTTCCTGTTCAGTGTTTTTCGAAACTATTGCGATGTTTCCGTCCTCAACAAATTTTTCCACTTGCTCTATCAATTCTTGCGAAGCTCCGAATTCTTTAAAAAATCCTGTTAAGCCCTCTACTATTTCCTGTTGCTTTAAAATTTTTACGTTTCTGTAATCACTGTGAATTATTGAAAGCGGTG
Organism: Candidatus Omnitrophota bacterium; assembly: GCA_043823005.1. Taxonomy (GTDB): domain Bacteria; phylum Omnitrophota; class Gorgyraeia; order Tantalellales; family Tantalellaceae; genus JBDRBG01. The sequence goes on from JBDRBG010000009.1 coordinate 26,607, forward strand.
TATCGATTTTTTCCTGATGCCGGATCGATTTTTCCTCGTCATCCCCCCAATTTACATGCGATATATGCTTCTGACCTTCACGCTTCTTAAATTGATCTTCTGTAAAAACCGTTATTTTCACGAATTCTTCTTGAGTTAAGGTCTGATATGCGTAATATTTTTTACTATTAATACTGCAAGATACAACATATTCGTCTGAATTTAAATTAAACCATTTTTTAAATTCTTTAACATCTTTGGACGCATAACCTAAAATAATATCCAACTTATTCTCCGGCATCCTATTGTTAAGATGAATTTTCACATCCTTGCAAATTGTACCCGGAAGACATTCAGCCTCTGCAAGACATTTCATATAATACTTTATAATCCCCTGGTCTCTTATTTGAATATCTGTAAAAGGCTTAAAAAACGACTGGACCTGCATTTTGTTATCAGGAAGGAGATTCCCCCACACATCAGCATATGTACATATATTGTTGGACAAAAATATGCACAAACACACTACTGCTAAGCTTTTCTTGAAAAAATTTTTGATTTGATGTCTTGAACTCATAATTCTATTAACAGTTAAAGTTTAATTATCCGAATATTTAATTATTTCATCGTCGTAAACTTATAAAAATTAAGAATATTATAATACAAAGCTCCCTTTATGTCAACATAACAGACGCTTTGCGTAACCCCTTTTACCTAAAAGGGTTACACATTAATTCGCGAATCAATGTGTAACTACATATAATTATTAAGGTTATGCAAGACGTCTGCAGTTCGGGATAAAATGTCTTTCAATTCTTCCTGACTGGTTTTTAGAGGGAGAAAGAAGTAAATAATATCACCCAGGGGCCGCAAAAGAAGATTATTTTCAAGTGCCTTTTGATATACCTTTATTCCGATTCTGTCAGAAAAAGCAAACGGCTCTTTTGTTTTTTTGTTCTTTACAAGTTCAATAGCTCCAACAGTTCCAATTAAGCGAGTATCTCCGACTATGGAAAGCTCTGCTATTTCTTTCAAAAAATCTCCAAGCATCTTATTTATAAGCTCTACATTCTCCATCGTCTTTTCTTTTTCAAAGAGTTCCAGGCTTGCGAGCGCAGCAGCGCATGCAACAGGATTCGCAGTATATGTATGCCCGTGATAAAATGTTTTTATCTCATCAAACTCGCCATAAAAGGCTTTAAATATCTCTTCTCTTGTCAAAGTCGCGGCCAGGGGCAAATATCCTGATGTTATGCCTTTTGATAAACACATAAAGTCCGGCGTTATTCCCACGTGTTCACACGCGAACATCTTGCCTGTCCTTCCAAAACCTGTTGCTACCTCATCCGCAATAAAATGCACATTATACTTTTGAGATAAACCCCAGAGGCCTTTTAAATATTTTTCAGGGTAAACGATCATTCCTCCCGCGCCCATAAGAAGCGGTTCCACTATTATCGCGGCTATTTTCCCGAGATTATCTTTTAATATTTTTTCCGCGTCATCCAAACATTCTAAAGAACATGTATTTTTATCTTTTCCGAATGAACAGCGATAACAATACGGAGTCTCTGCTTTAAATGCATCAAAAAATAAAGGCTTAAATTTTTCATTAAAAAGGTCTACCCCGCTTATACTCATAGTCCCGATAGTATCTCCATGATATGATCTTTTAAGCGATAAAAAACTATTTCGTCCGGGTTCCCCGATATTTACCCAATACTGAAACGACATTTTCATTGCGATTTCTACGGCAGTAGACCCATTGTCTGAATAAAAAACTCTGCTAAGCCCTTTTGGCGTAATAGCGACAAGTTTTTGAGCTAATTCTACAGCAGGCCTGTGAGTAAACCCGGCAAACAAAACGTGTTCCAATCGATCCAGCTGATTTTTGACAGCTGATTTTATCGCAGGATGATTATGCCCATGGACATTACACCACCAGCTTGAGATAGTATCATAGTAGAAATTGCCGTCATAATCATACAATTTAATTCCTTGAGCTCTTTCAATAGCTATAGGAGGGCAATTTTCGCAATCCTTCATCTGAGTATATGGATGCCAAATACATTCCAGATCCTGCTTGATCAGTTTTTCTATATTCATATTCTTATCACTATCTTTGATATCATTAACCAACTCTGTCTTTGCGAACCCTGAGCCATGCGAAGGGTGAAGCAATCTCAATAATAATACTACTTATATTTAGATTGCCGCGTCGTCGCTCTGCTCCTCCTCGTAATGACAAAAAAAGTTCGCCCTCAGGAGAGGGCTCCTACGAACAACTATTTATCCTTTTTCTCTTTTCTGAAAACCTTTATTATATTTTCCCCTATCGGCATAAACATTTTATACAAAATATCTCTGTCTTCCAAGCAGTGCAATTCTCCCAGAATTTTTTCTCCTGAAAAAGTCTCAACAGTCTTAATGTTATCTTTCAAGATAAGATCGTCTTCACTTTTTCGCAACCGGTTAAAAACTATCCCTATGATCTCTATCCCCCTTGACTTCAAAGCCTCGATAGTTAACAATGTCTGATTTATCGCTCCTAATCTGTTCTCTGCGACAATTACAACAGAAAGTTTAAGTTTTTTAACAATATCAGCTATTGTCTTTTTATCGTTTATAGGAACTAAAAAACCTCCGGCTCCTTCTACAATAATAAAATCAAAATGTTCAGCAAGAGACCAAAAAGCTTTTTCGATCCTGCTTATTTGTATTTTTTTCCTTTCCAGCAAAGCCGATAAATGCGGTGAAGCCGGAAAATCCAGAATATAAGGAACTCTTTTTTCGCAAGATGCTTTTGCTAAGCTTTTTTTCTCCCCCATTATTTTTGTATGCTCGAGGATATCCCCGGAAAAATTCTTACATCCTGTCTGGATCCATTTTTGAGTAACAGTCTTTATTCCGTTTTCTGACAAAAATCTGCCTAAAAGTCCGGCAATAACGGTCTTTCCAACACCTGTATCCGTTCCTGTTATAAAAACAGCCTTATTCATAACCTTTATCCTCCAACCTTGCAAAAAAATACGTGATGAGTAGCAGTTATACCTCCAAACTTTTCAATATATGTCCTCTCCATTTCACGTATCGCGTATTTTCCCAGAAAAAAACTCTTTCCAAGCCCCTGCCCCCGCGTACCGCTGTGTTTTATGTTGCTTAAAAAATCCCACAACGATAAAAACTCAACCTCTAAATGCTCTTCCTTTAGTTCAAAACTGCCAAAATGTCTTTCCAAAAAAGACTTTGTCCTCTCCAAAGATATAAAACGGCTTGACGTCAACCATTTACGAGCACCGTAATGAACAGATAAAACCTCTTTTAGTTCCCTGAAAGTTTCCGGCCCGTACATTGAAAAACAAACCATTCCGTTTTCCGCAAGGATATCATTGAAAAATTCAAATGTCCCTCCGAGATCTTCAAACCATTGAAGACTGGCATTTGAAGTAATCAAGTCAAATCTGTCTTTAAACTTCAACTGCTCTCCGTCATTTGAAAGAAACGAAATCTGTTCGTCAAAAAATTTATTTTTCGCTACGTTTATCATATCATCCGAAATGTCTACAGCTGTAATAAAAGCGTCTTTATAAGTATTTTTTAACATTTGTGTATACGTCCCGGTACCGCACCCTATTTCAAGAATTCTCCTGAATGGTCTATCCCCTATTTCCTCAATTAACATTTGACCGCATTTCTTTTGAACCGTCGCATGATAATCATAACTAACCGCGCTTTTTGAAAAATTGGCGTTTACTATATCTTTATAAAGCATCTTCCCTCCATTCATTGACATACAGCAAAAGATTATCTATCATTTCCCGGGTATGATCATAACTAAGCGATATCCTGATCCGCGACTCATTGACCGGAACAGTAGGCGTGCGAACTGGAAGAGTCCAAAAACCTTTATCTTTTAAATACGCGCATAAAGTTAAAGCGTTTCTATTCTCACCGGTTATAACAGGAATAATTTGCGACTCTCCTCTAACATCAAATCCTTTGGCCAAAAGCTCTTTTCTGAGATAACAGGCTTTGAACAATAATCCTTCCCTTCTTTTATCTTCTTTTGAAACAATGTCCAAAGCCGCGATATTCCCCGCTATCACAAACGTTGGCAAAGCCGTAGAATAAATAAAGCTCCTGCAAGTATTTACCAGATACTGTTTAAAAAGATTATCAAACGCCGCATACGCTCCAAACCCGGCAAGTGCTTTGCTAAACGTACCCATTATTATATCAATATCCTGCGATACCCCCTTTTGTTCGGCCAGGCCCCGCCCTTCAGGACCAAACACGCCTGTCGCATGAGCTTCATCTACCATAAGCTTACATCCGTATTTATTTTTCAATTCAACAATCTCATTTAAGGGCGCAATATCTCCGTCCATACTAAAAAGTGTCTCTGTCACGATCAACGCATTTCTGAATTTTGCTCTCTCTTTTTCGAGCAATTCTTTTAAATGTCCGGTATCATTATGTCTAAACCTGAAAAAGCTAGCACCTGAAAGTCGAATTCCATCGATTATGCTGGCATGATTCAATCTATCAGAAAAAATACAATCTTCTTTTTCGCAAAGAGCGCTTATAATACCTATATTCGCCTGATATCCGGAATTAAAAATAAGCGCAGCGGGTTTGTTTTTAAATCGTGCGATCTTTTCTTCAAGCCGATGATGCAAAGACAAGCCTCCTGTCATAAGCCTGGAAGCTGAAACAGCCGTTCCATCAAGAACAGCCGATCTGATACGCTCGATCATATCTTGATTCGAAGCAAGTCCAAGATAATCGTTCGATGAAAAATCAATATACTCTTTGCCCTGTATCGTTACTTTTCCTTTTCCCCGGAATTCGACCTGCTCCAAATGCCTTAAAAGTTCATCTCTTTTTCTTTTCTCAAGAAAAGCACTTATTCTTCGTTCCATAACCTTTGCACCTCTTTAATAAGAGCTATATCCTCTTCCCTGGAACGACCGGGTACAGTAAGATAATCTCCCACCATGATCCCGTTTGCTCCGGCTATATGAATCAACCCTTGAAAATCTTTAAGAATGGTCTCCCGGCCTGCGACAACTTTTATATCAGCATGTTTTAACATCAAACGAAATAAAGCAATTATTCTTATAGCTTCAAACGGAGGAACACTATCTGCCTGTGATAATGGCGTCCCCTTTATAGGAATAAGAAAATTCAAAGGTATTGATCCTGCTCCGAGTTCATCTAAAAGTAATGCCATATTAATGCGGTCATGCCATGATTCTCCAATACCAAATATTCCTCCGGAACATACTTCTAATCCAGCCTCTTTAGCAGCCAAAATAGTATTTATTCGTTCTTTGTAATCATGTGTTGTAACTATATTTGGAAAAAATCTTTCGGAAGTCTCTATATTATGATGATAACGAGACAGTCCTGCCTGTTTCAGCATAACCAGATCATTCTTATTAAGCGCCCCCAGGGAAGCACATACTGATATACCTGTATCCTTGCATATTATTTTAACTGCATCCGCAACCAGCTCAAGCTCATGAAAAGAAAGTCTTCTCCCGCTTGTCACAATACCAAAACGTTTTGCCCCATGCTTTTCAGCACTATGGCCGGCTTTGACTATCTCCTCACACGACCTTAGCGAATATGCGGATATTTCAGTATTATAATGACTGGATTGGGCGCAGAACTTACAATCTTCACTGCATACCCCGGATTTAGCATTAATAATACTGCACGGCTCTATTTTACTGCCAACACCTTCTCTTCTTGCCTCTGCGGCAAGCAAAAGCACCTTTTCTAAAGGCATATTGACTATTTTTTCAGCATTTTTAAAATTCATATTGTAAACTAATATACCACCAGCTGTTTACAATTGCAAACTTTTTTCGCCATATTCAAGAATTCACTTATATTCGCAAATAGCACATAACTGATTTAAAATATTCGGTTTACACAAAGTGTCTGCATTTTAATTCCTAGCAAAAATGGAACAAATAGCCTTTGAGTGAATTGCAATTTTAGCTTTTTTTGCAACTTTTCAAGGAAATATTGTTAAATGATGTTTGAGCCCGAATTTCTATTTACATGCACTAAGGGCGAGTTCATTTAACAACCTTAAAAAGTTCGAAAAAAAGCGTCAAAAAATTGTATTTGAACGAAAAGGCTATTTGTTCCGAAAACTTGATTACGTCATTTGTTAAACTGCAGCGTTAGCTGCTTGATTCTAGCATCTGTTAAGAAATTATAGCATTATAAGTATCTTTTCATAATTTTCAATATCTGTTCTTATTTGCTCAAAATCGACCGCTTCAATATTCGGAAGATATATATACCAGTTTTTATAACCGGTTTTTTCATTGCAGCAGACTCCTAAGCTTTCCGGGATATTAACACTATCATTCGCAGCTATTTCCAATAATGTCTGCAATAACTGAGAAACTATTCCCTCTCCCTGCATTTCAACATAAACAGGCGACTTTTGCCCCAAAAGAATACTTCTATCTTCCTCTGTTCGCACCAGAGCATCTGTATCTCCTATAACAATTTTTGACACATCAATCCCTTTACCAAATGTTTCTTTTACTATTTCCAATGTCTTTTTTAAATCTATTTCTTCGTATGAAGATACAATTTTTACATTTGAAATATGCAGATCCAAATCTGCTTCTTTCATACACATCTCCAGATTATCATATGAAATATTCTTATTTTGTAACCGCACTTGAATAAATTTTGATGCCTGTTCTTTGCTCAGTCCTTTATCCCGTATAAAGTTTCCGATAAATCTTAAATCCGCGAAACTTTTAGCTGAAACACTAATATATTTTTCCGGAAGATCCTTACTTTTAGTCTTTTCAATAAATCCTGCTGCTGCCAAAGACATTTGTATTTTTGAAAATATCTGTTTGTGAATATTATTTATTTGCATATCATATATACTCTTATCTGCAAGCTCAAAAGACTCGATCTTAGGCAGTATTTTCTCACTTATAGAAGGCGAAAAATCCTTATCAGGATCCACAGGCACATCCCCTTCTGGCTCAGAAAATTGATCGAAGAAATCTTCAATCTTCTCATAATTGATAGTATTTACTAAATCCCCTTTCTTGTTATAATGCTTTTCTGTAACAGCATAAATACCATCATATTCAAATTTGCGTTGGTAAACATCCGCATCATCTCTTTCATCAGTTATTTCTATTGGAGTCCCTCCTATCCATTTTTGATATTCCTGCAAGCAATATCCCGGGCCATCTTTTTTGCTGACATTTATTGTTTTACTCGAATCATCTTTATCCCAAACTGTCAGCACTTTGATCCCTTCTTCTGCCTTTAGCTCCTCACAATAAACCGGGTGTCCATCTTTATTAAAAATAATATTTTGGTAGCAAGCACCTTCTTCGTTGTAATAAAATCTCTCAGCCTCTTGATCTGTCCCTGCAAAAGTGTCATACACATAATATCCATATCCATGATAATCGTCCGAACAGAACACTTTTTGAATATCTTCACCATCCGGACCGATAACATTTATCAAAACCCCTCTTTCATCATACTCTTCAATGCTTACAAACTGTTTCTCTGGATCATAATTTCGAATAAACTCAACATCTCTATCTTCATTCCTATCTATTTCTTCATAAGATCCATCCTGAGCAACCTTTTTAAATAACGCCCCATCCGCATAAAACTTAATCCCTAACAAATTACGCTCTGTCCCATCGTAAACATATTTTGTCTCATTATTCTCGTCATCATATTGAGAATAAGATACTTTTTCTTTAACACCATTATCCCAGGTCTCACTCTTCAATTGTCTGCCTTTTTCATCTTTTTCGATAATCACATTTAAATCCCCATCTGAATCTCTCTTCCACACTCGAGTATTCCCATTCTCAAGATATTCATATTCTGAATATGAATCATTGGCAAATTGATATATCAAAAGGTGTCTATACCCTGACTTATCGATCCCATAAACTCGTTTCAAATTTCCCTTTGGATTATATCTCCAAACATACAGATATTGGATTTCATCATATCTGCCATACGGATACATATAAACATCGATATACTGCCATGGCCCATTCCCCAATTTTCTTTCCACAAAATAAGGATTATTTCTTATTTCTTCTGGCGGCTCTGGATAATTCCAAGCATTCGGATCTATTTCCGCGGAAATCTGAGCCTCGCTGTCTTTCTGTTCATCAGAAAAAACTCCTCTTTTGTTTTCCGTTATAGATTCCCGCTTCCGCGGGAATGACAAGGACTGAGGCAAAGAAGAACTAGGCGGCAATAGTTCAGACTGCTTAGACAATACTTTTTTATCTGACACTTTTCCCTTTCCATACTCAAAAAGCACTGCAGAAAAAATCACCCCGATAACAACTAAAGGCACAAACAAAAGATTGATCTTTTTTATCCCGCCTTTACTTCCAAAAATTAAATTCCTTCCAGTCTGATCAGCACAATGATTTAGAATGCCAGATATAAAAACATAGAATACTGTACCTAATCCCAATATCCCCACAGCAAACCAAGCCGGCCCCCAAATGGCTTCCAGTCCGCTAAATACAACTTTTTCAAATATCCCGGCAGTGACTACCTCAGCACTGGCAAGAACAGGAGTCAATAGCAAAGCAGTAATAAACGCGGCAGTCCCGGCTAACCTTGCATTCCTTTTTGGTGAAACTTTTATTTGAAAAGAAACATCCGGCTCAGCGCCTGTATCCACAGGGGCCTCTCCATCCGGCTCAGAAAACTGATCTAATAGATCTTCTATATGATCATACTCTTTTGTCCCCATTAAATTGTCTTCTTCGTCATACTGCTCTTCAATAGCCGCGACACTTCCATCATTTGGATAGATAAACTGCTGACGACAGACATCCGCATCGTCTCTGTAGTTATAAAACGCCAATGGCTTGCCCCTATGCCATTGTTGCTGTTCTAAAAGAATATATCCATTATCCTCTTTATTTTCTTCTCTAACTTGTATAATCCTTGTCTCTTCAGTTTTTTCCACAGAGGTAACATATTCAATCCCATCTTCGACTTTTTTTTCCTGCCGATAACTATAAGTAGTCTTCCCTTCTTTATCATATGATTCTTTCCCCAAATAATTCCCTTCCCCGTCATAATATCCTCTTTCCTTTTCTTTCTCAGTTCCGGGAAAACACGTATACACATAATACGAGTCTTCATAAAAATCATCATCATAAAACTTTCGCTGTATTTCTTCTCCGTTAGAATCAACAACCCTTACCAGATTACCCTTCTCATATTCTTCTGTGTTCACAAAATTTCCTTGTGAATCAAAATTATGTCGAAATTGACAGCTCCCCTCATTATCAAATATACAAGATGAACGATCCGCGTTAACTCTCCTCTTTAACATCCCCTGGGGCAGAAAAAAATCTGTTTTTATTTCAGCGCCATTACTGTCATACGTAATAGCTTTTCTATTCCCTTCATCATCATATTCGTTTACATAAGAACTTATTATCTTTCCGTTTTCTAACCATTCATTTGTTTGATTATTTACCCCGCCATCCAGAAATAGCCCCATCATTACAACAAAAAGAACAATAGCAGACAATCCCCTTAAGATCATCCCTGTCCCGGAAAACTCAGCAATATGCATGATCGTTCCAATGCCGGTTTTACAAACAGCAGCTCTGGCAATAGTCGGAAACAATATCAGCATTGCCAGAATTGAACTTACAACACCTTTTTGCCATGGCTTAAATAAAACTTTAAATCCTGAAAGTTTAGATGGTTTTGATTTTTGTTCCTGCAATTTAGCGATTTCGTTCATGTAAAGCGTTTTTATTTCTTCAAAAGTATCGATAAGAGTATCATGACTCAAATCAAGACCTTTTTCCTGAGTTGTCCTTGCCAATAAAACAAAAAAATATGCCGTGTCCTCAGTTAGCCCGGCTTTTATTAATTTAGAATAAGCATTGCCTTGTGTAAGCATATCAAATGTTATCGGAACATCAATACTGCCCGTAAAAATACTTGTCATTGTATACGCAAACCTTTTATCCTC
>JBDRBG010000010.1:0-25425 GCA_043823005.1 Candidatus Omnitrophota bacterium
ATCAATTAGAAGATAGAAATGGTGTTTGAAAGACTGTTTAAAAACCGTTGGTGTAGTTCGTAGCGGGAGGAAGCATGCAAAATGTGTACGTTTTGCAAACAGGGAAACTGTTTATTCTTGACATGCTTTTTCATAGATGACAAAATCATATTCGTCATTGCGAGGAGGAACGAAGTGACGCCGCGGCAATCTAAAAGAAGGGTATAGCCTACGTGTGTATGACATACGATATACTACATACGACATACTACATACGACATACTAAAAAATGGAGGAACAATGATAGATGAATTGATAGAAAATCTTGAAAATAAGATAAATATTGCTAAAGGTGAAAACTATATTGTAGCAAACTTAAGTAATGAAACAATAAACAGTGATATGCGCGGTTGGATTTGCGGTCATTTTTATCCAAAAGGATCGGTTTTTCATCGCCATGATATTGAAATATGTTTTAAGACTCTTTTATTAGGAGAAAAAGAGCAGGCGCATCATCATCTGTGCAGTTTTGAGTTTCTGCTTATTCTAAGCGGCAAAGTGGAATATGAGATCGACGGAGACAGGCATATTATGAATCCTGGGATGTTTTATATGCTGCATCCCGGTAATACAGAAAGACTTACACAGGTTTTTGAACAAGCGACAGTGTTAGCCGTAAGATTGCCCAGTATTCCGGGGAATAAAGTATATGCAGAAGATACTAAGGATGCTTTGTCTGCTTGCAGGGATCTTGATGAAGTAGGGGTCGAATAGTCGTTAGTCGTTGGTGGTTAGTCGTTAGTCCAGAGTAGGGGCGGGCCTTGCGCCCGCCCGAAGAAGGGTAAAGTAAAAAGAGATTGCCGCGCTCCTCGCAGGACTCGGAGCTCGTAATGACGAACAAAGCTTTGTCATTGCGAGGAGCGATAGCGACGCGGCAATCTAAAACAAGGGTATAGCCCAAGTGTTCACACTATACGCTATCCGCTAAACGCTATACGCTAAAAAAGGAAGGAAAGATGAAAAGAGAAACAGTTGGACTTATTCCAGTACGGGAAGGGTCGCAAAGAATAAAAGGTAAAAATTTTATTGAATTCAGCGAAGGTAAAAGTTTGTTGGAACTAAAAATAGAACATTTTAAAAAAGCTGGTTGTTTTGACCATATTTATGTTTCAAGCGACAGTGACAGGGCAAAAAAAATAGCTATTGATAACGGCATTGAGTTTCTTTTAAGATCCCCTGCAATGTGTCAGGATAATATATTCTGGGCAGATGCTGTTGAGCATATAATAGGTACAATTCCCGGTGATCCTGATATAGTGTGGTCCTTGACTACCAGTCCTCTTTTTTCGAGATTACGAGATGCAGTAGAACAGTTTAAAGACGTCAGGGATAGACACGACAGTTTGGTTGCTGTTCTTCCTAAACGGTCATTTTTTCTTAATAAATACGGTAGGGGTATTAATTATAATCCCGGATATTGGCATCCTTATTCTCAACAGCTTGAAACATATTTTGAAGTTACAGGCGGATGCTATATCGGAGGTAAAGCGGATATGATTAAATGGAAATACTGGTTTGGGCCAAAACCGTATTTATTTGAAGTCTCTCAAGTCGAATGTGTTGATGTTGATACTCCGGAAGATTTTGAATTTGCTCAAAAACTATACAAGGTGATCTAAATGACACGAAATAAGAGATTTAAAGTATTAATACCCGATATTATGCGTCCTCCTGCTGATATTGAAGAGAATATTTTAGGAGACATTGCTGAAGTAAATTCATTTTCAGCTTTTAATTCCCGTGAGATCAATGATGAATTATGGGCTGATTGTGACGCTGTTCTTGCGTTTAATAATATGGTCTATGATCCTGAACTTTTAGATAAGCTGAAGAATGTAAAAACTATCGTACGTTCAGGTATTGGTTACGATAATATTGATACTGCGGAATGTTCTAAAAGGAATATTATAGTTTGTAATGTGCCTGATTATTGTACAGAAGAAGTCGCGGATCATACCATGGCGTTTCTCTTGGCTCTTGTAAGGGGATTTTCAGCTCATAGCCGCAATGTTAGAGAGCGCAAATGGGAAAGAAACAGTACGATAGCTTTTAGATTAAAGGGGAAAGTTCTGGGTATCATAGGGTTGGGACGGATAGGAAGCGCGGTGGCTATAAGAGCCCGGGCATTTGGCATGAAAATTGTTTTTTATGATCCGTATGTTAAGGAAGGTTATGATAAGGTTTTTCACGCTGAAAGGGTGGAATCTTTGGAAGAATTAGCCGGAGTTTCGGATATTATTTCGCTTCACGCGCCGTTAACGCAGGAAACTGAAGGTATGATCAATGATGAATTTTTTGAAAATGTTAAAAAAGGTGTAGTTTTTATAAATACAGCCAGAGGAAAGATGGTCGACATAAAAGCTCTTGAAAATGCTTTGAAAAATGATAAGGTTCTGATTGCCGGATTAGATGTTCTTCCTGTAGAACCGTCTGATGATTCTCAAAGCCTGGTTTTAAGTTATGAGAAAGAGGAAGAATGGATACGGGATAGATTAATAATAACTCCTCATACGGCGTTTTATTCTCATGAGGCGTTAACTGAACTTCGGGCAAAAGCAGCTGGTGAGGTAAAGCGGATCTTATTAGGCGGAAAACCAAGAAATTGTGTGAATGTATAATATAATTGGGCTTTACATATAGATTCACACAGATGGTAAATAGTCGTTAGTAGGGGCGAAAAATTTTTCGCCCGTAATATGTGAGGTAGGGGTTTGATTTATCAAACCCGACTTGCTATATACGATAAACAAGGAGTATAGATGCAACAAGATACTTACAAAAACCAAACAGCAATCATAACCGGAGCGTCGCGCGGTATAGGACTTGCTTCAGCGAAAGCGCTTGCAAAAAAAGGTTTTGATATAGCAATATGCGCAAGAGGACTGGAGGAACTTAAAAAAGCGGAAGATGAGATAACGGCATTGGGAGTAAAATGTTTTTCCAGGACAGTGGATGTTTCAAAAGAGGACGAAGTTGTTGTATTTGTCAATGATGTATATGAGACTTTCGGGAGTATTGACGTACTTGTGAATAACGCGGGTCGTCAGCTTAATAAACCTTTTGTCGATCTTTCGGCGGATGAATGGCACGATGTTCTTGGCGTTAATCTGGATAGCTATTTTTATTTTTGTAAGTATGCCGGTAAATATATGATCGAACAAAAAAAGGGGAAGATAATAAATATATCTTCGGTTTTATCTAAATTCGCTCTTCCGTGCAGAGCTCCTTACAGTGTAAGCAAAGCCGGAATTGAATCTCTTACCCGGGTGCTTGCCGCGGAATGGGCCGGTTACAATATCTTGGTCAACGCTATATCTCCCGGGCATATTGATACGGAACTTATCCGAAGAGATATAAAAAAAGGTCTTTTAGACGAAGAGAGCATGAAGTCAAGGTCGTGTCTTTTAAGAATAGGTGATGCGCAAGAAATCGGGTCGATTGTCTCGTTTTTAGCGTCAGATGAATCAAGTTATATAACAGGTCAGACTTTGGTAGCAGACGGCGGGTTTAGTATAAAGAAATAGACGAAGGTCGGTAGTCGTTCGTCGTTGGTCGTTAGGGATTAGTAGGAGCCCTCTTTGGGGAAAATCCGGGGACATGCCTTTAAGCGCCAGTTGGCGCGTTCAAGGTTCTAAGCTCTAGGTTCTATAGATAAAAAAGTTGTAAAGTATAGCCTTTTCAGAGCTCTTTGCAAGGACAAATTAAGTTTGGCAGTTAGCCCTCTGGAAACTTGATAAAAGATATATCTCAGGGTTTGGATATAACCTAGACCCTTGAACTTAGAACGCGCCGACAGGCGCTTAGAGGGCGTGTCCCCACTGTGTGGCTTTTACGCAAAACCTCGCTCAGGTTGGGTAGTGGTTAAGTTTACAAATGCATTAGACAACGACATATGATAAATAGGTGGAGGAAATAAAATGGAACTTGATCTTAAGGGCAAAATTGCGGTGATTACGGGAGGGACAGGCGGGTTGGGTAGCGCTCTGGTAAACGCGTTTTTACAGGAAAACGCGTTTGTTGTTACTCTTGATAAAAATAAGGAAAAAGGCAGAGAACAGGAAGAGTGTTTTAAGGATAAGGTGTGTTTTATAGAAACAAATGTTGCTGATCCCATAAGTGTTGATGACAGCTTTGACCTGATAAATAAAAAGTTCGGATGTATTGATATTCTGATAAATAATGCCGGAATTTTTTCAAGTGTGCCTTTTCTTGAGATTAAACCCGGGATATGGGACGATATTATGAGAACCAACTTGCGGTCAGTTCTTTTATGTTCGCAAAGGGCACTGAAGGGGGTGAAAGAAAAAAAATGCGGAAAAATAATAAATATTGCTTCACTCGGAGGCCAGACCGGAGGTATTTTCGCGGGCGCGGATTATTCAGCGTCTAAAGCAGGGATAATTTCATTAACCAAGTCACTTGCTAAAAATTTCGGGAAATACGGGATAAGAGTAAATTGTGTAAATCCAGGGCCGCTGGAAACAGAGATGACCAGAAATTGGCCCGAAGATATTCTGGATAATCTTAAAAAAAGTATGCTGATTCGAAAAAATAAATTAGGGTTGGCAGAAGAAGTGGCAAATGTGGTTGTTTTTCTTTCTTCTGACAAATCAGCGCTTGTTCACGGCGCGCAGATAGATGTTAACGGAGGAATGCATATTCGGTGAGAAATAGTCGTTGGTCGTTCGTCGTTAGTAAGTAGGGGAGGGGCCTGCCCCTCCCTGAAAAGGATAAAGGATAAAGTGAAAAGTCAGAGAAGAGATTGTTTTCTTTGTCATTCCCGTGGAAGCGGGAATCTACGAAGAGGGGTAAAGGGAGAAGTGATAAATAGTAGTTAGTAGTTGGTTGATGTTTAAAGAGGTAGAATGTTTTTGGTATTACGGGGTACGAAACAAACGAGTAAAGTGTTGTAGGGTTCAGGCCTGCCTGAACCTGTATGATTGATGAATTTTTATTTGTATGATTATTAGAGGAACGGGCAGGCCCGTTCCCTACAGGATTATTGATTCGAATTTATTGTTCACGACATACGCTATATGATATACGATATGCGAAATTAGAAGGAGTCAAAACATGGCTGATAATATAAAAATAACATTTCTTGGTACGAATGGATGGTATACAACCCAAACAGGCAACACTACATGCGTATTTATAGAAACAGAAAAAGCTTATATCGTTCTGGACGCGGGTAACGGTATAAATAAACTGGATCAATATATTAAGGATGACACAAAACCTGTATATCTATGTTTGAGCCATTTTCATATTGATCATATAAGCGGTATTCATACTTTTGCTAAATTCAGGTTTCCTCAGGGGATGACTATTCTTTGTTTTAAGGGCGGCAAAAAGATCCTGGATAATATTATAAAACAGCCTTATACGATTGCTTTGGATGATTTACCGTTTAAGGTACAGGTAAAGGAGTTAAACGAGGGGAAGGATTTGTCTTTTTCTTTTGGATTGGAAACAAGGGAAATGCCGCATTCTTCAAAGTGTTTTGCTTATCGGTTTGATTTTGACGGTAAGATAGTGGCTTTTTGCACTGACGCGGGTTATTGCGAAAATGCCGTTAAAATAGCTGAAAACGCGGATCTGTTAATCTCGGAATGTACGTTAAAGCCCGGACAGAAAACCGAAGAATGGCCGCATCTTAATCCTGAAGACGCGGCTACTTTAGCAAAAGAGGCAGGAGTTAAGAAGCTGATTTTAATGCATTTTGACGCGGAGATTTACAGGACTTTGGAAGAACGAAAAGATTCAGAGAAGGTGGCAAGCAAAATATTTAAGAATGTAATTGTAGCTCAGGATGATATGGTGATTGAGATATAAGCGTGGGCTTTATATGTAGATGCACACAGATAAAAAAAGATACACACAGATCTGTCATTGCGAGGAGCGTAGCGACGCGGCAATCTGAAAAAGTATATATAAAAGGAGTGGAGTTTTTGTGGTAAATTTGCGGGATAATAAAAAGATTGACATGCTTGTCTTTCTTGAATTTGTGGATGAGGCACAGGCTTTTATAAGGAAGGCAGGAAAAGATCTTACTGATGGAAGTAAAAGGATAAAAATAATTACTTTTCATCCATCTGTAAAGGCATATTTATTAGAACGCGGGATAAGTGTGATGGATAGTTTTCATTTTTGTCCCCGGGCTTCTCATCAAAGACTTATTGAAGAGCTTGAAATGTTTTCCCGGAAAATGAGAGATGTTTGTTCTATGGATGCGGTTAATGGAATCAGGGGAAGTTTTAGAGAGAACCTGCTGTTTTCGCTTAGAGGAATAGTATCAACATGGATGTACCGGGTCGAGGTAATGAGTAATGCGATTGAACAATATTCTCCTTTAAAAGTTGTTGTTATGGGCAGTCGGAAGATCAGGATAGCCAGAAGTCTTTGGATAGAATCATGCGAAAGATTTTTTCCTGATATCGCGGAACAGATATGCGAGTTTCAAGAAACCGAATTTGTAATTATGAAGGCCAGTCCTGAACATGGCACTTTGAAATGGAATTTTTTAAAAGGACTGGAAGACATATCAAGGAACATATTTTTTAGGTTTATGCGTTTTTTTATAAAACCGACGAACAACGTTATTGCTGTTCCTGTGGATACGCACAACATGAACAGACTTTTAACGGATATTAAGAAAGACCTGGAAGGAGATTATGATCTGGTTTTTTTAGGTTCGCCGAGAAAGATAACACTTAAGAATATTTGGGAGAACATAATTAAGCGAGGAAACGCGTATCGATATCTTTTTTATGATTCAGATAAAAGAGCGCGTTTTTCCCGGGATTTTATTTGTCAGAGAAAAAAAATACGTAAAAATCTGAAAAATTTTCTGGGATTATGGAGTTACAGAAGGGTTTCACCCCTTAAATGGCTTATGTTAAAATACAAACAAGCGCTGGAATTTGAAGCATTTAATAAAACATATTATCAGAGTGTTAACCTGAAGAGATTCTTGGATGAATGGAATCCGCTTTTTGTTTTGTCACAACATTCAAGAGGCAAGACGGCCGTTATGGGAGAATTATGCAAAAACAGGAAGATTCCGTCTTTAATGGTCCCGCATGGTACGTTTACGCCTGTGACTGATGAATATTCAAAAAAAGAATGGAAAGAAAACGCTGTAGGTATCGTAGATACGTTTTATAAATATCTTGCTCTTCAGACGCCTCTTATTGAAAAATTTATAGCTGATATAACGATTAAAAGTAAACCCGTTGTTACCGGACCATTAATCTTTGGGATAAAAGAGGAAGCTCGGAATACAATTTGTCTAAAGGCTAAATATGCTTCTTGCGGAGAAAAAATAATACTTCATGCAGGTACGCCGAAACATAGATCAGCGCAGAGATTTATTAATTATGAGACTATTGATGAGTATGTTGACGGCATTTCTGAACTGATAAGGGCTGTAAATACAAGAAAAGGAGTACATCTGGTAATTCGGTATCGTGATGTTGATGGATTGACCATGGATGAGCTTAAAAGCATACTTCCTGTGTCAAAGAATTATTCGATTGTTTCTGACGGCAGTTTTTTTGATTATCTATCTATTTCTGATCTTCTTGTCAGTTATTCTTCTACAACCATAGAAGAGGCGTTACAGAACAATGTTCCGGTAATGCTTTTTGATCCTTATAACCGGTATAAACATATAAAGGGAGTTGAACTTTTAAAAGAGAAAGAGCCGGCAGGGTTTTCTGCTGTATACAATGTGAATTCGCGGGAAGATCTTAAGTTTGCTTTGAACTGGATAATAGAGAACCATTTTACCCGGCAGGATTTTTTGGGGGATATATTTAAAGAGTATAAATATAAAGAAAAAGATATTGTGAAAGTAGCGGAACTTATAAAAAATTCATTAAAAACAGAGGCGGGTTGATATTTATGAACAAGAAAAGAATAAAAGAGCGGTTAAAAAAAGGGGAAATTGTTTTTGGCACATGGAATGGTATTCCATCTACAGCCCTTTTAAATGCAATAGGTCTTAGCGGTATTGATTTTGTTATAATAGACGCTGAGCACGGTCCGGTTAATATTCAGAACGCGGAAGATCTTGTGAGGGCTCTTGATGTTACTGATACTGATTCAATCATCCGGGTCCCAGCGAATTTATCACATCTTATCTTAAGGGCTCTTGACATAGGCGCATCTGGAGTACAGATTCCTCATGTTTCTACTGAAGAAGAAGCTGTTAAAGCAGTTAAATACGCTAAATATTATCCGTTGGGGGAAAGGGGATTTACGCCTTTTACCCGCGCAGGTAAATATGGGCAGGATGCTGAGGGGTATGCTGAAAAGATGAATGAGCAATCTCTGGTAGTTGTGAACGTAGAAGGCTGTCGAGGTATGAAAAATCTTGAAAAAATAGCTTCTGTGCCGGGAATTGATGTTATATTTATCGGGCCGTATGATCTTTCTCAGTCTTTAGGCAGGCCCGGAGAAGTAGAAGACGCGGAAGTCATAGAAAACATAAAAAAGGGAGTCGTAATATCTGAAAAGAACGAGATAGCATGCGGTTCTTATGCGAGAGATATGCGGTATTTAAACGTATTAATGGAGTGCGGTGTGCGGTATCTTACGTATATGGTAGATTCGGCGGTAATATTAAACGCGTATAAAGATGTTTATAATGGATTTATGAAGATTAAAACAGGCAGGGGTTCAAATGGATAAACTGCGGCATAAAGATTTTGAAATACTTGATTGCACGATTCGTGACGGCGGTTATGTTAATAGCTGGAATTTTGACGTAAAAATGGTTAAAGACGTGTATCGCAACATTTCCCGGACCGGTGTCGATATAATCGAATTAGGGTTTAGAAACATTCAGTCGGAGAATTCTTCATTTGGTTCGTGGTATTCTGTAAACGAAGCGCTTTTAGAGGAAATAGTTAAGGGTACTACCGGGGTTTTAATTGCGCTTATGCTTGATTACGGAAAAAGCGATTATGAGAATATTCCTCGCGCGGAAAAGAGTCTGGTAGATATGTACAGAGTAGCTTGTCATAAAGACAAGGCGGCCAAGGCATTAGAGTTTTGTGAGGAGATAAAGAATAAGGGATACCGGACTTCTTTACAGCTTATGGGGATAATTTCATATAGCGAAGAAGAATTGGAAGCTTTACTGAAACCTGTAGAGATTTCTTCTCTTGATTATGTTTATTTTGCGGATAGTTACGGATCGCTGCTTCCGCGGGACATAATAAGGTATTCAAATATTTTGAAACGCACAAAAAAACGCATAGGGTTTCATGCTCATAACAGTCTTCAACTTGCGTTTGCGAATACACTTGAGGCAATATCAAACGGGATAGATATTGTTGACGGAACTGTTTTTGGTATGGGCAGGGGGGCGGGGAACCTGCCGTTGGAAACACTTGTCGCTTATCTGGAAAAAACAATGGGTCATAAAAAATATAATACAATGCCGATTTTAGATCTTATTGACAGATATTTTGGTTCATTGCATAAAGACTATCATTGGGGGTATTCTCTTCCGTATATGCTTTCAGGAATATTTGAGGTGCATCCCAATTACGCGAAAACTATGGTGAATTACAACGAATACAGTATGGACGATATTGTAAAAGTTTTAGAAGTCGTTAAGGATAAGGCTCCAGTTGGATTTGATAAAAACATAGTGGAGAAGGTCATTAAAAGCGGTTTTATAACTTCTGTTAAGCTTTGTGATGATCCGGGCCATGATGGACAGGAGCAAGAAGACCTGTTGAAAAAATACCCGGTATCTTACGCGGATAAACACAAAGGTAAAGATTTTTTAATACTTGCTAACGGTCCCAGTCTAAAAGAACACAATGCGGAGATCCTGAAATTTATTCAAAAATATGATCCCGTAATAATGGGCGCGAATTACCTGGGAGATTTAATGAAACCGCATTATCACGCGTTTAGTAATAAAAAAAGATTTATTAATTATGTGGATTCCGTGAATCGTGATTCGAGACTGCTTTTATCAACGGCATTTGATGATGATTTTATTCGGGATCATACAAATCAGCAGTATGAAAGGATTGTACATCTTAGCCGGCTTTCTAATGTGTTCAACATAAAAAACGGGGTCATTACGTCTAATTGCAGGACTGTTTCGATTTTGCTTATAGCTGTGGCTATTGTGATGGGCGCGGAAAGAATATTTATAGCCGGTCTTGATGGATATAAAAGTAAAGAAAATTTTATTTCAAATGAAACGCATTTTTATAAAGAGTCGGATGAGACCGAAAACTTTAAGATTCTTATGGAACGTCATGATTGGAACGAATCGATGCTGAACAGTATAAATACATTTTTGCTTTCAAAGGATAAAGAGGCATTACATATAATAACGCCTACGAGTCATAAATATTTTTATAACAGTATACAGAATTGGATCAAGTGATATGAAAAGATTAGATGTTATGACAGGCCTTTTGCGGAAGAAAAAACTTTTTAAGCTGGTGTGCGGCGCCGGTAATGAAGACGCCGAAGAGGTAAGACGGCTGGCCTTTGTTTATACCCTTAGCGGAGCGAAATGTTTTGATGTATCCGCGAATGCCGGGGTAGTGAAATCTGCCGTAAAAGGTATCGGGGAAGCTGAGCAATACGCGGCAAAACTGGATCGGAGTATAGAAATACGTCCGTTTATTAACGTAAGTATCGGGATGAAAGGCGATCCGCATGTACGTAAGGCTAAAATAACGGATTCTTGTATTGCTTGCGGAGCGTGTATCCCTGAATGTCCGACAAACGCGGTAACAAATGATTTTTTTGTTCTGGAAGAGCGGTGTATAGGATGCGGGCATTGCGAATCCGCGTGTTCCTTCTCAGCTATTAGTTTTTATCATAAAAATAAGGATTTAAAAAAATTGCTGGATGAATGTAAAGAATGCGGGATGGAACAGCTCGAACTTCACGCGGCTGTTCCTGATTCCGGATCTATTTCAGAAGAATGGAAGATGATAAGCGAGGTTATTGATGATAATTATGTAAGTATGTGTCTGGATAGACTGCATCTGGGGGATTCGCAGTTAAAACGCAGGATAAAACAGGCAAAAAAAATAGCCGGTGACAGATTTATTGTTCAGGCAGATGGTGTTCCCATGAGCGGAGGAAAAGATGATTATAATACGACTCTTCAGGCAGTAGCGATAGCGGATATTGTCATGAAATCCGGGCTTGGAGTAAAAGTTTTGCTTTCAGGCGGGACAAATAGCCTGACAGTTAAACTGGCGGAAATGTGCGGCGTTGATTATAACGGTGTTTCTATCGGTACTTTTGCCCGGAATTTGGTAAAGTCTTTTATAAAAGAAGAGGACTTTATGAGTAATGAGCAAAGCATTCTTAAAGCAGTAAATATAGCAGGGGCTCTGGTCATTGCTAATATAGGAGATCCAATATGGTAAAAGTAATGGCAGGACAGGATGAGATCCGTGATATAGAACTTATGGTATTTGATAAAGACGGGACATTGATAGATCTATATACGTACTGGTCGAATATGATAGCTTTAAGAGCGGAAAGATTGTGTGAATATTATGGTCTTTCTAAAGATGAGCATAAATATAATCTTATGAATGAAATGGGTGTAGATATCAAAAAGAAACGGCTTAAACCAGAGGGGCCGGTAGGCCTTTTGCCGAGAAATATAGTGCAGAAAGCTGCGGAAGATTATCTGGATGTTATAAACTGTTCGGATGTTTCAACTGCTGCGTTTGATGTTTTTAAAGAAGTCGATAAATTATCATTAGATTTATTGGACACTTTTATAAAGCCGATCAAAGGAGCAACAGAGCTTTTGCAGGGCTTAAAAGAAAAGAAGTGCAGGATAGCGATAGCTACTACAGACAAGACCGAAAGGGCTCGTCTTGCTGTTGAGTTTTTGAATATGGCGGATTTTATAGATATCATTGTGGGCGCGGATAAGGTTAAAAACTCAAAGCCGAGCCCTGATATGCTTGAAGTGATAACAGAGGAGTTGAAGATAGCGCCTGTTAATTCTGTTATGATAGGTGATGCGGAAACTGACGTACGCACAGGAATTAACGCCGGTTTTAAAGCTTCAATAGGAGTATGCAGTGGATTGACGGATAAAAAAACTTTAATGGGGCTAACACAGTATGTGGTCAGCGATGTTTCAGAGATAAAAGTTAAATAGTCGTTAGTCGTTGGTCGTTAGGTGTTAGTAGGAGCCGTCTCCTGACGGCGAACAGAAAGGATGAAAGGGTGGGGTGGTGTAACATATTTTAATGGAGCACTAAGCATTTCGTGCTCAAACAGTTTGCCTTCACTTGGTTCAGGCAAAAACTGCGCGCGAAACGCTTAGCACTC
Source organism: Candidatus Omnitrophota bacterium (assembly GCA_043823005.1). Classification (GTDB taxonomy): domain Bacteria; phylum Omnitrophota; class Gorgyraeia; order Tantalellales; family Tantalellaceae; genus JBDRBG01. The sequence goes on from JBDRBG010000010.1 coordinate 12,385, forward strand.
CATCAAAAAAGTGTTAGCTTTTTAGGGATGTACAGAACAGAATTGTTAGTAGGAGCCGCCTGTCCGTCTTTTGGCGGGTCTCCTGGCGGCGAACCTTATTCGTCATTGCGAGGAGAGAACGAAGTGAGTGACGCGGCAATCTTGGAAAAAATTTATTTTAACAGGAAGGATGTATATTGCGAAAAGAAGTAATACTTGTAAACCTGCCGCCGGGTAAGGACCATAGATATGATAATGCCGGAAGTATTTATCCTGCTACGGGTATAATGATAATAGGCACTATATTAAAGAAGCGCGGTATTAATGTGCGTCTTATAGACGGTGCAGTTGATCCGTTTTATGAGAAGACTGTTCTTGGAAATGTTTCTGACGAGACAGTATTTGTCGGTTTTTCCACGATGACTTCTCAGCTAATGATGGCGTATAAGTTAGCTAAAAAAATAAAAGAAAAACGGAAAAATCTCCCGATTGTTTTCGGAGGGATACATCCTACTTTATTTCCTGAAGGAACAGTGGATACTCCTTATATTGATATCGCGGTGGTCAATGAAGGAGCTAAAACCGTATTAGATATAATGGAACATATTGACGGGAACATGCCTCTGGATGAGATAAAAGGAATAGCGTTTAAAGGGCATGACGGGAGAGTTAAAATAACGCTGCCTCGGGATTTGGATGACATATCAGAAATTCCTCATTTTGATTTTGAACTTCTTGATATGGAAAAATATCTTAACGCGTCAAGCGTTTACAAAAGAGAACTGGATTTTTCCGGCGATAAAAAAGTGCGGTTAATGCCTATTTTAACGGGACTGGGATGCTGTTTCAGGTGCGCTTTTTGTATTAACGTGATTTTAAAACGCCGCTATCGTCTGCGGCCGGCCGCGTCTATCATCCAAGAAATAAAACGTCTTCAATCCGAGTACGGCGCGAACGCTTTTCTTTTTCTGGACGAAGATTTTTGTATAAATAAAAACCGGTTAGCTGAATTTATTGATCTTGTCAAAAAAGAAGATCTTAAATTCGCCGGAAGGATCTGGGCAAGAGTGTCATTTTTTAGAATGGATTCATTTAAAAAAATGGTTCCTGAACTGGAAAGGACCGGCATAAAATCCATCGCCATGGGCGCGGAAAGCGCTTCTCAGCGTATGCTTGATTATATTCAAAAAGATATACGTTCTGAAGATATTATGATTGCAGCAGAAGAACTTGCTAAAGTAAAAATAACACCGAGGTTTTCATTTATAGCTGGGATGGAAGGCGAAAGGAAAGAAGAAACAATTGCTACTTATAAGATGTGCGCTGAACTTTTACGGCTCAATCCCAGGACAGATATAGCAGGGCCGTTTACTTTCCGGTATTATCCGGGATCGCCTATTTTTAAGGCGATGGTAGAAAAATATAATATTGCTTTGCCGGACTCAATAGACGAATGGGACAGAGCACTGAACAATGACGGGTCATTGATAGTGGATATGCAGAAATGGACCTGGCCTGGATTTGTCGAGTATAGTGAGAGTATGCGTAATTATATAAATTTATACACATTGATCCTTAATAGCCCTAGATGGAGGAACGGGTTTTTTTGTAAAGTTATAAGGCGGATGATTCTCTGGCGCATTTCATGCGGAGAATATTTTTATAAATTAGACTATTATTTTACACAATTTGCAAAGAGGATAAGAAAGTTTTTTATAACGCTGAAGAGCAGAGTGCGCACACTTGGACATAACAAATAGATGTATACAGCCTTGAAGAGGGAAAAGTGAGATTGCCGCGGGGCTCATTTGCTTCGCCCCTCGCAATGACGAAATATTCTTTATCCGTCATTGCGGTCCGTGAGGCAAACGAACGGCGAAGCAATCTAGATAGAAATAGACAAGGAGTATTCATGAAAATAGTAGGCATTATTCCTTCGCGTTTAAAATCAACGCGGCTGCCGGAAAAAGCGCTTGTTGACATAGAAGGACTGCCCATGATAGTCCATGTTTTTAAAAGAGCCGCTCTTTCTGGATCGGTGGATGAAGTCTTTGTGGCGACAGACAGTGACTGTATATATGAAACAGTTGTCAAGCACGGGGGTAAAGCTATAATGACTTCTTCGGAGCATCGTACGGGTACGGACCGTATTGCCGAAGCAGCGCGAAATATGGACGCTGACATAATCGTAAATATTCAGGGAGACGAGCCGTTGGTTGACCCCGAACATATTGACAAAGCGGTAGAACCCTTGATCAATGAAAACGATATAAATATATCAGTGTTAGTGACACCGTATGGAAAGAAAGGAGCTGTTTCGGATATTAAGGCTGTGCTGGATCTGAATAACAATATTTTGTATTGTTCACGGACGGATCTTCCTGATACAAGCAGGGTAAAAATAGATTCTATGTGGAAGATGTGTTTTGTCGTGCCGTTCAGAAAAGATTTTCTTTTAAAATATACTTCATGGGATCAGACTCCTCTGGAAAAAATAGAGTTTAATGAGTATCTCAGAGTTCTGGAGAGGGGATATAAAATAAAAGCCGTGCCTGTTAAAAACGCGAATATAAGCGTTGATACTCCGGAAGATCTTGATGAGGTAAGGATGCTTATGCAAAAGGATACAATAAAAGAACAATATATATAATGAAACACATATATTTGATCGGCAATAAAGAGCAATTAAAAGAAAAAAACTTACAGAAAGAAACAGTGGTGATTGATCTTGATGGGTTTAGTGTTTTTTCTGGTAAATATGAAATAGATAAAAAGAGTATAGCGTTGACTGTATCTCAAAAGCTGGCATTTGAAAAAAAAATATCTTGATCTGATTGCTTCTCTCGGGTCTCGGAGAAGAAATTTTTACTGGTGGGCAACCGCTCTTTCAGAAAAAAATTCTTTCACATCAAAATTTTTCATAAGAACATATCAGCTTTTTTGTCTGGATCGCGCAATAGACGGGATTAAGTCTGATGTGTATATAGTTTCTTCGGATCCGGTTTTAAAGACACAGATAATTTCTAATTATTCAAAAAAATGGACGATCAAGTATTCATTTTTCTTTCCGGTTTTATATCGCTTGAATAATTTCACGTCATTTTGGAAAGGCCTTGCAAAACAGGTGTTAAGGGCATGTGCGGAATACCGAAAAATTTGGATTTGCCGTGCGCTTTTAAAAGAGAAAAAAAAGGTAATAAAAGAATCGGATAAATATACGGTATTACGCGGATGGGTGGACAGTCGTAATTATAAGTCCGGAAAATATGAAGACGCTTATTTTAAGAAACTTCCTGGTTTTCTTCGTGCATTGGGAAAAAACGTCCTGATTTTCGCGGGCGGGCTTTCTGAGTATGAAAAAATTATCAAAAAGTTTAAAAAAGATAAGGGTAATCTTATAATTCCGTTTAATTTTTATTTAAAAGGTATTGATATCCTGAAAAATCTTGTTGCCGTGTACTGTAAAAGGCCGGTTATTCGGAAGGACATTTTTCTTGAAAATTGTAATATTTCTGAAATAATTAAAGCCGAACTTTTAACTGATATTGAATTCGGCTCTTTTTTTAATGCCGGTTTGCAGTTTTTCGCCTGTAAAAGACTTGCAAGCTCTGTTTTAATAGAGAGTTTTATTTATACTTTTGAAAATTATTCGTGGGAAAAAATGAGTATTCTGGGAATAAGAGAGACTTCTCCCGGGGCTAAGATAATAGGTTTTCAACACGCTTTTATTTCCAAAAATAATTTTAAATACCTTACAGGCAGGGGAGAAGAAAGTATATGCCCTCTTCCTGACAGGATAGTGACAATGGGAAAAAGAACGCTTGATATTATGAAAAACTATGGAAATTATCCTGAAGGAATATTTGTAAGCGGGTGCGCTTTGCGGCAGGAATATCTATTTGGGATGGAAAGACTTTGCCGTAACACAGGAAAAGATGTTTTTGTGCCGTTAACAATAACCATACAGGATACTGTGAAAGTATTCAGGTTTCTTTATGACGCGGGAATGGCGGAATATCCCGGCAATATATATTTCAGGTTTCATCCCGCGACGCGGGTTAAAGAAATCCTTGAAAAATTAAGTTTTTCTTTGCCTGCTAATTTTGTTGTTTCAGATAAGGTTTTAATCAAAGAAGAAATGGAAAGATGTAGTGTGGTTTTATACACATGGACGACAGTCTGTCTTGAAGCCCTGAAAATGGGGAGACCGGTGATATATCTTGATGTGAATTATCCGCTTGAAGTTGACCCTCTTTTTGAATGCGGTTATTTAAAGGATGTGTGCCGGAATTCGGAAGAGTTGATCGAAAAGATAAAAAGAATGCAGGGTATGGACGAAAGTGTATTTAGTTTAGAGGCGCAAAAAGCCCGGGAATATATAGATGAGTATTTTTTGCCGGTAAATAATGAAACAATGAGAGCTTTCTTGTGAACAGTAATCGGTTTGAGATTGCCGTGCCGTTCGCGAGGCTCACGGCCAGCAATGACAGAACCAATTTCGTCATTGCGAGGCACGAAGAAGACGAGTGCCGAAGCAATCTTAGTAGAAATAAATATAAAAATAAGGGGACTGGTACCTGCAAGGGATTATTCTTCTCGAGGGGTACCTGTTCCCATCTGGAAACGGGTATTTTTTTTAGAAAGGAGTCGCGGAATGAAACTATTAGTCACCGGCGCGGCCGGAATGCTAGCCGCAGAGGTTATTAAAGTGTTTTTGGATCAGGGGCATGATATCGTGCAGACAGATATCAATCAAAGGCTTCCCGATATTAAGAAATTAGATGTTTCTGATAGTGATGAGGTTTTTAAAAGAGTCGAGGCTGTCCGGCCTGATTACGTTTTTCATCTTGCGGCAGAGACAAATGTCGATCTATGCGAACAGGATCCGGACCATGCGTTTAAAGTCAATACTCTTGGAACTGAAAATATAGCGCTTGCGTGTAAAAAATTCAAAACAGGTCTTCTTTATATCAGCACAGGCGGTATTTTTGGCGGAGAAAAAGAAGAACCTTATACCGAGCTTGATGAGCCTTGTCCTGTGAGTGTTTATGGGAAAAGTAAACTGCAGGGAGAGATAATTGTTAGGGATATTGTCCCAGAACATTTTATTATTCGTGCGGGATGGATGGTAGGAGGATGGGAACTTGATAAGAAATTTGTTTATAAGATTGTACAGCAATTAAAAGAAGGAAAAAAAGAAATAAAAGCGGTTTCTGATAAATTCGGAAGTCCTACTTTTACAAAAGACTTTGCTTTAAATCTTACGCGTGTTATTGAAACAAAAAAATACGGAACGTATCATATGGCTAATAAAGGCTCATGTTCGCGTTATGATATGGCAGTCAAAATAGTAGATTTTATGGGATTAAAGGGGGAAGTAGAGGTAAAGGCAGTTGATTCTTCTGAATTCCCTCTGCCTGCTTCGCGGGCGAGGTCAGAAATGATGATGAATTATAAATTGGACCTTTTAGGAATAAACAATATGCCTGATTGGAAAGATTCGTTGAAAAATTATATTGAGGAGAATAGTGGGCGGTTGACAGTTGACGGTTAGTTGGTTGATGGTTAACGGTCAACAGACTAACTATCAACCGTCAACTAAAGACGTCATTGCGAGGGCTGAGGGAAACGAAGCCCGCGGCAATCTGTATGGATTGATTATCGTAAAGAAACAAAGGCGGGACAGGTCTCCTGAGGGAGAGTAATCCCTGGCAGAAACCAGTCCCATTTATTTTTAAATTATGAAAAAAGTAAGCGTAATAATACCGGCGTATAATAAGGCGGTTTTAACGGTTAAAACCGTTGAAAGTGTACTGGCTCAGACGTATGAAAATATCGAAATTATTGTTGTAGATGACGGTTCTACGGATAATACAGAAGAGCTTTTGCTGCCCTATGCCGAAAAGATTAAATATATACGCAAACAGAATAGCGGGGCTTCCAGCGCTCGGAATCTGGGGATAAACAATGCCAGAGGAGAATACATAGGTTTTATAGATTGTGATGACATGTACTCTTCTAAAAAAATAGAGAAGTCAGTTGAGTTTTTAGAAAAAAATTCGGACATTGGCTTTGTGCATACACCGGTTTATTTTATTGATGATAAAGATAATATTTTGCGGACTTATTATTTGAAAGAAGCAAAAAGGTCCGGATGGATATCCGGACAGCTTTTATTAAGAAATTTCATCTGCAATTCGACTGTAGTAGCGAAAAAGACATGTTTTGAAAAATGCGGACTTTTTGACGAGAATATTTTCATTCCGGCGGATTGGGATATGTGGCTTCGGTTGTCAGAAAAATATAAAGCAGGATATATTAACGAACCCTTGACTTTATACAGAAAATCAAGCGGATATGTATTTAAAAATTTAGAACAGACCAAGAAAGAAGGTCTAATTGTTCTGGACAAAGCATTTAAGCGCAATCCGGATTTGGATAAGGATCTGAAAAATAGGGCTGTTTCTAATATACATTTTTATCATGCGATAGGACATTTGAAGGTAAACGATCTTGAAGAGGCAAGACAGGAATTAAAAACAGCTGTTAAAAAGGATCAAATGAATTTTCGTGCGTTGGGAGTATTGAGCCTGATAAGTCTGCTTGGGAAGAAAATGAGTTGGGTTATGGATAAGTTGGGGTTTAGTGAATAGTATTTGGTTGACAGTTGACGGTTAGTTGGTTGATGTTTAAGGGGGAAGGCTTTTGACATTGCGGGGTACGAAACAAACGAGGAAAGTGTTGTAGGGTTCAGGCCTGCCTGAACCTGTATGATTAATGAATTTTTATTTGTATGATTATTAGAGGAACGGGCAGGCCCGTTCCCTACAGGATTATTGATTCGAATTTATTGTATACAACATACAAACATATGGAGTAAAATAAAATGTGCGGAATAAGCGGTTTTTGGAAGGTCAAAGCAGATACAAAAGAAGCGGAACTAAGAGATGTTGTCGTTAAAATGGCAAAATCATTAATTTCTCGCGGTCCTGATGATAGAGGTGATTGGGTTGACGCGTCTCTGGGCCTGGCTTTGAGTCACAGAAGGTTATCTATTTTGGATTTGTCTTCCGGGGGACACCAGCCTATGTTATCTTTTTGCGGACGCTATGTAATCGTATATAACGGTGAGATTTATAATTTTAAGGAAATAAAAGAGGAATTAATCGCGGATGGAGCGCGTTTTCGGACTATGTGCGATACAGAGGTTTTACTCGGCGCGATTTCTCGATGGGGGATTAAAAAGACACTTTCTCTTCTTAACGGTATGTTCGCGTTTGCTGTTTGGGATAAAAAAGAACAAAAGATATTCCTGGCAAGGGATAGGGTGGGCATTAAGCCGTTATATTACGGTGTTCAAAACAACATTTTATATTTTGCTTCTGAATTAAAAGCTGTCAGGGCGAATAAATTTTTTAAGCCGGAGATTGATGATGATGCGCTTAATTTGTTCTTTAGGTATAGTTATGTGCCTTGTCCGGCGTCAATATACAAAAATATCGGAAAATTGCGTCAGGGTTGTTACGCGGTTATCTCAAAAGATCTGGGAATAAAAGAGGAATGTTATTGGGATGTTTTAAAGTTTACACAGGTATTTACTTCTGTTCCTTTGCAAATGTCAGAGCAGGAAGCAGTTTTAAAGACCGAAAATATTTTATCTGATGCTGTAGGGAAAAGAATGATTTCAGATGTGCCTTTAGGCGCTTTTTTGTCCGGCGGAATAGACTCTTCGCTGATTGTTGCTTTGATGCAGAAACAAAGCAGTAGTCCTGTTAAGACTTTTACGATCGGGTTTCATGAACATGCTTATAATGAGGCTGAAAGCGCCAAACATTTAGCCAAACATTTAGGGACAGACCATACAGAGCTTTATATTACTCCCTCTGAGATGAAAAATGTTATACCTGATCTTCCCGGGATGTATGATGAACCGTTTTCTGATTCTTCACAGGTTCCTACATTTTTGATATCGAAATTGACAAAAAAACACGTGACAGTAAGTCTTTCCGGTGACGGAGGAGATGAGGTTTTTGCGGGATACAACAGATACATATGGGCGGATAAAGTGTGGAACAGTATTTCAAATCTTCCTCTTTTTTTTCGTAAGGGGATGAAAAAGATTATAGAAAATGTTTCACCGCAAGGATGGGATAGATTCGGGCGTTTTGGATCCCGGATATTTCCGGATATTTTCAAACACAGACAGTTTGGAGATAAACTGCATAAACTGGCAGGGGTATTAGACTCGCAGTCACCGGATGATGTGTATTTTTCTCTTGCCTCGGATTGGAAACACTCGGATCGTTTGGTTCTGTCAAAAACCGCGGATAGTTCACTCGGTCAGATGCGCGGAATCAAGACTTTTTTGCCGGATTTTGTGGAACGTATGATGTTTTATGATCTTGTTACGTATTTGCCGGACGATATTCTTACAAAAGTAGACAGAGCTTCAATGGCAGTAAGTCTTGAGACGCGCGTACCTTTTCTTGATCACAGGGTTATTGAGTTTTCAAAACAATTGCCTCTTGCGTATAAAATAAAAAACAGAAGAAGCAAATGGATCCTAAGAGAGATACTTTATAAATATGTGCCTTCTGATTTGCTTGAAAGGCCAAAAATGGGATTTGCCGTGCCTGTGGACAAATGGCTGAGAGGTTCTTTGCGGCCGTGGGCAGAGGATCTCTTGTCAGAAAATTTGATAAGAAAACAGGGCATACTGAATCCTGAACCTATACAAAAGATGTGGAAGGAACATCTTTCAAAAAAAAGAAACTGGCAGCATCATTTGTGGGATATATTGATGTTTCAGGCATGGAAAGAAAGGTGGATGTGAAGAAAATTAAGGTTCTCCAAGTCGTAAACGTAGGGTTTACAGTAAAGAATATGATATTACCGCTTATAGACAGGGCGTTATCCGAAGGTTATGATGTGGCTGTTGCCTGCGCTCCCGGAGAATATGTCGAAGATCTTAAAACCGCAGGATATAAGATAACAACCGTTGAGATGAGCAGAACAATAGACGCGTTTTCAAATATAAAAACCGTTTTACAGCTTTATCGATTCATGGAAAAAGAAAAATTTGATATTGTACATACTCATGGTCCTGTAACCGGTATTCTGGCCAGAGTATCTGCAAAATTAGCAAAAGTTCCGATTGTTATTTATACTGCTCATGGGTTTTATTTTCATGAGAACATGTCTTTATTGAAAAAGAAATTCTTTATTTTTATAGAAAAAATAGCAGGCCGTTTTTTTTCAGATATGATTTTGACTCAAAGCGCTGAAGATAAAAAAACAGCTATAGATGAGGGCATAATTGGCAAAGACAGCATAGAATGTATAAGTAATGGCGTGAAAATTCAAAAATTCTCAAATCTTGATAAGAACAGCGATTTGTTTCAGGAGTTCGGTCTTTCTGAGCAGGACAAAATTTTGGGTTTTACGGGCAGGCTTACGAAAGAAAAAGGCATTTTTGAATTGGTAGAAGCTTTAAAGATCTTAAAAGAGACTTTTTCAGGAATTAAACTTTTGGTAATAGGCGGAACTTTAAAAAGTGAAAGGGAAAAAAGCACAGGTGCAGAACTTAAGGAATTTATTAAGGAGTGTGGAGTTGAAAACGAAGTTGTTTTCACAGGGTTTCGAAACGATATACCCGAGCTTATGGTTCTTATTGATGTTTTTGTATTACCATCGCACAGGGAAGGCATGCCCCGCAGTATTATAGAAGCAATGGTTTCAGCTAAACCTGTTGTAGCGACAAATATACGTGGATGCAGAGAGGAAGTTGTTCATGGTGTGACAGGATTGTTGGTTCCGGTAAAAGACAGCGGGAAACTTGGCTTTGCTATAAAAGCGATATTAGCGGACAAAAATCTTGCCGAAAAAATGGGCCAAGCCGGCAGGGAACGGGCCTTGAAAGAATTTGACGAGAAGTTAGTGCTGGATAGGGAAATGTCGGTTTATAAGAAGTTGATAGAGCAAGTCAGGCGTTAGTTGGTCGTTAGTCGTTCGTTATTCGGTTGACAGTTAACGGTTGTTTTGTTGATGGAAACGGTTAACCAACTAACTGTTAATCGTCAACCGAAGCCGTCATTGCGAAGGCCGAGGCAGACGAGGCCTGTGGCAATCTCAGAGAGTGTGTATTAAGTGTAAACGACATGCGAAATTAAAAAGGAGTGGAAGTGTTATATTTTTGGACCATAATCGCAGGACTTGTATCATTTTTTGCTTGTTCTGTGATAATCAAAAAAAATGATGCTTTAGGTCTGGTTGATATTCCTAATAACCGGAGTTCTCATACTATTCCTACTCCCAGGGGCGGGGGAATAGGTATTTTTGCTGGTATTATAGCAGGGCTGTTTGGATGTTATGTAACGGGTATCTTTAGTCCGGATATTAAATATCTCATTTTTATCTGCGGGTTTTCAGCTGTAGCGCTTGTAGGTTTTTTTAGCGATCGGTTTAAAATAACAGCTCGTTCCAGAATACTTTGGCAAATTATTATTTCCTTGATAGTTGTATTTTTTATTCTAGATATTTCCTTGGTGTTAGATTATTTTAAAGGCAATTTATTTTTTGCTGTTATATGCGGCTTGTGCTGTGTTCTATGGATCGTTAGTGTTATTAATTTCTATAATTTTATGGATGGGATTAATACTCTGGCAGCTATGCAGGCAATAATTGCTGGTATTAGTATAGCTGTTTTTGGTATAATTTTACCTAACAAATTGTTGATTCCTGTTGGATTTATTTTAGCCGGATCTTCTTTTGGATTTTTGATGCTTAATAAGTCGCCGGCAAAGATTTTTATGGGTGATACAGGAAGCTACCTTTTGGGGTTTTACATTGCAGGTATCGGGTTGATGGACAAAAAGTTGTTTATCCCTGTGGTTTTGATCCTGGGTGTTTTTTTATTTGATGCCGTTTTCACACTAATCAGCCGGGTCATTAAAAAAGAGTGCTGGTACCGGGCGCATAGAAGCCATTTTTACCAAAGAGCCGTAAAATTGGGATATAGTCATATGCAGGTTAGCGCGGGGTTTTCAATAATAATGTGTATATTGGCATTTATGGCATTTGGATATTTGAATGCCTCATTTGGCGCAAGGTTTGGTATAATATTAGGGGCTTTTTTTGTAATAAGCGGTCCGTTAGTGTGGATAATTTCTAAAGAAGCGAAGACAGCTCTTGCTGATAAAAAATAATATGAAAATAAAAAAGAAAACAGAAACATTGATCAGATATAGAAGGCCTGTTATTATCCTGGTCCATGTTTTGTTAATAGCGGCCGCTTATATTTCAGCTTTTTATATCCGGTTTGAACTCGGCATTCCAAAAACATATTTCCTTCTGATATTTAAAACACTTTTGGCTCTTGTTCTGATCAAAGGTATTACATTTCATCTGTTCAGACTTTATTCCGGCATATGGCGTTATGTCAGCATGCATGACTTGATCCAGATACTTAAGGCAAATACGGTTTCAACCGTTATTTTTATTTTATTTGTAGCATTTTTTCTCGGGCTGGAAGGATATCCAAGATCGGTTTTTATCTTGGATTGGATCTTTTGTGTGGGGCTTATGGCCGGAGTACGGTTTTTAAGCAGAGTTTTCAAGGAAAAGGTTCAACCGACGCTTCACCGTAAAACAGTAAAGGCTCTTATCGTAGGTGCCGGTGAAGCGGGTATTCTGGTTTTTAAGGAACTCGCGAAAAATCCTGTTTTCAAAATAGCGGGTTTTATCGATGATGATCCGGCAAAGATGTTTTCCAGGCTATACGGGATAAAGGTTCTCGGCGCGACAGATGACATGAAAGATATCATTAAACTTCGTGGTATTGATGAGGTGATAATAGCGATTCCTTCAGCGAGCGGGAAAACAATACGAAACATAATATCAAAATGTGAAAAAGGGGACGTAAAAATAAAAATAGCTCCGGGATTTAACAAGATACTTACCGGAGAGATAGACGTGAAAAAAATAAGGGATGTTCGGCCTGAGGATCTTATGGGAAGGAAGACAGTTGAAATAAATACGGATGAAGTTGTTCCTTTTCTTAAAGATAAAGTTGTATTGGTAACGGGCGCGGGCGGAACAATCGGCGGGGAACTCTGCCGGCAGATAATTAAGTTTAAACCTAAGTGTTTGATTTTGTATGATCACAATGAAAACGGTGTATATTTTCTGGAACTTGAAATCAAAGAGAACCTGCAGGATTTAGCGGTAGACGTCGAAACTGTCATCGGAGATATAAAAGATATAGGCCTTTTAAAACATACGTTTTCTAAATACAAACCCGAGATAGTGTTTCACTCAGCCGCTCATAAACATGTGCCTCTGATGGAAGAGAATCCTGTTGCCGCGGTTAAAAATAATATTGTAGGAACCAGGAATTTAATGTACGCGGCTGAACATTATGGGGTTGAAAGCTTTGTTATGATTTCAACTGATAAGGCGGTAAATCCGACGAGTATAATGGGGGCATCTAAACGTATAGCTGAAATGGCAATACAGGCAAAAGCTCAGACAGCCAGGACAAAATTTATGTCAGTAAGATTCGGTAATGTTATCGGTTCAAGCGGCAGTGTGGTTCCTATCTTTAAACATCAGATCGAAAAAGGCGGTCCTGTGACTGTAACGCATCCGGATGTGAAAAGATATTTTATGACAGCAAGTGAAGCCGCTCAGCTTGTGATACAGGCCGGAGCCATAGGTAGGGGCGGAGAGGTTTTTATTCTGGATATGGGCGAACAGATAAAAATAGTTGATCTTGCGAGAGATCTTATAACTCTTTCAGGGTTTGAACCCGGAGAAGATATTGAAATAAAGTTTACCGGTCTCAGGCCCGGAGAAAAAATGCACGAAGAAACTCTTCTTGATGTTGAACATGACCGAGCTACAAAACATGATAAAATATATATCGCTCAACCCGAGAATTTTGATCCAGCGCATTTGCGCCGGGATATAAAATGTCTGGAGAGAGCCGCTCATTTGATGGATGATAACCGGATAATACGAAAGATCAAAGAAATGGTTCCGAGTTATAAGAGAACAGTAAATAGT
>JBDRBG010000011.1:0-7332 GCA_043823005.1 Candidatus Omnitrophota bacterium
ATCGGGAAACACATCGCAAAAATTTGAAGCCTTAATGGCACTCACATGAATTCGCGACTGGTATTATCAAGTCCTTTGCATGAAAAACTAACTAAAGGGCGTAAGGAGAGGTTTGCGCAAAATCGAAAATATTACAATTAGCTCAAAGACTGGTACACTATATTCCGTCGATATTGGTACACTTTCAAACCGTCGTCAACATTTTCGCGTTCAACAGATCCAGGAACTTGTGGTTGGTGATCTTAAAAAAGAAGGAAAAAGCAATATTGATCAATGGAATGAAGACGCTATTTACGGGTTTACCAGAAAATGGATAGCGGCAAATGTTAATAAAAGCGATGTCGGGATTTTGTCTGGAGTTCGGGATACTTTGGAGGCATTGAAAAAATCAGAGATTAAATCATATGTGACATCAAAGATGACCCGTTCTATGGTAGAAGCAATATTAACTAATGCCGGCATGATGAACTTGGTAGATGACGCGTTTATGTTTACGATGACAGAGGTCGAGCAACACAGCGATAAAGGTCTTTTCCTGCAAGAAAAAGTTCGGCTGGAGGGATTGTTTCGGGCAAATGTGTTTTATGCCGGGTCTGATGCCGCAGATATGAAAGTTGTTGAAAAACTCGGAGCATCCGGTATCCGTATATTACAGGAAAACAGGGAGATAGAAGAAGATTCAGAAGGTAACCCTGTTATTATGGCTTCTGATATGAGAGGCGTGTTAAAAGCCTTGATTGACGCGGATATAGTGGATGTTTTTACTCAAAAAGAACAGGAAGAAATAGCATATATTGCTCAGGCAGATACTACACAGAACGCTGTGACTTCACTTATACAGGCCAGAGACGCAAAATATTCACAGGCTATAAACGCTTCAGGGACGGCAAATCTGGTTAACTGGGATAGACATGTGGAATTTGTCGGGGGACATGATATTTATAGACAATTACGCGCAAGAAATGAAGATCCGGACGCGAAGTACAAACCTTCTGTAATCGCGGCTAATGTTCTTGATTATAATCAGATAAAAGGGCATATGTTAGCGGCTATGCAGGAACGCGCTATATTGATCTTAGAAGTCGCGAAATCACAACTTGGATACGCGCTTAATGAAGAAAAAATAATGAATTATATACGTCAGGCAAAAGAAGAAACAGGATGTGATATTCCGATAATCGTGCATGGTGATCACATACAATATGACGGTAAACTTTTTGACCAAAAAGCGATCTTAGTCGCGGCTTATGACGGAAAAGAAAAAGGCCGTTTTGCAGAAAAATATGACGCAATATTCGGCAAAGGCGCGTTTAAAGGGGAAAGTAAGAATAAACAGGATCATTTTAAAGGAAAAAGCGTCAAAGACATTGTTCTTGCGATGAATATTAGTGAAGATGTTTGTTTGCAAGTAGCCAGAGAGCTTGACTCAAACGCGAAAAAAGCCAGGCAGGATATTGAAGTATATAATGAAAGGCTCATTAAAGCAGGTTTCACTTCTATAGCAATAGACGCTTCAACCATATATGACCAGGTTGCGGCGGATGCTATTATAAATTTTTATGCGGAAAATCAGGCAAGTTCTGAAGAAGAAAAATTAGTAGCAAACCTAGAAAAGAAATTTGCTCTTCCGCTTGAATGGGGAGTTCAATTTTTGAAATTGGATCCGAACTATGATGATAGTCAGAAAATATTCGAACAATACAAAAATGAAATAACATTTGAGATGCAGAAACGCGGAAAAACAGCAGAAGAAATATCTGATAAAATTAAGTCTTTGAAAAAAGCTTTTGGTATATTAGTTGAAGAAGCCAGGGCAAACAACCTGATTGTGGCGAATGTTATAGCCGCGTATAGCAGGATGGTAAAATCTATAGCAGATGCTACTATAAAAGGCGAGATTGAAGAGCGTGTGAGGGATTCAATGAAAAAGTGGGAACTGGATTTAACCTTGCCGACAAGCAATGCTCGGGAAACAGCTTATCAGCTTGGCGCGCTGGATGAATTGGTTGATCTATATAACCCTGCTTTAGAGGGCAAATTGGGTAAAGAGATCGAAATCGGACATGTTGACAGCTTACAGTTTAATCCAAATACCGGCAAGTGGGACGCGAAACTTACTCATCCTGTGACAATAGAGGTTATGGGAGCTTATCTTAAGGAAAGAGGCCGCACTTTTGATTTAATGGCAACAAACAACGGGTCAGGCCATGGAACAAAGTTTGATAAGAAGACATTAACTCCTGAATCTCAGGTAGGCAAGATCTCTCCGTATTTGACACGAGAACTTGCGCGAGCCGCGGCCTTGTACGAAGCTTCGATCGCTCAACACGGTACAAGCGGCAGTGATGATGACGAACTTAGGGTTTTAGCTGAAGCCGGTGTTATTAAGTTCAATATTGCGACAAATTATCAACAGCTTTTAATAAACGTATTATATCTTCTTCACATCGGAAAGACAGAACAAGAAGTAAGGGATCTGGTAATTACTGACCGTGATGCTTTAATGAACGGATTGCATGTTGATGTACGCAATGAGATGATGAAAATCGCAGGGCAGATAGTTGAAAAAACTTTGGATGTTGATGTGAAAGCGCGGGATACACTGTTTATGAAGTTCATGAAAAAGACATATGCATGGGGGATTAAAAAGAAACAGCTTAACGCAGATTCATCGAAGCAGGCTATTGCTACTATTTTTGCCAAAGAATTTAAACGCGTATTCGGTGAAATGGACGAAGAACTGTATGATCTCGGAGCTGTACCGTTTAAAAAACATGCTGATGTGTATTATGCCGCGGCTAAGACTTTTGGAGAGAATACACCTTTCAGCGCGGCGCAGTTTGCAGAAAGGATCAATGTCTCGGAAGTTATGGCAAAAAAGATAATGGAAGAATTATGGCTTAAAAACAAGAATATTGACAAGATAATGGATGCTTCTCCAAGAGGAGCAGATGGCCTCCGGAAAATAAAATATATATACAGTCCTGTAAGCCTTGCAGTACAGCTTGCGCCTGGTATGAAACCAGAAGATTTCCCGACTAATGTACCGATGACAGTTATTGTCGGACATTCTGAAGTAAGGGATTATCTTGGCATAGGTATATATGAAATTGGGAAACAAGCTAATGCTTTCCGTGAAGCCGGATTTAAAGTTGTACAGCCTTTTGGTGATTTTCCTGAAAAATTAGGAGATACAGATTATCTTAAAAGCGGACATAGGATGTTCCCAACGACGTATGAAGCTGTTGGAAAAATGGCAACACGAGGTAGAGGGGTAATGCATTATCCTTCTCATATACAAATGATGGAAAGTTTGTATTCTGAAGGAAAGAGCATAAATACTATGAGCTTATCTGAACTCAAAGGAGATGTTTTTTACGGCGACATATATAAAATTTTACCTTCGCAGATCAAAAAGGAATTTGAAAAACTGGCCTCTCAAGCTAAAGCAGAAGGGAAAGATCTGAAAGATCTTTTAGCTAGCCAGGAGGCATATAAAGCATTTTATGAAGAAGCAGTTGAAAGCTTAAGCAAATCAACAGAAGATGAACTTGCAACAGAAGATATATTGGGTGAGATGATTAATATAATGATGTACGATACCAAAGAAGTAAGACGCCGCGTGTTTAAAGAACTTTCATCTATATATGAGATAAATTATCAGATAAGACCGGTGTTCGGAGGACTTTCTTTAAAAGAACTGTTTTATCAGACATTTATTGCGTATGAACCTATTGAAGGTATAAGAGACATTAAAATTTCTGATGAAACCGCGCGTCTCCGCAAAACAATGATGATACAGGAATTTGTCGATGTGATAATACCCAAAGATATATCTTTGCAGGAACTTCTAAGCAAAGCAAGAGAAATCGATTGCCAGATCAAAGATGTAACTAAAAAGAAGTATCAAGGTATCGTAGTTGAATTAAAAAAACATATTTCAGAAAAACTTGAAGAGATAATAATATACGGCGGCGGCGCGAATGAAGCGAATATTGTGGAAGTAGGCAAAGATTTCGGCGGCGCATTTATCGGCAGAGCGATATTTAAGCCTCAAGGCGCGATCAACATGGCAGCAGCCGCGTCCGCGTCAGAAAAACCGCTTACTATGATATATAACTTTAAAGCCGCTAATGACGGCCCGTATAAAGACTATCATGATGGGTATCGCGCAAAAGGCATAAATTTTGACGCTGTTAATTTAATCCACGGTGTATCTTTATCCGCGGCCAGGCCGGCTTTCAGAGAAATGCAGGGCGAAAATATAGATCATCTATATACAGACGCGAGAGAAGAAACAGTAGTTGCGCCGATTGTCATAGACGCGAGAAATAAGAATGTCGCGACACGGGGCATAGGATCAAATACAGGCCATTTTCCCGCTGAAACCTTGGCAAAAGCAGGTGTAACACACGCTGTGATCGATATTACTGCCGCATATGCTGAAACACAGGTAAGGAATCTTGTAGCAGAGGGTATATCGCCGGTTATTTTTAGATCAAATTATGATCCTGCAAGGATAGCTAATTTTAAAAACAGGTTTAGCGAGGAAATCGCTGATAAGATCAAGGTGAAAAACCACATTTTACCGATAACGCCTATCAGTATGATACGGGAAGTGCGGGAACGGGCTGTTAATCAGGAAACAAAAGCACAGAACTTAAGTCCGCGCATTTCTACTAAACCTGAAATAACAGATTTAGAAGAAAGAGCTGTAGGATATTATGAACAACCCGCAAAAACATATGGACCTAAAAGTATAGTTGCTAAGGTGATTGACAAGATCAAGCAAGGATTATTGGTGCATTTAACAGCAGTAGGCAAGCAACAAGTCAGGAAAGACGATGAAGCTGTCAGCGCGAGTACTTTCTGGGGTATGAATTCAGTCATAGAAATAGACCAGACATTAGCCGGATTTAGCGATGACATATTATTAGATACATCTGCCAGAGAAGCTCTTATAGGTAAAGAAGTAATCCGGGAAATGGGTGTTACTATTCCGGGAATGGAACTTTTTACTACATTTAAACAGGATGCTGTAGGAGCAGAATTCTGGTTCTGCCCGGATAAAGACGAAGTTCTGGCAGTAACTGCAATAGATAGTAAAAGTACATCACAGGCGGTAATAGGGTTCAATCCTGAAGCTATAAAAAAATATAAGGATAGAGGCGGGGTAGAAACAGCTTATAAAGCGGCATTGCAGAAATACGCGCAAAGTATGGAGGCTCTGGCTGAAATGCTTTATGCGAGAGGGTATTCAAAGGAAAAATTAACAGATTGGAGTGAGATTGCGCGTCTTGGGAATGAAAGGTTACAACAAAGTAGGGATGTTCATGAAGCGGTAAAGACAACTATAGGGAGTTGGACTGAGTTAGCAAAATTCGATAATGTGAGCGTACTTAAGCAAGGCGACATTTTGTCGATTCCCGCAGGGATGTTATATTCTTTGCCAAAAGGCGTAAGAGTGCTCAGGCTCGGAGTTGATAAAAAAGCAGAAGTTATACAACCGGAAAATTTAGTAGATGTTATTGAAAGTACTGATATAAACGTCAAAGCTTGGGAGAATCAACAGCCTGAACTTAAGCATCAGGAAGCAGAAGGATGTCCGATTAATAGGGGATCTTTACTTTACGGAAACCTTTTAGAAAAAGGAATTTTAGCGCATCTTTTGGAATTAGACGCAACGGAGCAAAACAGTATAATATTTCCGGAAAATAACAGTTATCATATGCTGGTTGTAATAAACGGCAAAGCAGAGGTCGAAATAGTAACAGCTGATGGAGAGATTGAAAAAGAACAACTGGAACCAATAAACCATACTAGTGCTGTTATTATGGTGCCTGCGTCTGCTAAAAGTTATGAGGTAAAAGCTCTCACGAAAGATACAAAAGTGATCCAAATTACTACAGTGGAACCTGTAAAAACTCCGGTAGCGCGTGCGTTTAATAAAGGCACAAGAATTTCCGGGACAGAGGATTACGCCAGCAAAGAGACCGGTGTGGTTCGCAGTTGGCAGGAGATCTCAGATCTGAACGAAATCATTACTATTAACGGTCAAAGAGCTTCTGCTCCGGCAATTATCAGTAATCGTGAACATGATATTACTATTTTAAGCGGAGCAGTTGAGCTTGCGTGCGGAAACCAGAAACTTTTGGCAAAGAAAGGTAAGCCTGTTGTGTTTGGTCCTGGGGAGATATTGACAGTATCAATGGACCACAAAAAAGGAACTTTAATAGTAAATACAAAAGATGGACGGGAGTTTTCGTTCCCGGATAGCGCGAAAGTTGAAAATACACAGGATTATAAGTTTATAAAAGCTAAAGGCAGTGAAACTGTTGAACTTAGGATAGATTATAAAAAAACAGATCTGGAAAAAATGACGTATAAAGTGTATGAATCATTAATACAGAAACATCTGCCTAAAGTTCTTAAGAGTAAAGTTGATTTGATCCTTCCAAAAGAACTTTTTTCTGAAGGCCAGGGATTAGGGTCAAAAGAAAAAGAACAGAGAGTGCTTGATAAAGTATTCGGCAAGGGTGTAGTCAATATCTGGACCTATGTTGAAGGTGATTTTGAAACAATGGATGTTCTCGTGGGTGCAAGCATGGAAAAAGGAAGGACCCCTGTTTTAGGCGCTGAAAATAGTCTGATAAGCAAGATGAGCCAAATGAAAGAAACAGATCAAGGTTATAATATGGTTAAGGCGCTTATTCAAAAGACAAAGATCATGGCTCTTCCGGACGGGCTTAAAGATCTTGGAGAAGAAAGGTTCGCTTATACACGAGGAGTTCAAGGGACAGCTCTACTGCAAGCTATTTTAACAGCTGATGATATTAAAGAGGAAAACAGCATTGCGCGCGATATGAAAGAAATAATGAAGCTCTTAACCGGAAGACAGGGTCTTTCAATAAAAGATCTTTATTATATGTTAACTTTGAATGATAAAGGGATTCCTGGAGAAATTCAGAAAACTATAAAAAATTCCTTTAATAACTGGCTGATAATGATCATTAAAACAGTACTTCTTGCCAGGCCTGCTGAAATGCTTGGCCAGGCAGAAGTGCAGGAACTTAATAACAGGCTCAAAACACTATACGCGGCATAATACTTGCGGTACACAGAGTAAAGAACGGTTTCTACAACCAAAAGAAAACCAGAGGGGTTGTCTCTGGTTTTCTTTTGGCTGTATAGAAAAATTGACAAAAATAGGGACAGACACTATTTATTGACATCAAAGTTCCTCTCTTGTAAAATAATAGCATGCCAAGAACAGCCAGAATAGTAGTATCAAAATATCCATATCATGTGACACAACGTGGTAATTATCGGCAA
>JBDRBG010000012.1:0-10758 GCA_043823005.1 Candidatus Omnitrophota bacterium
CCTCACGTACGGTTTGATGAGGGGATGCTGGAAACAGGGTATGGACAAGATAATGAGGCACTCCCAAAGGAAACGGGGAGAAACAGAAAATACAAACGTTGTCCTGAAGCCATTGCGCCAGTGTTCTACTCTACAATGGTGCAGAGTAGTGGCGGGTCATGTGTGCTCGCCCTAAGAAGGAAAAGTTCCAGATTTTGTCTTTGCGAGGGAGCAAGAGCGACCGCGGCAATCTCGATAAAAATAAAAGAGATTAACTGAAGAGCACACAGGGAAAGGGTCTTTAAGAAGAAAAAGTTGTTCTGTGGTCTCTAAAAGAGTATACAGAGAGGGAAACAGAAAAAAGACTATTTAACACTAAAAAACTTCTCAGTGTTCTCAATAGTTAAATAGAGGCACTGTTTGGTAACAATTTACGGAGATGAAAATGAATGTTAAAGGGAGAAAAGCCTTGAAAAAAATAGAGCCGTATAAACCCGGCAAACCTATTGACGAGGTTAAACGTGAATTGCAGCTGGAAGATGTTGTTAAACTTGCGTCTAATGAAAACCCTATGGCTCCGTCACCAAAGGCAATAGAGGCTATTTCTCGCGAGGCAGGAAACGTTAATAGATATCCTGACGGAGGATGTTTTTATTTAAGGCAGGCTTTAAGTAAGAAACTGGGTGTTCAAAAAAACAATATTGTTTTTGGTAATGGCTCGGATGAGATAATCATTATGGCGCTTCGCGCGTTCTCAAATTCCGGGGATGAAGTTATTGTTTCTGAGCCTACTTTTGCTATTTACCGGATAGCTTCTATGGTCGAGGAAACCGTTATTAGGACTATTCCGCGTAAGAAAGATTATGAGTATGATCTGGACGCGATTCTTAATGCGGTGACTTCAAAGACCAGGATAATTTTTATTGCTAATCCGGATAATCCTACTGGAGTATATGTTAAAGAAAATGATTTAAATAGATTTATTGAAAAAGTTCCTGAAAATGTTCTTATATTTATAGATGAGGCATATTATGAATTTGCCAGAGGCTCGGGATATCCGGAAACGCTTAAACTCATAGAATGTAAAGATAAAAATGTTATAATTGCCAGAACCTTTTCAAAGGCTTATGGGCTTGCGGGTCTTAGAATAGGGTATGCTGTCGCTCGGGAGGATATAGCCGGTGTTCTTAATAAGGTGCGAGAACCTTTTAATGTTAATTCTCTAGCTCAGGCCGCTGCTCGGGCCGCGTTAGAAGATCAAGGGTATGTAGATGGCGCGGTCGATCTTGTTAAAGAGGAAAAAAAGAGATTATATGAAGCTTTGGATTCTTGTGGAGTTAAATATATCCCAAGTCTTACGAATTTTGTATTAATCAACACAAACAGAGATTCTAAGGCTGTATTTGAATATTTATTAAAAAAAGGCGTAATAGTCCGGGACATGTCGGCATGGGGGATAAATGATGCTATAAGGGTTAGTTTGGGACTTAAAGAAGAAAACGATAAATTCATTCGTGCCTTTTCAAAAGCATTACAGGAAATACCCGAGAATCAGTGACATGCTTGAAAGGGACACACTTCAGCGCGAAAGGTGTCTAAAAAAACAACAAAAAGATTAACCACAGAGAGCGCAAAGTCACGAAGAAGAAAGTTACAGAGAAAAGCAAGGGGGAAAAATAAAAATAACGGGACTGGTTTCAGTTAAGGTTTATACTCCTGCAGGGAACCTGTCCCGATCTGGAAGATGTATCTTTTTTATGCTTGCAGGTGTGTTTCCAGTAGGTTGATTAGGAAGCAGTGTAATCAGAGCAATTAGAGCAATTTTCTGGCTGGTTTTTTAAAAAATCTCTATGTTCTCTGTGGTTAAATTCAGGCAATTCTCATTAAGGAAAGGAAAATAAATGATAATAGTACTTAAACCTGCTGTGACTAAAAACGAAATAGGTCATATAGTCGAGAAAATCAAGAACATGGGGTTAAAGCCCTGGGTGTCTGAAGGTGTTGAGCGTTCAATAATCGGGGTTATAGGAGAAGAAGATGCGGTAAGGAATCTGCCTTTGCAGGGTGTCCCCGGCGTGGAGAAGGTTATGACTATACTCAAGCCTTATAAACTGGCATCCCGTGATTATAAGCCTGTTCCAAGTAAGGTGAAAATAGGAAAAGGATTGAGTGTAGGCGGGAAAAATATAATAGTGATGGCAGGCCCCTGTTCCGTAGAGAACAGGCAGATGCTTTTAAAAACAGCGCAAGCAGTAAAAAAAGCTGGCGCAACGGTCTTGCGCGGAGGAGCTTTTAAGCCAAGGTCAAGTCCGTATAGTTTTCAGGGACTGGGAGAAGAGGGACTTAAGTATCTGGCAGAAGCAAGGGATAAAACAGGTCTTTTGATAGTAACAGAACTTATGGATATTCGCGCTTTTGATACTATTCTCCGGTATACTGATATTATTCAGATTGGCGCGAGGAATATGCAGAACTTTGATTTATTGAAAGAAGTGGGAAAGACAAGAAGGCCTGTTTTATTGAAACGCGGTATGGCAAATACAATAAAAGAGTTTTTGATGAGCGCGGAATATATATTAGCGTTTGGCAATCCTAATGTTATTCTTTGCGAAAGAGGAATACGTACGTTTGAAGATTTTACAAGATTTACGCTTGACCTGAACGCTGTTCCTGCTATTAAGAGTGTAAGTCATTTGCCGGTAATCGTAGATCCTTCGCACGGTACGGGAAGATGGAATATGGTAAGCACTATGGCTTGCGCGTCTATTGCCGCAGGTGCTGACGGTCTTATGATAGAGGTGCATCCGAATCCTGAGGATGCGTTTTCAGACGGAGACCAGTCGCTTTTGCCTAAGAAATTTAAAAGGCTCATGAATGACGCTCAAAAAATAGCAAAGGCAGTGGGACGAACAATTTAGTCGTTAGTCGGGAGTCGTTGGTCGGGAGTCGTTGGGTCGGGACTCAGGAGGGTCTTCCGATGGTAAATCTTATTTGTCATTCAGACTGTGTCGCAACGTCTTTGCGAGCCCTGAGGCAAACGAAGGGCGCGGCAATCTGGATAAAAATGAAACTTTGGTGTCTTAGTGACTTAGTGGTCTAGAAAAAGTGTTAGTTTTTTGAGACAATAAAAGGGATTTGACATGAAGAAATACAAAAAAATTGCAATTATAGGTATAGGTCTTATCGGAGGGTCTATTGGGAAAGCAGTATTGGAAAAAGGATTAGCCGATGAAGTTGTGGGTATATGCAGAAGAGAATCTTCTCTGGACAGGGCGGTCAAAGCCGGAGTGTTTTCAGCCGGATATGTAAATGATTATGAAAAAGCGCTTAAAGACGCTGAAATAATATTTATTGCTACGCCGGTGAATACCATGAAAGAAACATTTAAGAAATTGGCAGAGGTTGTAAAGAATAAGAATGTAATAGTAACAGACGCGGGTAGTACGAAAAAAGAAATAGTCGACTATGCGGAAGCTTTTAAAGAGAACTTTTCTTTTATCGGCGGACATCCTCTTGCCGGTTCGGAAAAAAGCGGGGTGGAATACGCTGACGGAGCTCTTTTTGAAGGATCTTTTTGTATTCTTACAAAAGGAAATGAAACGAACGAAGAAGCGTTGAAGCAAGTGAAAAAGTTGTGGCATGCTATGGGCGCGAAGGTCAGAGTGGAATCCGCGGAACAGCATGATAAGATATTGGCTTTTACCAGTCATCTTCCCCATGTTGTCGCGTATGCGTTAGCAGGAATACAGGATAAAGATACGGTTTCCGGTATGTTGTCTTCCGGATTTAAAGATACTACGCGGATAGCTTCTTCTGACGGGACTTTATGGGCTGAAATTTTCATGAGTAATAAAGATAATCTATTGACTGCGATAAGGACTTTTAAAGCATTTCTTTCTGAGCTTGAGGAAGACATTCGGGAAGGCAAAAAAGATCTGCTTAAAGAAAAACTTGAAAAATGCAAGAAGGTGAGAGATGAGATTGTTCAAAGGAGTTAACGCGATAGCCGTTGATGGGCCTGCGGGGAGCGGGAAAAGCACTGTTAGCAGAATGGTCGCGGAGAGTCTTGGATACATGTATATTGATACAGGCGCTATGTATCGCGCTCTTACGCTTAAGGTAATGATGAAAAATGTGGATTTTAAAGATGAAGAAGCGATAATTAAATTTTCTCGTGAACTGGATATCCGGCTTTTGTCTCCGACAGGAGATTCAGGGGCTATTCGTGTATTGCTTGATGGTGAAGATGTCAGTAGTGAAATCCGAAAAATGGAAGTTACGGGCAATGTTAAATATGTAGCCGTGATAAGCGGGGTAAGGCAGAATATGGTAGATTTGCAGAGACGCATGATTTCTGAGATGGACGGAGCGGTTATGGAAGGCCGGGACATAGGTACCGTGGTATTGCCTGATGCTAAGCATAAGTTTTATGTTGATGCGTCATTTGACGAGCGGGTAGAAAGGCGGCTGGCAGAATTGAGGGTAAAAGGACATCCTGTTACCCGACCGGAAGTCGCGGATGATCTTAAACAACGGGATCATGCCGACAAAACGCGTAAAGTGGGCCCCTTGAAGAAGGCTGATGACGCGGTATTGATAGATACTACTGATCTTTCCGTAGAAGAAGTGGTTGCAAAGATAATAAAATATGTTAAAGGATAGATTGAAGGGGGATAGAGTAAAATGATGTACAGGCTCTCACGGTTTATTCTTGAAATGTTTATCAGGATGTTTTTTCGTATCAAAGTTTTTGGACGCGAGAACATTCCTGAAGCGCCGTATATTATCGTGCCTAATCATGCGAGTTTACTTGATCCGCCTCTTGTTGGTATAGCTTGCAATAAACATAATATCGCTTTTCTTGCAAAAGAAGAACTTTTTACGACTCCGATTATTGGTATATGGTCAAGATCAGTCGGTTGTTTGTGCGCGAAAAGAGGGGCAAACAGTATAAAAAGTTTAAGAGATGCCTTAAAAAAAACACAAGAAGGCGGAGTTGTTTGTATCTTCCCCGAAGGCACGAGATCTTCTGACGGGGATTTACAGCAGGCAAAAAGAGGGGTTGGTTTTTTGATCGCCAGAGCAAAAGTGCCGCTAGTTCCTGTTTATGTTGATGGTACTGCGAAAGCAATGCCGAAAACAGGCGGTTTTAAAAGAGGGAGCCTTCTCAGGGTTTTTGTCGGTAAACCGCTGTATCCGGCGCAATTCCTTTTAAGCGAGGATATTGGAAAGAAGAATTATCAGCATGTTACTGAAATTGTCATGAAAAGCATAGCTGAATTAAAGGATGAGGTTTTGAACGGGCGTTTTGACCGGGTTTGATCCTGGAGGGAACGTTTTTGCCGTTTAAAAGTAATCTTTTTCAGTAAAAGAACCCCAAATCCTAGATAGAAAGTACTACACAAAAGCAAATCCAGTTGTTATAATGGTTGTAGGATATTGGACAGGTCCCCCAATGGGTGAAAAAAACAATAAAAAGCAACGGAGGAGACAAATGTTTGAAGAAGGGATAGATTTCAGACAAGTAAAGTTGGAACGAAGTGATGAAAATGTAACGGGAAAGATTGGATTGAGCTGGATAGTCCATAGTTTAAAGCATTTTGGGATGGAAGATATGATGAAAAGATTTGAAAAAGAACCTAAGTCAAACAGGGAAATAAAAAAGAATCGGAAGATAATCGCCGGAGCATTAACAATAATATCGGGAGGAGACAAAATAGAAGATGTAGAAACACTTCGAGTAGATCGAGGATTATTGAAGAGTTTGGGGTGGAAAGATATAGTAGCGGAGGATACATTGAGAGATTTCATTAGAAATAAAAGGAACAGTGGAGTTATCCGTAAGACAAATGAACTACTGGCGATAAAGGCAATGAGGGAAAGTGAGTTAAAAGAATTCACATATGATAATGATGCAACATATTTTGATTCAGAAAAAGACAGTGCGGAATATTCATATCAGAAAAGTCTCCAATTTAGTGGGTTATTGGGATTCATCCCGGAACTGGGGATATGTAATACGGCAGAGTTTAGAAAAGGTAATATATCGCCATCGACGGGGATATTAAATCAACTAAGAAAAGCGCAACAGCAAGCAAGAAAAGCAGGGAAAAGGATAAGAAGATTTCGGAGTGATTCAGCGGCACATCAAAACAGTTTATTTAGGGAATGCCGTGAGAATGGGATAAAATATTTTGTATCATTAGACAAAAACGCGAGTATAAAAGAAATCATAGAAAAAGAGAATGAAGCTAACTGGAAAGAGTTGAGCGGCAAATATAAAGAACAAGTTGGCACACAGTGGAGAGAGGATATTTATGTAACGAATAAAGGTGAAAGTATGAGACTTTTAATTTTGAGATGGCCCAAAAAAGAAGTAACATTGTTTGATGAAAGCCCATACAATTATCATGTAATAGGAACAAACGATGATGAAGTGAACCCAATGGAATGGCTAGAGATACATAATGGCCGTATGAATAGCGAGAATTATAACAAGGAGTTGAAAAACGGATTTAATTGCGACTACACGCCCAGCCACAATTATGATATGAATAGGGGATATTTTTTGATGAGCATAATTGCATATAATATGGTGCAGATAACAAAATTATTTTATCTGGATGATAAATCAGCGAGAAAATGGACAATAAAAACCATGCGGTACAGGTTTATTAACATCTGTGGAAAAATGATAAAAACTGGACGAAGATACATTTGCAAAATAATAAATGTAACGGAATTGACATACGATTTGTATAGGAGTTGTAAATCAAAACTAATTATTCAGTCGAGTTTATGCTAGACTTGCTCAAAAATGAATATTATGAACTGAAACATAAATAACAAACAGGTGAGGTTTGTCTATTTTTCGGAAAAAGTTATTCTTTTGATGAATTATAATAACAAGTGTCATCAAAGTGCGGTTAAAGGGTCAAGCAATACGAATATATCTTGAATTTGTGATATGTTTTGGAGCATATAAGTTGTCTGGAATGTCTAATTAGGATTTGGGGAAAGAATAAAAGTATTGCATGTTTTGTGGAAAAACGGTAAAATACTTTTTCAACCTGGCAGCTATAGGATGTATGTTCAGCTACAGGGTTGAAGGTTCGCATTTTTTGCTTAAGAGAAAATAAAATTTTTTAATTATTTTTTTCGGCAAAAAAGGGCTGGTCTTGGTTAGGGATTTTACCATGGTAAAATCCGGCTTTAAAAATATTCTAAAAAGGAGTTGATTTGTTGATGGAACTTGAAAACAAAAAAGATGCTTTTAGCGAGGAGCTAGATCGCCTCTATCAGGAGAGCATTGTCGCACTTAAAGAAGGAGAAATTCTAAAAGGGCGGGTTGTTCAGATTGGGGAAAAGGAGGTGCTGATAGACGTAGGGTATAAGTCGGAAGGCGTTATCCTTAAATCAGAATTAACAGAACCTGATGAACTGAAAGTCGGGGATGAAATAGATGTTATGCTGGAGGCTAAAGAGAACGATATGGGGATGGTCGTGCTTTCTCATGAAAAGGCCAAACGGTTAAAAGGGTGGCAGGATATTCTTGATAATTACAAAGAAGGCGATATTCTCAAAGGAAAAGTGTCTAAAAAGGTTAGAGGCGGTTTTATGGTAGACATAGGCATGGAAGCCTTTTTACCGGCCAGTCTTTCTGTTATGCAGGATTTTGGCGGAGCGGATAATATGCTTGCTAGAAAGATGGATTTTAAGGTAGTGAAAATAAACATTCCGCGTAAAAATATAGTATTATCCAGAAAAGAGATAGTCGAGGAAAAACGTAAAGAAGAAAAACAGGAAATACTGGAACATATGAATAAAGGGGATGTTGTAAAAGGTATTGTGCGGAACATAACGGATTTTGGAGCGTTTGTTGATATAGGCGGAGGGATAACAGGCCTATTGCATATAACGGATATGAGTTGGGGCCGGATAAATCATCCGGGAGAAGTTGTAAAAGTAGAGGATGCAGTGGATGTTAAAATACTTGATTTTGACAAGACAAATGTAAAAGTTTCTCTTGGATTAAAACAATGTACCCCGAATCCCTGGGAGGGAATAGAAGGAAAATATCCTGAAGGAGGGGTAGTCGGCGGGACAGTAGTAAACATAATGCCGTATGGTATTTTTGTTGAATTGGAAGAAGGCATAGAAGGGCTTATCCATATCTCTGAATTTTCCTGGTCTAAAAAGTTTGCTCATCCGGGAGAAAAGTATAAGGTTGGAGATAGGGTAGAAGCAATGATCCTTAAGACCGACAAGGATCATCAGAAACTTTCTTTAGGGTTAAAACAGCTTGGTAAGGATCCGTGGGGCGCGGTTGAGGAACGTTATCATGTCGGGGATCGAGTAAAAGGAACAATAAATGCGGTTACTGACTATGGCGCGTTTGTTGAACTTGAAAACGGAGTTGAAGGCCTTGTCCATGTTTCTGATCTTTCCTGGACCAAAAGGATAACTCACCCCAAAGAACTTCTGCAAAAAGGGGAAGAGATAGAAGCAATCATTTTAAATGTTGATGAACAGAACAGAAGGATTGCTTTAGGAGTAAAACAGTTGGTATCGGATCCATGGGATGAGATTGTAACGAAATATGAAGCAGGTACTGTTTGTGACGGAAAGATTACAAATATTACGAATTTTGGAATATTTGTTGAGATAGAGAAGGATCTTGAAGGTCTTTTGCATGTTTCTGAAGTGGAGCTTGCGCCTTCTCAGCGGATGGAAGATGTTTATAAGATAGGTGATGTTATGAAGGTAACTGTAATCCATATTGATGGTGTTCAGAAAAAAATAGCGTTAAGTAATAAGGCTTTAGATGAAGACGCAAGCAAAGAAGCGGGTTCGGAAGATAAGACTTCCGAAGAGTCTGAAAAAAAAGAGCCTGTGCACCCGGATACTGAACAGTCTTCTGGTGCGGAAGGATCTGGTGGGGATATTTCTGAACCACAGGCGCAGGTGGAGAACGAAGTTTCAGCGGAACAAGACGGTCAGGAAGAAACAAATCCTGAACAATCGGTGGAATAGAATAAATGCTATAAGTGAATTAAAAAGAAAAAACCCGGATTTAATCCTGGTTTTTTCTTTTTCTGATCTTTGGTTGACACTTGACCCTTGAAAAGCTATATGCTACAATGACCGCAATATGAAACCCATAGAAGAACAACTAGAATTAATAAAAAGAGGAACTGATGAGATAATAAGCCTTCCTGAATTAAAGGAAAAGCTTAAATCTCATCGTCCGCTTATCATAAAAGCGGGTTTTGACCCTTCCGCGCCGGATATTCATCTTGGACATACTGTACTGTTGCGTAAAATGAAACATTTTCAAGATTTAGGTCACAATATTCATTTTCTAATAGGAGATTTTACCGGACGTATCGGAGATCCTTCGGGACGTTCTAAACAGAGAAAACAGCTTACTTCCGAAGAAGTTGCGGAAAACGCGAAGACTTATAAAAAACAGATATTTAAAATACTTGATAAAGAAAAGACCAAAGTTGTGTTCAATTCGAAATGGTGCGCAAAATTGGGTACAGAAGGAATATTTGACCTTGCTTCCAGATATACGGTTGCCCGGATGCTGGAACGTGATGATTTCCAGAATAGGTATAAGAATAATATTCCAATAAGTGTGCTTGAGTTTTTATATCCGCTTTTACAGGGCTATGATTCGGTTGTAATGAAAGCTGATGTCGAGCTTGGAGGTACGGATCAGAAATTTAATTTGCTTGTAGGGCGGGATCTTGAGAGAAGTTACGGTCTTGAGGCGCAGGTAATAATTACTATGCCCATTTTGGAAGGGCTTGATGGTGTTGACAAGATGTCTAAATCATTGAATAATTATGTCGGAATAAACGAATCCCCTGAAGATATGTTTGGAAAAATAATGTCGATTTCAGATAAGCTTATGTGGCGTTATTATGAACTTCTAACGAATGAGGATTATAAATTGCTCGAAAAAAATGTCGAAAAAGGAAAAGCGCATCCTAAAGAAGTGAAAGCTTCTTTGGCTGAAAGCATAGTGAAAGAATATCACGGAGTTTTATCCGCAAAAAAAGCCAGAACCGGATTTGAATCGGTTTTTGCGAGAAAAGAAAATCCCGAAAACATTAAAGATTATTATATTGCTAAAAATAAAACAGGAATAATCGATTTGATAAAGGAAATCGGATTTGCTACTTCCGGAAGCGAGGCACGGCGTCTTGTTCTACAGAACGCGGTTTCTGTTGATGATAGAAAGATCGATGATGTAAAAACAGAGATCTTTCTGGGGGAAAAAGGCAAAATATTAAAGGTCGGAAAACGTAAATTTGCCAGAGTTTTTAAGGGATAAACTTGCGCGAATAGCGCTCGAAAATTCCCTGAAAAAGCTTTTTTTGAATAGAATAAAAAAAAGAAAAAATGTACTTGACATTCCAGTGTAATTGTGTAGAATGACACTTACGCATATGAGCATGATCTTTATTAGATGTAAAAAAAGGCTTGAAATATCTTCACGAATATTATAAAATAACATTCGTGAAGGAGAGAAAGCCTTCACGAAATATCTGAAAGCAAAAGCATCAGTGAGTGGTGCTTTTTTATTTGTCTATAGTTCTTTGAAAAAAATAGCCGAAAGTACATGGGTTAAGAAGATTAAACTGGAGAGTTTGATCCTGGCTCAGAACGAACGCTGGCGGCGTGGATTAGGCATGCAAGTCGAACGATCCCTTTCTTTGAGGGGGATAGTGGCAAACGGGTGAGTAACGCGTGAGTAATTTACCTTTGGGT
>JBDRBG010000013.1:0-90132 GCA_043823005.1 Candidatus Omnitrophota bacterium
AGCGAATTGTTATAGGGTTTTATTTTTATGTTCTAAACTTTTTATCGCAGAATCGTCTATTAATAATTTCATTTGCTGAATAGCAATTTTATTTAATTTTGATAATCGTTTTTCTTGAGACATACCTTCCGAGATAAACAAAGCATTTAGATTTTCGAGATTAGATAAGCAGATAAGCTGTGAGATGTTAGCATAATCTCTAATGTTTCCCTTTTTATCGGAATTCTTATTGCGCCATTCTTGCGCGGTTATGCTAAATAAGGCCATGTTTAAAATATCTGCTTCTGAGGCATAGATGTGATTGATTTGACTATTTGTCAATTTTTTAGGAATAAGATTTTCTTTAATGGCGTCGGTATGGCTACGATAATTTATTAAATGGGGACGTCCCCCATTTATTTTTGTTAACACAAAAATCAGTCGCCTGAACCGCCTGTGTTCTTTTTGTGCCGCGGTTCAGGTCGGCTGGTTTGCTTTGTTATGTTTTAGTTGAGTTTAACCAGTTGCTTTTTAACGTTTTCCGGGATTTGATTTATAGTTACAATTTTTAAGCTTCGGTCAATGTTGCTTGCGCTTCCTTGTTCGGCTAGCGTTATTGTTGTTTCGCTCGGCAGTTTCCACATATTTCCTGTTAATGGGTCAACGATCAATAAACCGATGATCCCGCCAAAGATAATATTACCAAAATACCAACCGTCTATGCCCGCTTTAATTTCTGTGGTTTGTTCTTCATAGCCGGGCTTTGAAAGAGTAATAGTGTATTTTTTGGGATGAAAATATGCTTCACCAGCAGAAAGGGAAAGAGTTGTTGGTGTTTTACCTTTGTACATCTGTTTTCCATTCTCATCTTTTATAACAATTGTTGCTCCATCAGGATGGCTGTTAAATGTCATCGGATACATGTTTTTGCTTACGATACTTGCGCATCCGGTTAAAAGAAATGCTAAAACTACTGCCCCTGCGATTACTTTTTTGCCTTTCATAGGCACCTCCGTTGTTTGGTTAAGATATTGTCAAAAACAATACTAAATATTTCCATTTTATCTTTTATTTTTCTCAACTTCCATGTAAATGGGTAACGTCCCCATTTATAACAACCGTATCAATATCTACCCATTCTTCATCAAAAAGTCTGGAAACCGTCGGAGCTTTCATTGAAGGCAAAACATCACAAGCACTCAGGGCATTATTGTCCGCATATTGTATAATATAATGCTAAAATTTTTTAAATTTTCCTGTCAATTGTATATCAATATGAGATTCTAGTCAAGAAACTTCATTGCCCAATAGTCTGTACGGGGACATCTTGTCATTTTTTTTAAATATAATCACACTTTTTCACCCCAAAAGACTGCTTGTACTCTCAAGTTTTCCCCCAGCAGAATACGAAAAAAGGGGAGCAGGATTATCCCTGCTCCCCTTTTTTCAGTATCATTTAATCATTCTTTATTTTGCCGCCGCACGAATTACGTAATATTTTTCTTCTGCCAGATCCCTTGAGTTAAACTGAAGAGATTTGGGCAAAACCTCTATTCCTATGCCTGATGCATTGACGTTAGACAATGGACCCTCCACAAAGGCTTCGCTGATAACAGAAGCTTCAGATAAAGACCATGCGCCTTCCCCCATGTATCCCCAAGGCTGAACAGCTCGTGCATAAAAAAGATCAAACATAGCTTTAATATCTATCTCTATTGTACCGTATCCAAAACTTAAAAGGCTTCCATTAGCGCTATCGCTTCCATAATTCCCTCCGCCCATAAGATGATTGTTAAAGATTACTAATCCCGGAGGAGTCGGCTCTGAAATTTCCACACGTTCTGTCGCTCTCCTGCTATAAACATGACCTTCAAGGTTTGCTGAAATCTCGTCTACTCTATTCCCAGCCCAAACCAGACACTCTCCGTTAATGTTAACATTTAAAGGATTAAGCCTTGTCCCTATCGTTCCAGTGTTTGCCCTAAAACTTGATGCTGACCCTGCTGTTATCAACCCGCCGGGCACATCAACAATATTTCCACTAGTTACTGTCAAATTTACCGCACTAATAGCAGAGGTTAACGTTGTTACAGTAACCATTCCTCCGGCAGTAATATCTACCAGACCTGTACCGGAATTAACTACTTCAACTAAATTGATCTCGTCGGTTTCAGAAACTTTGATATCCCCGGATGTCGTATTTGTGGCCTCAAGATTATAAATTGTTGTTTCCAGGCTATTAGCAGAACCGATCCCCGTCACAGCATCAAGATCAACTGTAGCAAAAGCAGTATTTGCGACTATATCAACATCCGTATCTCCGCCGTCAACTATGCCGCCGGAAACTGAAGTAACAACTATTGCGTCATCCGCGGTATACGTTGTTGTTAAGCCGCCAAGCGTAATATCCTCATCCGCGTCCAGGTCGATCTGATCATCTCCGGCATCAAGAACAGCCCCGTCTGTCATAGTGATCGCATCCGTAGCAGCAACTTCGATCTCCCCGCTTGTAGTAGTCACATCTCCGGATGCGCCAAACGTAACATCGTTCGTAGCATCAAGATTTATTTTGCCTGTTGTTGATGCGGGGGTCATATAGGGTCAGACCTAGACAATTGACACTTTAAAGAGGAGTTGCTATAAACTCAAGGACAACAATAAAATAGTGTCTGTCCCCATTTTTCGTTACGTTAAATCAAAATTAAAAAACCACAACAAACTCTCCTTTTGGCCGCGTCGCTTTAAAATGCTCCAGGATATCGCTTGCTTTGCTTCTTCTTATATCTTCAAATTTTTTAGTTATCTCTCTGGCGACTGTTATTTCCCGATCGCCCATAATTTCGATAAAATCGTTTAAAAACTTTATAATCCGATGCGGCGACTCATAC
Source organism: Candidatus Omnitrophota bacterium (assembly GCA_043823005.1). Lineage (GTDB taxonomy): Bacteria > Omnitrophota > Gorgyraeia > Tantalellales > Tantalellaceae > JBDRBG01. Next base: position 2,868 of record JBDRBG010000013.1, read on the forward strand.
AGGATTACTGTCCTATCTTCATTTTTTAATTTTTCGAGTTCTTTTTTCCGCCTTCCGCTTTTATTCGAAAGAAACCCTTCAAAAACAAACCTGTGCGAAGGTTTCCCCGACAGCACCAATGCTGACACAAAAGCAGTGGCTCCGGGAACAGCTGTTATTGTAATGCCGCGCGCTATACTCTCTTTTATCAACACACTTCCCGGGTCAGAGATCCCCGGAGTCCCTGAATCAGAAATAAGAGCTACATTTTTCCCTCCGATTATTGCTGAAACAAGTTTCGGAGTTTTGGTCTTTATATTATACGAATGATAGCTCGTAACATGCTGTTTTATATTATATGCCTGCAACAACACCCCGGCCCTGCGGGTATCTTCAGCCGCGATTAAGTCTACTTCCTCTAAAACCCGGATTCCCCGCAAGGTAATATCTTCAAGATTTCCTATTGGCGTGCTTACAATGTAAAGTGTTCCTGTTTTCATAATCACATTATTTCGGCAAAGCTGTCATAATAAATACCATAACAAAAAGCGCCACTGTTTCTATTACCCCTAAAACCATTATATAATTACCAAACCCTTTTCCGCTTTCAGCCAACGCGTCTGCGGCGCATGCTCCGGCTTTTCCCTGCATCCAAGCTGAAACGCCCATCGCTACCCCGGCCGCAAGCCCTAATATCATTTGAAAAGAATAAGTTTCCACCGCCATATTTGCCGATTGTATCGCATTACGTAATATCATTCCATAAATTGTCTGGGATAACGGCGCTCCCACAAACGCGATCAAGATAAAAGGTGCCATTTTATTCTGCATAAAAGCCCTTTTCCAAGCCCCGATCGCGGCCATACCGGCAATACCGGTTCCAAGTGCCGACCCGATCGCGGCAAAACTTAAAGATAACCCCATATCTCCTAATCCTAACACCATAATGTCCTCCTTTTTTCGTATGTAGTATGTCGTATAGACTTAGTATACCCTTGTTTTTAGCATATAGCGCAGTATAGCGTTTAGTTTTTTTTACGCTACACGCTATGCGCTATCCGCTATAATTTGTTCACTGATCACTCTTCTTCCCTAAACGGTTCATACTTTTTACCTGTCCACTGCATACCCAGATGCCCTGAAAATTCCAGCATATTTAGTCTTATCCCATGAACAATTACTGCCATAAATCCAAGAACTATATTCAGTGTATGTCCTAAAAAAAGAATAATTGCCGCGCTAAAAGCTCCCACAGGTCCGGAAATCCCTCCAGAAAGCGCCATTTCATTAAAACTTCCGGCAACCACAACCGTAGCATATCCTACGGCAAATAACCTCAAATAAGAAACAATATCAGAAAAAGAACTGATAATACTTAACGGCAATTCAGCTAATGTCGAAAACATCCCTTTAACCAGCCCTTTCTCCTGGTTTGAAAACAAAAGAACCAAACCAGTGCCTACGCCAAAAAGCCATCCCGCAACCGGGGGGAAAGAATTTCCAAGAACAAATTTCCCTGCAGTAAAAAACATTCCCCAAAGAATCATTATCCATCCGGCTTCTGCGAACGCTTTTAACGAATTTATAACACGTACTCCTCTTATTAAATGCGCTATTGTCAAGTGAATCGCCCCGATTATAAAACAAATAAAAATCATCAAATTTTGATTGTTATCGGCAAAACTGCTTATCCTTTTTATTACAAAAACGTTCAAAAAAGAAACTTCAGCTATTCTTTCAGCACCAAACCATGTTCCTGTAACCGCGCCCCATACAATCGTAGCGATACTTAACAAGTACATCAGGAAAAATGGTTCTTTTTGAACCTGCGGCAGTTTCTTTCTCGCGATAAATGTAATCAAAAGAAAAAGCACTCCGTAACCCGCATCGCCTATAAGCATCGCGAAAAACAGACTGAAAAAAACCAGAAAATAAAAACTGATATCTGCCTCATCATATCCGGGAAGAGTGTTCATGAACCGAAAAACAGGTTTGATAATACTTATCCATCCCGGATTTGTTATAAGGGTCGGCGTTTCCTCCGGATTGTCGGGATCTTCAATTAAATAACCGTATTGTTCTTTTTTGGCGAGTGAAATTATTTTTTTTATTTTTTTCGCAGGACAAAACCCCTGCAAATACGAAAACTTTCCTTCTTCCTGCATCCCGAATTTTACGGCGAAAAATTCCCTTTCTTTTTTTAAAAGTTCCTCGCATTTCAAAAACGCGGGCAGAGAATCAGCCTCTTCACTTAAAAAACTTTCTATTATTAATATTTCTTTTTCCAACCGGGTCTTTTCTTCTCTAAGTTCCGTTAAATTCTCCACAGGTAAAACCGCTTTAAAAAAAGCCAGTTCTTCTTCCTCCAGGCCTTCCGGAGAAATGCCCGCGCAATACACATAGCCTTTCTCTCGTTTTATTACAAAAAAGTTTCCCTGTTTTGTTATTTGCTTAAACTGTTCTTTATTGAAACAATACAATATAACCTTTACTCCTTTTTCATCAAAAAGAGCTATATCCCGCGGATCAAAATCTCCCCACACCCCGAACCATTTTATGTTTTTGTCAACTTCTGCTAAAACAGCTTTAAGGTCTTCTTTTGTCTGATTAAGCTCCTGTATTTTATCTGTTTCGTCCAGCATAACCCTTTCACAAAGCTCTCCGGGCTCATGCCGAGACTGTCTCCCCCCCCGATAATAGGGCCGCAATATAGATACCAGATGCTCGATCTTGGTTATTCTGTCTTCCGCAAAATTTATTTCATGATGAACCGGAGGATTAACATGTTTTATATGCACTAACCCCGCTTTTCGGAGACAAGACAAAAATTTATCTCTTTCGTTTTCCGAAACAAGCAATGTTATTTTTTTCATTTTTTCTATCATGTTTCGCTTCCTGCGTTTTTATGCGCATTTTCAAAAGCTACCCACAGAGAGCACAGAGCAATTTTTTAGAGTTGTGGGTTATTTTTTCTTGCGTCTTTTTTGCCGCGCTCGCTCTACCCTATACCTAAACTCGCGCCTGTTCTAAGTATTTTTTCTTTTGCTATTTTTCCCGTAACAACCGCCGCTGTTTCCAGATCGCCCAAATATATCTCTATTTTTCCTATATTTGCTTCCGCTTGAGGTATCATTATTTTTTCAAAAAGATTTACTCTCTGCGTCGTGATCCGCAACTCTTCCATAAGCAGATCATTCTGCTCTTGCAATATTTCCATTTTAGAGTTAAGAATCATCACATCTTTAAGCGCCTCTATTCCGTAATCCACCCATAAAGGTACTTTTGTATAATCATACTCATCTTCGTGAAATACTGTTTTTTCATATACGGGAACATCTGTTCCGGCTATGTTCCCGGAAGAAACTTCTAGCCTTTCAAGCCTTAAAAACTTTTCAATGCCGCTTTTTTCGCTAAAAACATCCGTCCATTTATATACTACGGCTTTTATATAAGCCCTTCTTTTTTTTAGCTCCTCAATACTATTATGAATCTTTACAAGCTCACTTTGAAGCTGTTGTTTTTTTAATACCAAGGTGGGCAAGTACTGCCGGTATCTTTTCAGAGCGTCTTTCTGCTTTTTAAGTTCGTTTTTTGTAAGTTTTAATTTGGCCATGTTTTTTTATGTATGAACAACTACTTTTAATCTTAATAAAAATAAAAATCCGGGGACATGCCTGAAAGGGGCTCACTTCATGTATATATTAGGTCAGTGAAGTGTGCCCTTTCAGGCGTGTCCCCACCGTGTATGCTTCCACAAAAAACTTAACCCTGTCGACCTAGTCTACCCGCCTCTGCGAAAAGCAATCTCGAATAGTAATAAAAATAGAGCCTTTATGGGTAACACCTATTATTATTGAGATTGCCGCGGTCGCTACGCTCCCTCGCAAAGACAAAATCTGAATTGCGACGCAGTCTGAATTACAAATTTGGTTAACTGTTTACCTCCAACCAACTGTCAACCGATAACATCTGTGTGTATCTAAAAGTAAAGGTTCGTTATATTATCCGTATACATCTAACTATAAAGCCCTCTTGTGTTATTGTTTTACCCAGAATTCCTCTACCAATTCCGTGCGAAAATTGGTCTGTTCGGGACGAAAACATTCTGACAAAATTTTCCAACCGCTATCAAGAGCTTGTTCCAATGGAATGTTTACTTTCAGATCCATCATGGTTTCTTCAAACTTGGCGCCGTATTTTAAAAGCTGTCTATCCCAATCGCTCATTCTGAATCCCATGGATCTTTTTTCTTCGGTTTCTTTATATTGAGCATATAATTGTATCATCCCATCCATGATCGCTCTATGATCTTTGCGGCTTTTCTCATTGACCTGCTGTTTTAACCGGCTTAAAGACCCAAAAGGTTCTATCCTTCCGTTTCTAAGATAAAACTGTCCTTCTGTTATATAGCCCGTGTTGTCCGGCACCGGATGCGTAACATCGTCTCCCGGCATAGTCGTGACAGCAAGAATAGTAATAGACCCTGCCCCTTCAAAATCAATCGCTTTCTCATATCTCGCGGCAAGCTGGCTATAAAGATCTCCGGGATATCCTCTATTGGACGGCACTTGTTCCATTGTAATAGCTATCTCTTTCAGCGCGTCAGCAAAATTAGTCATATCAGAAAGCAGGACTAATACTCTTTTCCCTTCCAGCGCGAACTTTTCCGCTACTGCCAGAGAAAGATCCGGAATCATCAGACCTTCAACAATCGGATCCGAAGCAGTATGCACAAAGAAAATCGTTCTGCTTAAAACTCCGCCTTCTTCTAACGTATTTTTAAAATAAATATATTCATCATATTTAAGCCCGATCCCGCCCATAATGATAATGTCTACCTCTGCTTGAAGCGCTATTCTTGCAAGAAGTTCATTGTACGGTTCTCCTGAAACAGAAAATATAGGCAATTTTTGAGATTCCACCAAAGAATTAAATATATCGATCATTGGGATATTGGTTCTAACCATATTAGAAGGGATGACCCTTTTTGCCGGATTAGCGGAAGGCCCTGCTATTTCAATAAGATTTTCTGTAATAGCGGGACCTTTGTCTCGGGGTATCCCGCTTCCGTTAAATATTCTGCCCAGCATATTATATGAAAACCCTACACGCATAGAGTGCCCAAGAAATTCCACTTCATCTCCCGTGGATATACCGCGCGCTCCTGCAAATACCTGCAAAGATACCATGTCCTGATCCAGGCGAATAACCTGAGCTAACGACGTGCCCATAGCGCTCTTGATCCGGGCAAGTTCTTCATACGCGACACCATCAGCTCTTACGCTGATGACATTTCCTGCTATATTCAGTATCTTAGTGCATACTTTTCTCATTTTTTTCACCTTCCAATAGATTTCTTATCTCTTTCTCAGCTTTTTTAAACTCTTCTGACTGCTCTTTTTTATAGTTCCAGTCTATAAAACTATGTCTGAGGCTATAGAAAAAATCCCGGGCTTCTTTTTTTTCTTTAAAGGAAAGTTCTTCGCGCAAAATTTCGATTAACACGCTAAAAACATATTTCTGTCTGTCGGCCGTTGTCGCGGCATCTATTTCGTCAAATCCGTTCTGTTGTAAATATACCCCGTCAATCAGTTCGCTTTTAAGATAGACAACAAAATCTTCCAAAGAAGTCCCTTCTTCCCCTACAACCTTCATCATCTGACGGACTTCTTCTCCTTTTTTCAATATTTGTTTCGCGAACTCCACTTCATGCGGTGATATTAAACTTTTATATTTACTCCAACTTTCCAAAGAATGAATCGAAGGAAACTTCCTTGCTTCAGCTCGTTCTCTTGACAACCCATGAAATGCGCCTACGACTTTAAGCGTTCCCTGCGTAACCGGTTCTTCAAAATTTCCTCCTGCCGGACTTACTGTTCCGCCGATGGTAAGGCTTCCTAATGCTCCGCCATAAAGCCGCACAAGGCCGGCCCGCTCATAAAAACTTGCTATGCGCGATTCTAAATACGCGGGATAAGCTTCTGTCCCGGGAATCTCTTCAAGACGGCCGGAGATTTCCCGCATAGCCTGCGCCCACCTTGAAGTTGAATCCGCTAAGAGCAGAACATCCAGGCCCATTTGTCTATAATATTCCGCAAGTGTCGCGGCCGTATATACAGACGCCTCTCTTGCGGCCACAGGCATTGATGACGTGTTGCATATTATTATTGTCCTTTCCATCAAACTTTTTCCTGTTCGGGGATCCTTAAGTTCCGGGAACTCCTTCAAGGTCTCGACAACTTCACCCGCGCGCTCCCCGCATGCCGCTATTATTACTATATCAACTTCCGCGTGCCGGCTGGTTATTTGCTGTAATACTGTTTTCCCCGCCCCAAAAGGCCCGGGAATGCAATAAGTTCCCCCTTTTGCAACAGGAAAAAGCGTATCTATGACACGCACTTTTGTTATTAAGGGATCTATCGGCTGAAGTTTTTCCTTGTATGCTTCTATCGGAATCTTTACCGGCCATTCAAACGTCATAGAAACCGTTAGAGCTTCACCTTTTTCATCTTTTATGGTTCCAACCGTATCTATTACCCTGTATTTTCCTTTAGGAACAATAGTTTCCACGGTATATTCAGCTGTATAATAAAAAGGAACCATTATTTTATGCCGAAAAATACCTTCAGGAACAAAACCCAAAACACTTCCTCCTGTGACCTTATCTCCTTTTTTAACACGGGGAGTAAACTCCCATTCCCGGTCAAAAGATATCGCGTGCATCTCTTTCCCTACAGGAAGAAAAAACCCGAATTCTTCCGCCATTTCGGGAAGCGGATTCTGAAGACCGTCATATATCTGCGCTAAAAGCCCCGGCCCGAGTTGTACTGACAGCATTTGTTGCGAAAACTCTACCTGGTCTCCTATTTTAATGCCTTTTGTATCTTCGTATACCTGCATAAAAGCCTTGTTCCCGTTTATCTTTATAACTTCGGCTTTTAACTTTCTGTCCTTATTCAAAACATACGCGACTTCGTTTTGGATGATATCTTCTTTGAAAATCACGGTTATCATATTACCGTTAACGGCCGTTATTGTGCCTTTTTGCTTGCTCATGATTTACCTCACATAATTTATAGAAGAATTTTTCTCCTTCATCTTTATTAAATCCCGCTATTCTTTCCACTATCTGCAGTTTTAAAAAATACAATAATATTCCTTCAAGATCAAAATAATGTCCTGCGCTTTTTTCTTCTACAAAAGCCCACCTCATGCGTTCTATCTCTATTTCCATAAGAAGCGGATTCTCTTGCTCCATAATCGGCCTTAATCTCTCAGGGGTTTTGTGCGCGCCTTTGTTTTTTTTTGCCCGTCGTAGTTTTGCCAGATCTTTTTTTAGTTGAAGATTAAACTCCTTCCACTCTTTCAGAAATCCCGGGGTATCCGAACATGTCTCAACATTGTTCAGATCTACGCTTTCCATGATTTGTACATCCGCAGGCAAGAGCCATTTCCCGGATTCGGCTAAAAAAAATTCCTTTGAAATCGGAATTTCTCTTCCAAATCGCAGATAAGGAAGTGTCGCTGTCAAATAATAATATTTATCCATAATATAAAAATACAAAACCGCTTATTCCCGCAAGCTTGTTTACCTTTCTGCTTATCCTGTTTCTATGATCCTAGAATTTTGTTTATTTTTGGATTTAAAAACAATTTAAAAGCCTCGGCTATTGTTTCGTCCGTAAAATCATAATACGCTTTTTTGTCTTTTTCTCCTATCCGAAACCCTTTCTCCATTGTTTTTGAAGCTTTTAAAGTAACTCCTTCGGCTATTCTTTTTTTCAGACCGGCTAAAAAAATCTTTTCAAGATCATTCTTTTCTTTTTCATTAAGAATAACTTCTATACCCGCCTCTCCTGTGACCGGGAATCTTTCCGCGAGTTTTATTATCATCTCTTTTAAAACCTGCGCAGATAGTTGTTTGTCTACCTCTACCTTTATTATCCGCTCAAACAAACAAAGAATCGCTTCTTTTAAGCCCAGAAGAACGTCTCTTGCCGCTTGCTGTATCGCTTGGTCAGCGTTTTTTTTGAAACTTTCGAGTTCTGCGCTTGTCCTGGTTTCAATATCCGCTTGCTCTTCCCCGGCCTTTTTAAGTATAGCCCCTGCTTTTTCTTCGGCTTTTTTTATTATGTCCACGGCTAGTTTTTCCGCTTCACCGACACCGTCCTGTTTTATCTTCTCGATTATTTCTTTAAGTTCCATCTGCATATCATTTCCCCCTTTTAGTCGTTAGTCGTTCGTCGTTCGTAAAAACCATTCCATTGTCATAAACCAAACTCTTAAAATAAAGATATCCCTATCTGCCGGACTTTTTCACCACAGAGTCTCAAAGCCACAGATATTTTTTAAGAAAAGAATAAGGTGTCAAACTCTAAACACTAACTAAATTCTAAATTAAAAATTCCAAATCCAAAAAACTCTTCCTCTTATTTACTTTTGTGTTTTTAATTTTTGCCTTTTGGATTTATTTAGGTTTTAGTGTTTCGCGTTTAGGCTTTTTTCTGTACTTTTCCCTTTTTCCTTGATCCTTGCCCCTTTATCCTTTATCCCTCGATCCCGGCTTTTCTATTGGAACGCCTTCCCTGCAAAGAAGACAGTCTTCTTCTTTAAATAAAGGCAACTCTAATTTTAACAGGCTTTCATGCTTTATTCCACCAAAATCAAGCGGTTCTACGCTTCTATCCACAAGACAAGCTATTCCTGTCGGGGTAACTCCTTCTTTTTTTAGAAGCGCTATTACTTCTTTTACTGATTTCCCCGTTGTCAAAACATCTTCAGCGATCAGAACTTTATTGTCAGGACACACTCTAAACCCTCTTCGCAAAGTCATTTCGCCGGTTTTTGTCCGTTCCATAAACATGGATTGCGCGTTCAAGGCCCGGGCCAATTCATACGCGAAAACAATTCCTCCCAGCGCGGGTCCTATAACTATATCCGGAAGATTATCTCTGAATTTCCGCGCTACAGCTCCGCATAATCTCGCGGCAACCACCGGAGACTGTAACAATAACGCGCATTGCAAATATGCGCCTGAATGCAATCCACTTGAAAGTTTGAAATGCCCCTGTTTATACGCGTTTGTTTTCTTCATGATATCCATTATTTCCATTTCCTGCATACGTCTCTCCTCTTTTATTAAGATAAAATTAAAAATTATGGGACGGGGTTCTGCCTGGCTTTATGCTTCTTGAGGAAACCTGTCCCTCCCTTGTTTTTCGCAATTCCAATAAAACAACCTTCTGTCTTGATCCTTTTTCCTTTATCCTTCAGCCTTGAACGGCTCCGCAGGAGCCTTATCGTATCGTCCTAAAAAAGTTGTCACTTTTTATATCTATTTTTATCCGAGATTGCCGCGTCGGCTTTCTGAGCCTCCTCGCAAAGACGTTTTTAGTTGACGGTTGATCGTTGGTTCGTTGACTGTTAACCATCAACCAACTAACCATCAACTATCAACCGAATAAAGATTGCCGCGTCGTCACTTCGTTCCTCCTCGCAAAGACAGATGGGATGTTTTCCCTTTTTCTACTCACCAAACGCTATTTTGCCGGAAGGGCACGCATTCTGAGCGCAGTTTTTGCCCGAACCAAGTGAGGGCAAATTGTTTGAGCACGGAATGTTTGCCCTTTCGGCAAAATACTTTGCACTCCGCCTCCAAGCTTTGTCAGAACAAGACAATCTCAACTATCCACCATTCACTGTTCCATTTCTTCAATAATCAGCGCCGCGGCTTTTGCCGGATCTTTTGCTTCTAATATCGGCCTTCCTACTACTATATAATCCGCACCTTGCTGAATCGCCTGCCGCGGAGTAAGAATTCTTTTTTGGTCTCCTTTAACGGCCCATTCAGGACGTATGCCCGGAGTAACAACTATAAATTCTTTTCCGGCTTTTTCTTTTATCTCTTTCACTTCCAGAGGCGAAGCAACCACACCGTCTAACCCGGCTTTTTTTGCCAAAAGAGCCAGTTCTATTACCTTCTCTCTAACTTGTCCGGAAATCCCGATTGCGTTCATATCTTCCTGTTTCATGCTCGTAAGAATAGTTACGCCTAATAACAGCGGCGGATTTTCACTTACACCTTGCCTGGCCCCTTTTACCGCGGCTTCTAGCATCTTCATCCCTCCCAAACAGTGAAAATTCATCATAAATACATTTTTATCCGCGGCGTTTCGCGCCGCACTTTGTACGGTGTTTGGAATGTCGTGCACTTTAAGATCTAAAAATATTTTTTTTCTTTTTTTTTCTATTCTTTCCGTCACTTTATTTCCAAAAGCCGTAAAAGGAGCTATTCCGATTTTAAAGATATCGATTACAGGCGAAAGAATATCTATTAACTCTTCCGCCTTTTTCAAGTCATTTACATCTAATGCTACTATCAGTTTTTTCTTCATTCTTTTTGATCCTTTCTTCTCTGTGTCACGCCCTAAAAAGCTTACACTTTTCAGCCGGGGAGAAAAACAAAGAGCTATAATTGAAAATATTATACCATAAATTCAATTATTAAAATTACGTCGTTCCTTCAAAATGTCGGTCATCGGCAAATTGTCACTATTTCAATATAGAGTGTTCTTTATCCCTGCGTTAAACTAATCAATGTCACAATATCTATTTTTTGCCCTTGAGCAGTTTTTTGTCCTGCGGAGCTTTGAGATAGTTTTTCTTACTGGTGACCTTTTTCCCGCTTTTATTCTCTAAATCCCTTCGGGCTTTTCCTGCCACACTTCCGCCAAGCTTTGCGGATTCTTTATTTTCATGCATCCCTTGAGCGTTTTTATTGCGGGCGATCTCTGTTGTTGAGGCTTCACCCAGCATGGAGAAGATAAGCTCCAAATCATTCATATGATCCCGCAAATTCTCACGCTTTAGTTTTTTATATTTTTTATATTCAGAAGGTGTCATATCAAATGTCGCTTTAGATATTTCAGCCGTTAGAATAGCGTAATCTTTCTGCTCCTCGATACCTCGTTTCTGCCATTCGTCCGTTAATTCCTCGCGTATGGCAATACTCCGCATACGTTTCTCGATCCAAGCGCCTGAATAGCCTTTTGCCTTATACAAAGCTCTTGAGCGTTTAGTGGCAAGCTCCGGATCTTCAATTTCCTTAATCCGCTCATATCCAACCCTTGCCAGCCAACGCTTAAAAGGCTCGGCTTTAGGCGAGGGAATTGACTGGATAATACGAAAAATGCCCTCTGTATTGGCACAATTTACTTTTTGTTTGCCTCCTGCGGTATCGATTAAAAGGGGGGTGACAATTTGTCCCCACCCTTTGCTAAGCTCCTCATCTCGTTTCCTAAGTTTTTTAATATAATCAGATATGTTTATGGAATCGGTCAAAGACTCTACAATATCAGCCACCGAAAACCACCATTCGTCATTATGGATTATACGGCGTATCTCTTTACCTTTAAAAACGGCTAATTTATGAACCTTCTTAATCTTTTTTACTTCGATTTTCTTCTTTTTTCCCATTATATCCCCCGCTCCTTTCAAAACTTTTGAACGTAGCCCGCCTTCGCCGGGAACTTTTCCTTTATGCGTTCGGCTAAATTCACTTCAACTCCTTCGACAGAGCCCAGAACGACGGGCGAATCACCCTTCATTCTAAGAAGCAAAGCGATGCCCGCATCACCTGTCCTTCTGAGAAGCAAAGCGACGAAGAATCTCTGTTCGTCAAATCTTTGAATTTCCTATACATGGGCACAATTTTTAAAACGCCCTTTTTTTCTTTTTCGAGACTTCGTGCCTTTGTGGCTATTTTTCAGGACAAGACACAAGACACCTATTCACCATTCACTACCAACCATTCACCAGTTAATATCCATATTTTTCCATTTGTTCCAGCATCTGAAGAGCTTCTTCATCATAAGGATGGTATTGTAAAACTTTTTGTACCTGCGCCTTTGCTTCTCCCCGTTTATTAGCTCTTAAATAAATTTTTACCAAATTTTTATGCGCGAGAATATATCCCGGTTTGTTTTTTAAGCATTCCTTATATAATTTTTCCGCCTCATTATATTGTTTTTTTCCTTCATAGATTACTCCCAAATTATTCAAAGCTTCCCCATAAGTAGGCAAAATATCCAATGAAGACCGAAAAAATTTCTCCGCCTGATTAAAGTTTTCCTTCCTGTAATATTCTACTCCGGCGTTATTATGCGCCCGAAAACTATTTTTGGTTGTTCCGGCAATATCAAGGTACATTGTAAGCGGATCCTGCCAGTCTTTGTTTCTTTTGTGAGTTGTTACAGATAAAAGAGTTATTACTAATACTCCCAGCGCTATTGTCCCGTACTTAACAAACACTGCTTTGTTTTTAAGGCCAAAATTAACCGCCATAGCGCTTATAATCACAAAAAATCCGGTTGACGCAAGATAAAGATAATGTTCGCTTACAACATTATTTATAGGAATAATCCCTGATATGGGGAAAAGTCCCAGAATAAACCATAATTGTCCAAACTGCATTTCTTTCCTGTTCCGGCATAAACAGAAAATGCCGGCGCTCATCCCGAGAAAACCCAAAACTCCTAAAAAAGCAGTAATATCTATCGGAGACAAAAGCTCTGGCATATCATATTCCATATGAAGGTTCACAGGAACAAAAAAGAGTCTGAGATATGTCATAAAGACTTTACCGAAAATAAATGTTCTGAAAAACAGATCCCGGCTGTATGGATCAGCCTGCGCCCCGTCAACAAGAATGTTTATATTAAGAAAATTCAGGGAAGTAGCCCTTAATATGCCATAAAGCACAAAAATAACGCCAAACCCGAGAATCACTTTTATTTGTTTTTTTTCTTTAAAAAACAGCATTTCCGCGCTCAATAAAAAAAGCGGCAAAACCAGCCCTATTTCTTTTGATAAAACACTGCATACATATAAGCCTAATGATCCTGCTAACCATATGCCTTTTTGCTGTTTTTTATACATAAGGTACAGATAAAAAGCAGATAAAAAGAAAAAAAGCATTAAAAGATCTGTCCTGTTAGAAACGTAGTTAACAGCTTCGCTGTTAATTGGATGGACCAGAAAAAGCGCCGCGCTCAAAAAACTTATCCATGGGTTTTTGAAAAGTTTTTTTAACAGTAAAAAAATCAAAACACCGTTCAAAAGATGCAATATAACGCTGGTCAAATGATACCCTGTAGCCTTTAGTCCCCAGATTCGATAATCAAGAGCAAAAGACAATGTCGCTACGGGCCGATAAAAATTTAATACCTCACCTGACCCGCTGTGATACGAAGAAGAAAAAATGTCTCCCAAAAATTTCAGAGGCTGGCGTATATATACATTTTGAACAACAGTTACTTCGTCGTCCCAGAACAAAGGACCGTCTATACTGTTAAAATATACTGCCGCGCCTAAACACAAAAGAATCCCTATCAGCAAAACCGTTTTTCTTCCGCTAGTCATGCTTTTATCCCCTTGAGCCGGCCGATTATCGAAACAGCTTTATTTATTTTTTTCTCTGATAAATATGTTTTAAATTCGCGCATTATTTTCTCATATATATCCGGAGCCGTAAAATTTGCCGTTCCTATTTGCACGGCATTGGCTCCGCATAACATAAATTCCGCTACGTCCTTTCCGCTCATTACTCCGCCTATACCTATCACAGGAATCTTTATTTTTCCGTAAACATCATATACTGCTCTTAATGCCATAGGTTTTATCGCCGGACCGCTGAGCCCGCCCATACCTTTTCCAAGAATCAGTTTCATTGTGTCCGCGTCTACAGCCAGCGCCAGATACGTATTTACAAGAGACACCGCGTCCGCTCCTCCTGCCTCAGCCGCAACCGCGATTTCTGAAATGTCTGTCACGTTCGGAGATAATTTAGCTATTAGCGGAACCGTTATTGTCTTCCTCAGCGCGTTTATAACTTTTTCCGTAGCGTCCGCATCCTGCGCGATAAGCCTGTGTTTTGCTCCTTTGTGAGTCACGTTTGGGCAGGAAAGATTAACTTCTATGGCATCAGGTGCTTGATCCCGGCATAATATACCGGCGCATTCTTTAAGTTCGTCAATATCCGCCCCTGCTATACTCACGATAATACGCGTCTTACATTTTTTTAAAAACGGATAATAGTTTTTCTTAAAATGCCTGACTCCTTTATTTTCAAGTCCGATGGAATTAAGTAAGCCCGAAGGTGTTTCAACTATACGCGGAGGCAGATTGCCTATTCTGGCATTTAAAGTTATGGTCTTTGTTATAATTGCGCCTATTTGTTCAAGCTCAACAAAATCTTGAAATTCTTCGGCATACCCGAATGTACCCGAGGCTACCCATATAGGATTCTTAAAAATAACATCCGCTATTTTTATTCGCAAGTTAAGTTTTGTCTTCTTTTTTTCTTTCCCGGTCATAAATCAATCCATTTGTAATTCTTTTTCCCAATTTATTTCTTCGGCGCTAAAAACCGGCCCGTCTTTACATACCATTTTATATCCTTCCCGCGTACTGACAGCGCAACCAAGGCAAGCGCCTATTCCGCATGCCATATACGCGTCCAAAGAAAGATAAGCTTTGATATTATATTTATCCGCAAGTCTGGCAACTTCCGCAAGCATCGGTTTTGGGCCGCAGGAATAAATAGTACTCCGCGAACAATGATCCGTGGTCTGTTTTTTTAAGTATCTGTCTACTACTTTGGGTATATATCCTTTGCTTCCCTGTGTACCGTCTTCGGTTGCGACATGAATTGTGTCTGTTCCCAAAGAACAAAATTTCCCAATAGCTCCGCGACATATCACATGTTCTTTTGTAGCTGCTCCTAAAAATACTTCCACGTTTCCTTTAAACGCCTCATCTTGTTCCCGCTGTTTTATTATTTCTTTTGCTAAAAAATATAACGGCGCTACACCATGACCGCCTGCTATAATTATAGCTGTCTGCCCTTTTTCAAAAAGAATTTCATCCAAACAAAACCCGTTTCCCAATGGCCCTAAAACATTTATTGTTTCCCCCTGTTTTTTTTTGCTCAAAAGAAAAGTCGCGTCTCCGACAACTTTATATAATAATTTTATCCCCTTTTTGTTTGTATCTTTTATTTCATTATCGTGTATCCCCAAAGGTATCCGCAATAACGGCTCTGTTGTGTTTTCCTGAACCTTTACTGTGACAAATTGTCCCGGAGATGCATGTTTGCTAATCTGTGGCGCAATTAATTCCATAATAAAATGATCCGTATGCTCCGCGTCCCGGACTATTTCCTCATTAGAAAAAATCTGTGCGTTTTCGATGTATTTTGATTGTTTTCTCATCGTTTTTTTTAATTTGCTTTTTATCCTCTTGTTGATACTCTCTTGTTTTTTTATTCTTAAAAGAGATTGCCGCATCGGCCTCCGGCCTCCTCGCAAAGACGGAAAAACTCAAAC
This sequence comes from Candidatus Omnitrophota bacterium, assembly GCA_043823005.1. Lineage (GTDB taxonomy): Bacteria > Omnitrophota > Gorgyraeia > Tantalellales > Tantalellaceae > JBDRBG01. The sequence continues at coordinate 18,230 of JBDRBG010000013.1, forward strand.
TCAAGGCTTTCTTCCTTTTGTCTTTGCGAGCTGCGAGCCAGGCGAGCTGCGCGGCAATCTCTTGTTTTTCAGAACAAAATACTATCCACTATGTCTTGTCCTAAAAAAGTTTCCCCTTTTTTGACACAAAACCGTTATACACCTGCCAGAATTTTTCACCACAGAGTCATTTAAAAACTAAAAATATTTATTTTTCTCTCCTCTGTCTATTTCCCTCTCTGTGTCTTTGTGCCTCTGTGGTTAATTTTTCTGCCTTTCCCCTTTTTCCTTTTATCTGTTTTCCCTCGAAGAGGGCTGCTAACGACGAACGACCAACGACTAACTATCCACCATTCACTGCCCAACTATTTCTTCGTCGCGCACAACTATTCGTCCTCCTACAAGAACATCCGTTACCTTTGCTTTAAGTTTTCTGCCGATAAAAGGAGAATTGCAGGAAGTAGACTTTATTTTGTCTTTTTCATATATCCATTGTTTGTCCGGATCAATAATTACAATATCAGCTTGCGTTCCCGGATTAAGGGTCCCTCTATCATATCCTAATATTCTGCATGGAGCACAGGATAATCTGTCAATCAAATCAGACCAGCTTAATAGTCCGCTTTCAACAAGCGCAAGTGCGGACAAAGATAACGCGGTTTCCAATCCTATCATCCCAAACGGCGCGAGATCAAATTCCTGTTGTTTTTCGTTTTCCAGATGAGGAGCATGATCTGTGGCTATTACATCTATAGTCCCGTCTTTCACTGCCGATTTAAGCGCTTTTACATCATCGCCTGACCGCAAAGGAGGGTTTACTTTCATGTTTGTATTATATCCTCTCACGTTTTCATCCGTAAGGCTCAAATGATGCGGAGTCACTTCTGCTGTAACCTTTATCCCCTTTTTCTTTGCCCTTTTAACAGCCTCTACGCTTCCGCTTGTGCTAATATGCGCGATGTGAAGCCTTACTCCTGTTAATCCCGCTAGCCTTATATCTCTTTCTACTATGATCGTTTCTGCTTCCGCCGGGATAGGTTTTAAACCCAGAACAGTTGAAAAGTATCCTTCGTGCATAACCCCGCCAACCGCCATTCTTTTGTCCTCGCAATGAGAAATCACCAACAGCCCTAACTGTTCGGCATATTCCATCGCCCTCATCAAAAGCCAGGGATCTTCAACCGAATCACCGTCATCTGATACGGATAAACAGCCTGCTTCCTTTAATTCATACATCTCAGAGAGTTGTTTCCCTTTCCGCTGTTTTGTTATTGCCCCAACCGGTAAAATACTTCCTAATCCTGTTTTTTTTGCTTTTTCGATCAAAAAAAATACTTGCGCTTGTGAGTCACATGCGGGTTCTGTGTTAGGCATAGCGCATACAGTTGTAAATCCTCCGCTAATTGCCGCTTTCATCCCTGACGCTATTGTTTCTTTGTCCTCTCTGCCGGGTTCCCTCAAATGTGTGTGCATATCCACAAATCCCGGAGAAACTATCTTGCCTTTTGCTTCAATTATTTTCGCGCCATCTGCTTTTATTTGTTCTCCTATTTTGCAGACCTTTGCCCCTTCAATTAAAATATCCATTTCTTTATCAATGTTTTGTGAAGGATCTATTACTCTTCCTTTTTTAATTAAAACTTTCATACTTCTCTCCACCTGCTCTTGTTTCTAGGCGCTCTCGCCTCTTTTTTCGCTTTAGCGCTTGCCATCATTCGCCTCCTTGCTCCACTTTTGCCGTTCTGACGTACCCTACAAGAAACAACACTGCCATTCTTATCGCCACACCATTAGTAACCTGGTCCAGTATTACAGAATATTTTCCGTCAGCAACGTCATGGCTAAGTTCTACCCCTCTGTTGATCGGACCTGGGTGCATTATTAAAATATCTTTTTTCGCGCATTGCTCCAATACTTTAGTCGTTATTTCAAACATTTTCCTATATTCTCTAATCGTGGGGAAAAATCCGCTTTTTTGCCGTTCCTGTTGTATTCTTAGAACATTAATTACATCTGCGTTTTTAAGTGCTTTTTTTATATCATAAGTTACTTCTGTCCCCATTTTTTCTATCTCAGCCGGCATTAAGGTTTTTGGCCCGCAGACTGTCACTTTTGCCCCCATCCGAGTTAAAGCCAGGATATTGCTTCTCGCGACTCTAGAATGGCGTATATCTCCTATAATACTTACATTAACCCCTTCGATTTTTCCCAGCTTTTCCCGAATGGTATAGATATCAAGCAATGCCTGTGTAGGATGTTCGTGCGCGCCGTCTCCCGCGTTTATTACCGAAGAAGTTACTTTGTCCGCCAAAAAATGGGGCGCTCCCGCGCATTTATGCCGAATTATCACCACGTCTGTTTTCATTGCTTCAATATTTCGCACAGTATCCCATAAAGTTTCGCCCTTTAAAAAACTGGAAGATGAAGAAGCAATGCTTATAGTATCCGCGCTTAATCTTTTTGCCGCTAACTCAAAAGAGGCCTTTGTCCTTGTCGAAGGTTCACAAAAAAGCGTGACTACAGTCTTTCCCCTTAGTGTTGGAACTTTTGGAATGGGCCTTTCCATAACCTCTTTAAATCCCCTCGCCTGATCTAATATAAGGGTTATTTCTTCCTTTGTCAGGTCTTCTATTCCCAACAAATGTTTTTTTGTCCATTTCAAATTTCCCTCTTTATTCATAACTCTTTTTCCTCTTTTATTGTTTTTTTTGCTTCTCTACATCGCGCTAAGAACAAGAACCTCTTCGGTATCATCTGTCTCCTTTAACCTGACTTCTACGCTTTCCTTTTTTGACGTAGGAATATTCTTGCCCACAAAATCGGGCCTTATCGGCAATTCCCTGTGGCCGCGATCGATCAGCACTGCCAGCTGTATATTAGCCGGCCGGCCAAAATCTATAAGTTCATCAAGAGCGCACCGCACAGTACGTCCGGTAAAAAGCACATCATCTACCAGGATTATTCTCTTCCCTGTTATGTCAAACTCTATTTCTGTTGACCGCAAAACAGGCTGTTCTGCTATTTCCGTTAAATCGTCTCGATACAAAGTAATATCCATCGCTCCTACCGGGACTTGCTTTTTTTCTATTTTTTTTAAATTTTCAGCTATTCTTTTCGCAAGAAAAGCTCCCCTGCTTCTTATTCCGATTACAGCCAGGTTTTCAACCCCCTGGTTTTTCTCTAAAATCTCATGAGAAATCCTTTGTAATATCCTCTTTATTCCTTCTGAATCCAGCGCTTGCGCTTTTATTCGCTCCTTCATCTTGTCCCCCTCAAAAAAAAAGCCTTCCTGTCATACGACAAGTAGGCTGTTTTTGTGTTTATCTTCATCTCTTCTCCTTTTCGGGTCTCTCTGTACCAGTTTAAAAGGTTCTATTTTGACAAATATTACTACTTTCTCTCTATAATGTCAAGGTTTAACTTATTATAATAGCTATATTAGCCTTAGCCTTCCAACAACAAACTGATTATCCGCTGTAAATCTTTCTCTGAAAAATATTGTATTTCTATTTTTCCTCTTTTTTTTCCATGATTAATTAAAACTTTTGTTCCTAACTTATGCTGTAAGCTTTCTTCTATTGTGCTGATTTCCGAAGACTTTACCTTTTTTATTCGTATCTTAGGAGCTGTTATCCTGTTCGCGATTTGCTCTGTTGCTCTTACAGATAGCCCTTCGCTAATTATCATTTTAGCTATTTTTTCTTTTTTATAATCACTATTAATGGACAATAAGGCTTTTGCGTGGCCGGTTGTAATCTTTCCTTCTTCTATATATTCCTTTATTTTCCGGGATAACGTCAAAAGTCTCAGACTGTTTGACACTGTTGTTTTGTCTTTTCCTACCATTTGCCCTACTTTATCTAAAGTATATTCAAACTGGTCGATTAACTCTCGATACGCGGTTGCTTCCTCTATTGGATTTAATTCCTCCCTCTGAATGTTCTCAATAATAGAAATCTCTAAACTTGAGGCATCGTCTATATCGTCCCTTATAATTGCCGGAATTTCCTCCAGGTTCAGGGCTTGAGCAGCTCTCAGTCTTCTTTCTCCGGCAATAAGCTCATATCCCGCGTCAGCAGTTCTAACTATTACGGGCTGTAATATGCCTTTTTCTTTTATTGAGCTGATAAGCTCCTGCATTTTTTCATCATTAAAATTCTTTCGCGGCTGAAAAGGATTTGGAATAATTTCTTTAAGCTTAATCGTTCCTTCCTTTTGGTTGTCTTTACTATTCTGCGTCGAGATCAACGCACCCAGTCCTCTTCCTAGTCTCTTTTCCATTTTATTCCTCCATATTTTTGTCTATACTCTTTCCCTGAAAGAACTTACGCTCTCCCATGCGCGCGAAGAAGCTCTAATGTCGCGTCTTTATATTTAATCGCTCCTGTAGAATTTTGCGAATATAGCGCAATGGGCTTTCCAAATCCCGGAGCTTCTGTGAGTTTTATTGTTCTTGGAATTATTGTTTTATAGACTTTGTCTCCAAAATATTTTTGCACTTCCTTTATAACTTCTTTCGTCAAGTTTGTTCTATAATCCGCTAAGGTCATTAAAATTCCTTCTATTTCTAAAGTACTATTTAAATTGCGGCGGATAAGCTCTACAGTAGAGATCAATTGGCCCAAACCTTCTAAAGCATAATATTCACATTGAATAGGAATTAGAACAGAATTGGCGGCTGTCAATCCATTCACGGTTAAAAGCCCCAGAGAAGGGGGGCAGTCAAAAGTTATATAATCAAAGTTTTCCTGCATAGACTGTAGGGCTTTTTTAAGCCGATATTCTCTGCCCATTACATTGACCAGTTCAATTTCAGCCCCTGTCAAATGTATGTTAGAAGGGACTATATATAAATTTTCAATCTCAGTAGGCATAATAGCTTGTTCCACAGTTGCTTCTTCTTGGAGTATATTATACACACTATGCTCGATTTTGCTCTTGTCAATACCGGCTCCACTAGTTGCGTTAGCTTGCGGATCTAAATCTATTAGTAGAGTTTTTTGTCCGTGCAAGGCGAGGTATGCTGAAATGTTTAAAGCTGACGTTGTTTTAGCAACGCCTCCTTTTTGATTGCAAAAAGCGATCTTCTTCATATTAAAACCCTTTGTTTGTTGGTTTTCGTAACCACACGTTTCCTCGTGGAAACTCCTGACCGGGCCTTGTTTAATAAGTTTTTCCGCTCTATCGGACTGTACTATACCAAACATTTCCAGCTCTGTCAATCTTATTTTTCTTCCGGCACTTTCCCGAATGCCTTTATCTGCATAAAAAGTTTCCACGTGGAAACTTTTTCTCCCTAGCTCTTTTCGCATCTTCTCTTTTGTGTTGTTTCCGCTCAAGAATTAGGTGCCAGTTTTTAAGGGATTTCTTTTGTCTGTTATCATCAGACGTCGGTCAGACCGTGTCATAACGTCCTTGCGCGCCCTTAAAGCTTGTCCCCATGAAAATGGGGAATGGGGAACGAGAAGGGGCGCAGCAATCTCTATTTCTCTTCGTCTTTGCGAGCGTGGCGAATCAATCTCGATAGAAGTAAAAATATAAATTTTGTAGGTAAACTATATGATTAAAGATTGAAGAGCTTGCCGCGGTCGCTCTTGCTCCCTAGCAAAGACGTTTTTGGTTAACGGTTGATTCGTTGGTTCATTGACTGTTAAACATCAAACAACTAACCGTCAACTGTCAACCAAATAACGCTTGCCGCAGGAGATGAGCGAACGTCCCTGGTAAAAATACACTGCCCTGCAGGGTAAGAGATTGCTTCGCCCATTTCATGGGCTCGCAAAGACGTTTTGACACAGTCTGGAAATCGGGGATCTCGAACTCATCGCTTTCTTTAATGTTATAGATTCCCTCCGCGGGAATGACAATAAAAAGATATTTTCCACCAGTCCTCTTTTGTGTCGCAAAATAAAAAAAGTTTCCACGTGGAAACTTTTTGATGACCTGCGTTTTTGCGTTCTTTTTTATCCTGCCAATCCTATTGCTTTTCCGTTTGTTCCTTAGCTTTCAAGGAAACCTTTATCTTAGCCATAACCGCGCCTTGCATTCCAAAAAGGCCTTTTTTTTCTTCGTTTAAAACTGTAACCTGTACGTCTCCTTTTTGTGCTTTTAGCACTCCAAGGGCTTTCCTTATGGCGGCTTCAACAGTTACATCTTCTACTTCTATTGTATTGTTTTCTTCTCTTCTTACCTTCATAATAACCTATTCTTGTTCCATGCGTTTGCTCAGAAAACCATGTTCTATTGTCATAAGAATCGTATTGGTAAGCCAGTAGAGTACAAGTCCTGATGGCATCTTATAAAAAATAAACCCAAAAAACAAGGGCATAAAAAGCATCATCATTTTCTGCTGTGAGGCTTGCTCTTCTGTTGTGGTTCCGGCTAAATTCCTTTGTGAAACTTTTTGCTGTAAAACCATTACCCCAACCATCAACAAAGGTAAGATATTAACATGATCGCCAAATACAGGCAAAGAAAACGGAAGACCCACTGCGTCCGGCGTAGCAAGATCATGTATCCACAAGAATGCCGCTCCTTTTAATTCAACAGACCTTATTAATGCCTGATATAACGCTATAAATATTGGCATTTGCAAGATTAAAGGCAAACATCCTCCAACAGGATTAACATTGTATTTTTTATACAACTCCATCATCTCTTTATTTAATTTATGAGGATTGTCCTTATGAAGTTCTTTTAGTCTCTGCATATGCGGCTGTACTTGCTTCATCTTATGCATTGAAGAAAAACTTTTGATTGTAAGAGGAAACAGCACTAAATTCATAAGAATAGTCAAAAAGATAACAGCCAGGCCCCAATTTTTTGTTCCTCTATAGAAAACTCTTAATACGCTTAGCAGCACTTTGCTAACACCGCCAAAAAAACCATATTCCACAATCTGCGCTAAGTCCGGGCTTATTTCCGTAATCTTTTTTTCATCCAATGCTCCGGCATACAAAAGATATTCATCTACGGTTGTTTCTCCGGGCCTTATTTCCTCTCCCTGCCTTTTTATCTCTGTCTCCAATCCCTTTCCCAGGGTAGGGTTTATTCGTACAGCAACCGGAATAGTAAGAGGTTTAAGGATTAAAGCAAAATATCGGTTTTTGGTCGCGACCCCTGTAATATATCCTGTTTTTTCCTGCGCCTGCTTTAAGGCTTTAACCTTCCAAACTTTTCCATCAATAAGCGCGTCTGCTTCTAAAAAACTCCTCCCAACAATTTGCCCTGATTGTTCAAGAGAACAAGGGCCTATCATAGTATAATCGCTTCCAGTGCTATGAGAAGAAATGTTTTTAGTTTCTATAACAGCAGTTATAACTTCCGCTTCTTTTTGAAAGTTATATGTTTTTGTTATTTCTATATTATTTTCTATTACTAGTTTATATTGTATAATATTATTGTTTAATATTAGTTCATATTTTTTGTTGTCTAACCCTTTTGCTCTATTGCTTTTCAAGGAAAATAAGCCACTGGCGCTTTGCGTTAAATCCAACAAAACTAAGCTCTTATTGTTCTCTGTATATTTTTTCAATAATATCTTTTTAAGTGCTCCGCCTCTATCAGAAAAAATAAAAGTATGCGTGTCTGTTTGAACCTCTGTCAAGTTTTCTTGAACAGACGGAAAATCTTGCCGCTCTTCTGTCTCTGTTGTCTCAGCAAAAGATCCGGTCAACAGCTCTTGCTTATTACCTTCAACAGCGGCTATTGTCCCTACATCCACGGGTTGAACTGGTTTCATTCTCTGAAAAACAACCAAAACCAATAACGATAACGCCATTGCGATTATTAATCTTTTTTCCATATAACTTTTCCTCTATTATTTTGTTTATTAGTAATAATGGGGTCATACCCGCCCGGGGAAAACGGATTGCATCTTAATATCCGCCAGAAAGCATAGATAGCTCCTCTAAACAATCCATATTGTTCGATTGCATTAACCGCATATTCTGAACATGACGGCAGAAACCTGCAACTCTTTTTAAAATAAGGGCTTATGTGTTTTTGGTAGCACCTTATCGCTTTAATAGTTATGTTTTTCACACTATCAACCCTTTTTTCTCAGTAAGATTTTTTAGTTCTTTTCTGATTTCTCGCGATAAAGCTGTTTTGGACAAACTTCTGGTGTTTTTTTCAAGCCTTACAATTATATCCGCTTCTTTATTAAAGGCTTGTCCGTGTTTACTAAAATACGCATATATAATCCGGCGCATATAGTTCCTGTCTACTGCTTTAGGGGCAAATTTTTTCGATATTATAATTCCGACCCTTATTAGAGCCGACTTTTTTTCTCCCGGTCGTATCCGGACAGAAACCAGTTCTTCGCTTTCTTTTCGGCTTGTCTTAAGGATATCCGCGAAATCCCTTGTCTTTAGCAAGTGTTTTACTTTCACGCGGATAAAACTTTCTGTCCTTTGCTTCTTTTTCTATTTAAAATCGCCTGTCCCCCCTTACTCTTACTGCGTACACGAAACCCGTGTTTTCTTTTTCTTTTTAAATTAGATTTTAGTTTTATATTTTTTTTCACCGTTATTCCCCTTTCTTGGTCCAAAAATAAGATTTCTGATTATATCATACTTATATATCAAGTCAAGGTAAATAACATCTCTATATCTCCCTGCTTTTTTACATCCCTGCTTTTTTATCTTTTTTTTTCTTTCCCGGCATTTTTTCTTGTTTTTAGCGTTTAAAAAAAACTTGCATTGTTTAATTTAAACATATATAATGTGCTTATTGTTTTCTTTGTTTTTGTTCTCAGCCTGTGGATAACTTGTTGATATTTTGTTTTTTACCTGTGAAAAAGCCTTGTTTCCTGTTAATAACCTTTTCTCAAGCTTTTTCCTTATTTTTTAAAGACTTTTATGGATATTATTTGGCAAAAATCTCTTTCCATCATAAAAACTCACATCAATGAACAAGTCTTTACTGCTTGGTTTTTGTGTATTTCTCCGGCTTCGATGGATGAAGACTCCATAACATTAGGCGTTCCTAATAAATTCTTTGAAAACTGGATAAGAGAAAAACATATGGCCTTAATCTTATCCTCGGTTAAAGAAAGCGCTGGAAAACCGCTAAAAGTTAAATTTAAGATTGTAGAGATTCCTCAAGCTTTATCACCTCAAAATTTTCTGGAACAGCCCGATTCTTCGCATATATCAACAATGAAAGAAAAAGAAGGAGCAGTAGGCTGGCTAAAGTCCGTCTTTTCCTCGACCCGGCAAGTCCCGGAAAGCCGCTACCAGGAAATCGGGCTAAACCCACAATATACCTTTGATAATTTTGTAATAGGACAAAGCAATCGTTTTGCTCACGCCGCGTCTTTGGCTGTCTGTGAAAATCTCTCAAAAGTATACAATCCTCTTTTTCTTTACGGCGGTGTGGGTCTGGGGAAAACCCACTTAATGCACGCGATAGGCCACGAATCTCTTAAAAAATATCCTAGAGCTAAAATTTTATATATTTCCAGCGAAGAATTTACTAACCAGCTTATACACGCTATCAGAACAAGAACTACTCAAAAATTCAGATCCATGTATCGAAACGTAGATGTTCTTCTTATAGATGACATCCAGTTTATCGCGGGAAAAGATTCTACACAGGAAGAATTTTTTCATACTTTTAATTCTTTGCATGATTCTCATAAACAGATTGTTTTGTGCAGCGACCGCTCTCCTCAAAAAATAAACGGATTGGAAGAGCGCCTGGTATCAAGATTTGCGTGGGGGTTGATCGCGGACATACAATTGCCGGACTTTGAAACACGAATGGCAATTTTAGAAAAGAAAAGTGAAAACGCGGCCGTTAAAGTAACTAACGAAGTTCTTTGTTTTTTAGCGGAACACATAAAAACCAATATCCGTGAAATGGAAGGAGCCCTTATCCGTGTAGTAGCTTATTCCAAACTTACAGGACAAGCCATGTCTCCCGGATTAGCCAGAGAAGTTCTTGGCGAAATGATATCCGCTGAAAAAAAAAGAATAACAATTTCTAATATACAAAAGACTGTTGCTGACTTTCACGGAATAAATGAATCTGATATGAAAACTAAAAAAAGAACACGGGCGCTTGCGTACCCCCGGCAGATAGCTATGTACCTTGCCAGGGATTTAACTCCCCATTCTTTACCGGATATAGGCACTTTTTTCGGGGGCAGAGACCACACAACGGTTCTGCATGCTTGTGATAAAATTGAAACAGAAATGAAAAATAAAAAAGAAACTCTGGCTGTAGTAAAAAACCTTACGTCTTTACTGAAAAACGGAAAATAAATAACCTGTGGATATACTCCAATTTATCAACAAACTATCCACAAGGGAACGGATATTTCATCCACAGGTTATCCTTGGTGGAAAGCTTTACAGCACAACGAGTTCCGCTGTTATCCACAGGTTTTCAGTAGCTTACTATTAAGACTACGGCTATTTTTTAAAAAAGATAACAACGGTAACAGTAATAAAACGAGGAGGCTTCATGAATTTAAATGTATCTAAAGAATCTCTTATAGAAGGTATTCAAATTGTTCAAAACGCGGTTTCTTTGAAAAGTAGTCTTCCTATTTTAAGTAATGTTTTAATCGATGTTACTGGCGGGACAATGAAAATGACAGCTACTGATTTAGATATAGGAATTTCCGCGACAATATCAGTAGAATGTGAACAAGAAGGATCGATCACTGTTCCTGCCCGGAAATTTTTTGATATAATAAGAGCTTTGCCTGATGGAAGCGAGATCGCTATTACTTTAAAAAAGAACAATTTTGTCAGCATAAAAAGCGGGAAATCCGCCTTTAAAATAATAGGTTTACCTAAAGAAGAATTTCCTCAGCTGCCTCTATTTAAAAATAAAGACAGTATAACTATAAATCAAAAAAAATTAAAGGAGATGCTAACTCTTACTGATTTTGCTGTAAGTAAAGATGATACAAGGTACATACTAAACGGCCTTTTATTTAATATTAAAGAAGATAAAATAAGGCTTGTAGCAACAGACGGAAGAAGACTAGCCGCCATAGACCGAACGCTGACAACTAAAACCTTAACCGAAAAAAAGGCTATAATTCCAACGAAAGCGCTTGTTGAAGTAAAGCGGATGCTGAAAGACGAAGGAGACATTAAAATAGAGTTCAGTGAGAACCAGGTTCTTTTTGATTTTTCGAATAGTTTTATCATATCAAGAATGATAGAAGGAGAATATCCTAATTATCAAAATGTAATTCCGGAAAAGACACAGCAGGAAATCAGAGTTTCAAGAGAAGCGTTTTTATCAGCAACAAAAAGGGCCAGCATTTTTACCGATCAGGATTCTATGGCTATAAAACTGGATATAAAAAAGAAAAAAATGACAATATCCAAAAACACCCCTTATTTGGGAGAAGCTAAAGAGGAAATAGATATAGAGTATACGGGAACAGAGGATATTGAAATAGGATTTAATCCTAAATATCTTATAGATGTTTTAAAATGTCTGGACGGGGAAGAAGTGGCTTTAGAAGTAACGTCTCCTAATAAGCCCGGAGTTATACGCTGGGGAGATGAATATACTTATGTTATATTGCCGATGCAGTTGACAACGTAACGTTGGTAGGGGAGGGGCATGCCCCTCCCTAAAAAGGATAAAGAAAAAAATGATAGCAAGAAAAGAACAGGCCAGACATGTTAAAGGTGTAGTAGAAAACATTTTGCGCAAATGGGAAAAAGGAAAAGTAAAAAGAGGCAGCGCGGTAAAAGCCGCGTGGTTAGAGGCCGTTGACAGTAAAGCAAAACAACATACCAGACCTGTTTCTTTTAAAAACGGAACATTGATGGCGATAGTGGAGAACTCTTCTTGGTTGTATAAAATGACTCTGGACAAGAGGAAAATGTTGTTGGAATTTAACAAACATTACACCGGACGAAAAAAAGCAAAGGATATACGTTTTAGAGTAGGAACGCTAACGGAATAATAAGAACAGAAAACAGGTACGAGGAAAGAAGGGAAAGGGAAATAATGGTAAAAAGTAAAGGAGCAGCGCCTGATCAAGAAGAAAAAAGATACGACGCGACAACTATACAGGTTCTCGAAGGGTTAGAAGCCGTAAGAAAAAGACCCGCTATGTATATAGGAGATACGGGCAAAAGAGGGTTACACCATCTTGTTTATGAAGTAGTTGACAATTCCATAGACGAGGTTATGGGAGGATACTGCGATAAGATAGATATTGTAATTCATGTTGACGAGAGCATAACGATCGGTGATAACGGACGCGGAATTCCTGTAGATATGCACGCGATTCAGAAAAAACCCGCGGTAGAGGTTGTTATGACCACACTTCACGCCGGAGGAAAGTTTGATCACAGAGTATATAAAGTTTCCGGCGGGTTACACGGGGTAGGCGTCAGCGTTGTTAACGCTTTGTCTGAATGGCTCGAAGTAGAAGTAAAAAGAGACGGAAACATACACCATCAGGAATATAAAAAGGGAAAAGTAGCCTCAAAACTAAAAACGCTCGGCAAGACCAAAACTACAGGGACAGCTATTACTTTCAGGCCGGACGAACAGATATTTAAAGAAATAACTATTTTTAGTTATGATCTTTTAGCTACAAGGTTAAGAGAGCTCGCCTTTTTAAATAAAGGCGTAAAAATAACGCTTAAAGACGAAAGAACCGAAAAAGAAAACGAATTTTTTTATCAAGGCGGAATAGTTTCTTTTGTAGAGCACATGAACAAAAACAAGATACCCTTGCACAAGAAAATTATATATTTTGAAAAAGAAAAGGACGATATTATTGTAGAAATAGCTATGCAGTATAACGAAGGATATGCCGAGAATATATATAGTTTTGTTAATAATATAAACACCATAGAGGGAGGAACACATTTAACAGGGTTAAAGTCAGCCTTGACCCGAACAATAAAAAGCTATGGAAAAGCCAGAGGGTTGATAAAAGAAGAAGGAATGGCCGGAGATGATACCAGAGAAGGGATAACAGCCGTTCTTAGCATAAAAATGCCCAATCCTCAGTTTGAAGGACAAACAAAGACCAAGCTTGGAAATTCCGAAGTAGAAGGGGCTGTAGAGGCTGTAATAAACGAAAGACTTGGAGCTTATTTTGAAGAAAACCCGGCTATTGCCGGAAGCATAACAAAAAAAGCGCTTACAGCCGCGCGGGCAAGAGAAGCCGCGAGAAAAGCAAGAGAACTTACCCGAAGAAAAGGAGCCTTAGAAAGCGGGGCTTTGCCGGGAAAGCTGGCGGATTGTTCGGAAAGAGACGCCTCGTTAACAGAGCTTTATGTTGTTGAGGGCGATTCCGCGGGGGGGTCGGCAAAACAAGGAAGAGATAGAAGGTTTCAAGCAATACTTCCTCTAAAAGGAAAAATAATAAACGTAGAAAAAGCCCGACTTATGCAAGTCTTGAATAACCAGGAAGTTAAGACACTTATAACAGCTATTGGCGCGGGGGTAGGAGAAGAATTTAATGTGGAAAAAATAAGGTACGGAAAAATTATCCTTATGTGTGATGCGGACGTGGACGGATCTCATATAAGGACGCTTCTTTTAACGTTTTTTTTCCGGCAAATGAAGGCAATTATAGAAAAAGAACATATATACATAGCACAGCCGCCTTTGTTCAGGGTGAAAAGAGGGAAAAAGGAACAATATCTTAATACAGAACAGGAAATGAAAACATTTCTTCTTGACCAGGGCACAGAGGATATAAAAGTTATAAAAAAGAACGAGACAAAGATGATGACATCTAAACAACTCAGAGATCTTTTAGAACTTTTAATAAGGCTTGAAAGATTGACAAGCGGGATAGAAAGGCGAGGAATAAAGATAGGAAAATATTTGGAATTAAGGCAGGAAAAAACAAATAAACTGCCGTTATATAGAGTGAAAACAGACAAAGGAGACGTATATTTATATAGCGACACGGAATTGGCGAATATTCGCGCAACTGAAAGCAATGAAAAGGAGCCGAAAAAGACAGAAGAAGAAAACGAAGACAATCCCGAACTTTTTGTGCAGGAGTTTTATGAGGCCAGAGAGATGGACAAGATATGCACGGAGATAGCCAAAATAGATCTAGATATCGCGGATTATGAAAGAGAAGAAACAGAAGAAGAGCAGGAAAAAACGCAAAAAAAAGAAGAAAAAATAAAACCGATATTTTTAGTGAACGATAATATAAAAATATTTTCCTTAAAAGGCCTTTTGGGGCATGTGATAAAAGAAGGAGAAAAAGGGCTTACGATTCAGAGATATAAAGGGCTTGGAGAGATGAACCCCGAACAGTTGTGGGAAACTACAATGGATCCTGACAAAAGAACCCTACAGAAAGTAATGATAGAGGATGCCGTAGAATCGGATGAGATGTTTACTGTCTTGATGGGAGATAACGTGCAGGCCAGGAGAGAATTTATCGTAAAGCACGCAAAAGACGTTAAAAATCTTGACATATAAAAAGGAAAGAAGAAGAGAAAGGATCGAAATGTATACGCGTAACGAAAAAATAGTACCTATTCACATAGAAGAGGAGATGAAAGATTCCTATATAAATTATGCGATGAGCGTAATTGTAGGAAGGGCCTTACCTGATGTCCGCGATGGATTAAAACCGGTGCACAGAAGAATTCTCTATGCGATGAAAGATATGGGGATAGTTTATAATAAACCCTTTAAAAAAAGCGCCAGGATCGTGGGAGAAGTTCTTGGGAAATATCATCCGCACGGGGATTCCGCGGTATATGACGCGCTGGTAAGAATGGTACAGGACTTTTCTCTCAGGTATCCGCTGATTAACGGACAGGGAAATTTTGGATCCATAGACGGCGATCCTCCGGCAGCTATGAGGTATACAGAGGCCAGAACACAGCAGATAACAGAATGGCTTTTAAAGGATCTGGAAAAAGAGACAGTGGGTTTTAAAGCGAACTTTGACGGATCGCTTAAAGAACCGGAAATATTACCGGCAGTTCTGCCGAATCTTTTGATTAACGGATCCAGCGGGATCGCCGTAGGAATGGCTACGAATATACCGCCGCATAATTTAAGAGAGATAGTCGACGCTGTCTGTTACCTTATAGATAATCCGGAGTGCAAAGTAAATGATTTAATCAAAATAGTGACAGGTCCTGATTTCCCAACAGGAGCCCTTATCTGCGGACGGGAACCAATAAGACAAGCGTATAGAACGGGAAGAGGCGCTTTAAAAATGCACGCGAAAGCGCATGTAGAACAAAAAAAACAGGGCAGAGAAAGCCTTGTGATAACGGAGATACCTTATCAGGTGAACAAGACAAGACTGATAACCGCTATAGTCGATCTGGTGAAAAACAAAAAAGCGGAAGGAATCGTGGATATCAGGGACGAATCGGATCGGGACGGAATGCGCATTGTCGTGGATATAAAAAGAGGGGTGAACGCGGAGGTTATCTTGAACCAGCTCTATAAACACACGCAGATGCGGGAGACTTTTGGGGTAATAATGCTGGCAATCGTTGATGGTCAACCCAGGGTTCTTAACCTTAAAGAAACTTTGGAGCTTTTTATAAAACACAGAAAAGAAATAATAACAAAAAGAACCAAATTCGATCTTAGACGGGCGGAAGAAAGGGCGCACATTCTTGAAGGATTGAAAATAGCGATAAAAAATTTGGATGAAATAATAAAAGTAATAAGGACATCCAAAGATCCGGAAACAGCAAAACAAAAACTTATGGAGAAATTTATACTGACAGAAAGACAAGCGCTGGCAATACTGGCTATGAGGCTTCAACAGCTTACAAATCTTGAAACAGAAAAAATAGAAAAAGAATATCTGGAACTTCTTAAAACTATTGAAAGGTTACAAGGAATTTTATCCAGCGGAAAAAAAGTAATGGATATCATAAAAGAAGAGTCTTTGGAAATAAAAGAAAAATTCGGAGACGCAAGAAGGACAGAAATAACAACAGACGAGGAAGACATAGAGATGGAGGACCTTATAGCCGAAGAAGATATGGTAATAACCCTGAGTCACGCCGGTTATATCAAGAGGTTTCCTGTAAGCTCTTACAAGAGACAGAGAAGGGGAGGCAAAGGAGTCACAGGAGCAGAAACAAAAGAGGAAGATTTTATAGAGCACTTGTTTGTCGCGTCAACGCATGATTATATGCTTATTTTTACAAGCGACGGCAAAGTGCACTGGATAAAGGTGCATGAATTGCCTCAGGCAGGGCGAAGAACAAAGGGACGTCCTATTATAAACCTTTTGGGAATATCCAGCGGAGAAAGCATAACATCTGTTGTTCCTGTCAGAGAGTTTACAGAAGGACAATTTGTTGTTATGGCTACGGAAGATGGGAAAATAAAGAAAACGCCGCTCACAGCTTTCCGAAATCCCCGACAAGGCGGGATTATCGCCATAACTCTTGGCAAAGGAGATAAACTTATAGGATCTGTTCTTTCCAGCGGCGAGGATGAGATATGTTTGGCAACATCCGACGGAAAAGCTATCCGGTTTAAGGAAAAAGGGATAAGAGCCATGGGAAGAAGCGCTCAGGGTGTTAAGGGAATATCTCTGGGGAAAAAAGACAGAGTTATAGGGATGGTAAGAGTGGATTTGGAAGGAAACCTTTTATCTATAACGGAAAAAGGCCTTGGGAAAAGAACATCTTTTGAAGAATATCGATTGCAGGCAAGAGGCGGGAGCGGCGTAATAAACATGAAAATAGTGGAGAAAAACGGAAAAGTTGTAAGTGTCAAAGCCGTAAAAGACGAACACGAAATCATGCTTATTTCAACACAAGGTATGGTTGTAAGAGTCGCGGTTAACGGAATAAGCAAAATCGGAAGGAGTACCCAGGGCGTAAGGGTTATTAACCTGAAACCCGGGGATAAAATAACCTCTGTGGCGTATGTTGTCTCAAAAACCGAAGAAGAAGAGGAAGAAACTGTCGCGGGAGAAGAAGAATCATAAAAAAAAGTGTTGCAAAGAAGGGGGCTATTGTGTAGAATAGCTTTTCTTGTGATGCTTTAAACTGAAAGACAGTGGTTTAGTGTATCAGAAAAAAGAAAGCTTACAGACTTTGCGTCCCCATCGTCTAGCCCGGTCTAGGACACCAGATTTTCATTCTGGCGACAGGGGTTCGAATCCCCTTGGGGATACCAATATTTCACAAAAGGCCTTTTCCGAAATTTATAAGGGAAGGCCTTTTTGTGTAGAGGGAGAGTGAAAAGCAGCGGCAAGCGTTATTTGGTAGACATTTGACGGTTAGCTGTTTGATAGTAAACGGTCAACGAACTAACGGTTAACCGTCAACTAAAACCGTCTTTGCGAGGGAGCAAGAGCGCCCGCGGCAATCTAAAGAAGGGTATAGTCCGGGAGCATATGATATACTACATACGGAAAATACAAAAGAGGTAAATATGGACATAGAACAGTTATGGGAAAAAGCCCAGGAAAGAACAGAAGTTATAAGAGGCAGAGTTAAATCTCTCCCGACGTTTATGATTACAAAAGTGCCATATATATTTTTAACAGAATCCGTTATTAACGAAGGACATACAGTGATCAGACAAGGAAAGGTAATTGTGGATAAACCCTTGATCTTTCTGCCGGAAGATCTGCCGCAATTTGAAGGTTTTGATTTTGAGGAAAATTTCGATTTAGAACAAGGCGCGGTACAGATGTTTTTTCTTATGCGGGGGATACGATTTCCTTCTTTGAAATATAATCATTGTTTAGAGAAACTGGATTTAGAAGAATTATCTTTAACTAAGAGCATTGAAAAATATAAAAACCAGCTGGAAAGAAAAGAGAACACAACAACAGCGCTTATTATAGGACCGGAAGACTGTTGGCAGTTTTCCGTGCTTATTTATATGGCCGCTTTAGTGGGGCGATGCGCAAAGACAGATATAATAAACTTTATGGATAAGTTTCGAAACAACAGAGGAAGATAACAGAAAAATGTGCGGAATTATAGGATATACAGGAAACCGGGAAGCGGTACAAGTTTTGATGGAAGGATTAAGCCGTCTGGAATACCGCGGGTATGATTCGGCCGGAGTAGCTGTTCTGGAGGACGGGGAACTCTATCTTCGCAAGAAAAAGGGAAAACTCGCGGTATTGGCCGATGAGCTCAACCGGAATCCGCTTACCGGAGATACAGGGATAGGCCATACCCGGTGGGCAACGCATGGAGTGCCTAATGATGTAAACGCGCATCCGCATGCGGATAATAGATGTGATATCGCGGTTGTGCATAACGGAATAATTGAAAATTATCAGGAAATAAAAGAAGAACTTCAACGCAAAGGGTATGTTTTTTCTTCGGATACAGACAGCGAAGTAATCGCGCATCTTGTGGCGGATAATTATAGAGGAGACCTCAGAATCGCATTAAAAACAGCGCTTGAAAAACTAAAAGGGTCTTTTGCTATCGGCGCGGTGCATAAAAAAGAAGCCGGGAGGATTGTGGGTGCTAGAAGGGATAGTCCGTTGATCCTGGGAATCGGGGAAAACGAGCATTTTATCGCAAGCGATATTCCCGCAGTTTTGGAATACACAAAAAACGTTATATATATAGAAAATAATGAAATGGTAGATTTGCATCCGGACAGATATGAGCTTTATGATATAAAGGGAGAAGAGATAAAGAGGAGTTCTACTTTTATTAAATGGGACATTTCTCAGGCAGAAAAAAAAGGGTATAAACATTTTATGCTTAAAGAAATTTTTGAACAACCAAAGGTATTAAAAAATATTTTCAAAGAACGGGTAAAAGCGGGAAAAGTAGAATTCGAAGAACTTGAAATACAGGAAGAAGATTTTAGAAATATTACGAACATAGCGATTGTTGCCTGCGGAACAGCTTATCACGCGGGACTTACAGCCAAGTATATTCTGGAAAAATACAGCAGGATACCCGTTTGGGTAGACACATCAAGTGAATTCAGATACAGGGATCCGATTGTGAACGCGAAGAGCCTGGTTATAGTGATATCTCAATCAGGAGAAACCGCGGATACGCTGGCGGCATTAAGAGAGGCAAAAATACGGGGAGCCAAAGTTCTGGCAGTGTGCAATGTTCTGGGCAGTTCGATATCCAGAGAAGCAAACGGAGTTATTTATACGCACGCGGGACCCGAGATAGCGGTTGCTTCTACAAAAGCGTATACAGCCCAGCTGGCGATATTATATCTTTTCGCGTATTATCTCGCGAATATACAAAATAAAAAAGATCGATTTGAGCCGGAATTTTTAACCGAGATACAAAAAATTCCGGATATGACAGAAGAACTATTAAATGATTATTGCGGAGAAGATAATCAGATCGCAGAGTACGCGGCAAAATTTCATGAATATTATCTTGCAAGAAACAATAAGAGCTGTTTTCTTTATCTCGGCAGGAACATTAACTATCCAAACGCTTTAGAAGGAGCTTTAAAACTGAAAGAAATTTCTTATATCAGCGCAGAAGGATATCCCGCAGGAGAGATGAAGCACGGGCCCATAGCGTTGATTGACGAGAACCCATGGGTTGTGTGTATCGCTCCTCGATCCGAGACGCACGAGAAGATGTTGTCTAATATGCAGGAAATAAAAGCAAGAGGCGGGATAGTTATTGCTATAGTGACAAAAGGGGAAAAAGGGATGAAAGAAAAAGGAGCGAATTATGTGATAAACATACCGTCGGTCCCGGAATTTTTTTCCCCGCTTTTTGTTGTGCTTCCGCTTCAGCTGTTGGCATACTATGTAGCGGCGGAGTTTGGATATGATATAGATCAGCCAAGGAATCTCGCGAAATCAGTTACTGTGGAATAAGAAACAACGCGGGGCTTGACCCTGACAAGCGGCTGGGATATAATAAGCTTTTTAAAATTAATGGGGCGATTAGCTCAGCTGGTTTAGAGCGCTACCCTTACAAGGTAGATGTCGTAGGTTCGACTCCTACATCGCCCACCAGCATTTTCGGCTATGCCAAAAGCCTTGCGCGGAAAAACACTAGAAGGGTAGAGAGGGAGAGCGACCCATAACGTCTTTGCGATGGAGTGAAGGGGAGCGCGGTCCGCCAGAGGCGGATCCGCCTTTGGCGGACACTCTCGCAGTAAAAGGAAAAAGCTCTTTTAAAAAAGACCAAGCATTTTTCCGGAAACCTTTTTTTGTGAAGAACTAATAAATTTGACGAAAAAAGGTTTCTGTGCTATAAATAAAAACACATTTTTAGGGGTGGTAGTTCAGTTGGCTAGAACGTCGGACTGTCGATCCGAAGGTCGCGGGTTCAAGCCCCGTCCGCCCCGCCATAAAAATAAGGCAGCTTTTTAAAAAGCTGCCTTATTTTTTCAGAGAGAGAAACAATTCAAAGGACTGTTTCGAAATACCCTAAAAGTGTCATGTGTCAAAAGCCAACTTTTGTCTTTGCGAGGGAGCGAAGCGACCGCGGCCCTCCTTAGGCGGATCCGCCTTTGGCGGACAATCCAATAAAAATATAGTTTACCCACAAAATTTATATTTTTATTGCTATTCGAGATTGCTTCGCCCGTTTCATGGGCTCGCAAACACATTTTAACTCAGTCCCCTTATTTTCCCCAGTTACTTTTAAGTACACCCTAACAAATTACAATTTTACCCTTTGATTAAATGTTGTTCTTACAGTATAATATATTTTAATTAAACCGAAAAAGAAAAAAGTTGCCGGATACCAAGAAAAATAAAATATAAAGAAGGGAGGCGTATGGGAAAAATAATAAGCGGGGCACAATATGTGCTAATCCTTTTTATGGTTTTCGCGCTTGTCGGTTGCGGAGTACCCAAAAGTGAACATGAAGTGCTTGAAAAAAAATACGAGCAAGTACAGACAGAGATAGAAGCTTTTAACGAACAGGCTAAACAGGTTCAAACTAACAATGACGCGTTAAAAAAGAACGTCGAGGAGCTTAAGACGCAAGTGGCACAGCTTACGATGGGGAATAGAAATTTAAAGAGTCAATACGAAAAGGCTTTAAAAGCAAATCAGGAGCTTGAGGCGAAAGCGGCAAATGAAACAGCCAAAAGAATAGAAGCCGGGAAAAGAACGGCAGATGAGTTAGCGGAATAATTTATTGATAACGGTCTAAATATATACCAACAAAAAAGGAGAAGGCAAACAAAGGCTTCTCCTTTTTTATTGGTTAAAAAGTTGATTTTGCAGGATCTTTTGTCCTGTCGGAGTTTTAATCAAAGCAGCGGTTACTGTACTTCCGGAATCGATTAGTTTACCGGCAAGGTTTCCTGTAACCGCGATAGTCGTACCCGCGGCGTCCGCTATTTTTCCGACAGAAGACGCGATCGCGCCCGTAGTTTTAAGCGCGTGTTTTGGAATGTCCAGGATAGCGCAGCCGGACAGGAAAGAACAAAGAATGGAAAAGACTAAAAAACGCATAACATTAAGTATACCGAAAAAAACAGACCAAAACAAACGATAGACTACTATTAAAGAATAAAATTATTGTTTGTAACCTTGAAAAAGACAGGGTTACATGATAAGCTTTTGCCTGTGCAGACGCGCAAAAAAGGAGGGATAAATGAAAATAGGTATAATGGCTGCTTGGAATACAACAAGCGGTGTGGCCATGCACGCGGAGCCCATTGGCAAAGCCCTTAGGGCAATGGGACATAAAGTTACGGTGTTTTCTTTTGACAGGAACGACCATCACGGAGAAGGGATAACAGCGCACGATGAAAACTATGTTATACGGTGTTTTGGTACAAGAACGCACACCAATCTATTAGATCCCCGGCCGTTTATTAACGCGGATTTTGATGTGCTGATGGTAGAAGACCTGGGAATGCTTCCTGTCGACAAACTGGCGAATATATTCCCTATTTTAAAAAAGAAAGCAAAAATAATTCATGTTGTTCACGAAAATAGACTTACCGAACATTCCTGGTTTTACAAACTGGATTGGGATAAAGTGGTTTATTTTGACCATCGCCAGGATTTTTTAAAAAAAGTCTATCCGGATGCTGTATATATTCCGTTCCCGTGTTTTCCTCTGCGAAGAGGAAACAAAGAAGCCGCGAGAAAAAAGCTAAAACTTCCTCTGGACAAAAAAATAATCTGTTCTTTTGAGCACAGAGGATATCATTCTTATTATAGGGATCTTCCTCCTGAGCTCAAGAAAAAAGCAGTATTATTGTATCTTATTACGCCTGATTATGAAATGCTGGAAGCTTTGACCCCGACCAGCTGGAGGATTATAAAAAAGAAAGCAACGTTATCAACAAAAGAACTGGACAGTTATTTGTTTGCGTCGGATGTTATGATTCTTCATAAATTTCAGAGCCGGTTTCACGCAGTGGTATCTTCAACTGTTTTCCAGGCGCTGGGCACAGGTTGTCCTATTTTCGTTCCGCAACAATCCGATTTTTTCCATAGTTGGAAAGATGAAGTTGTTCATTACAGGGACAGTACGGCGCTTAATAAAAAACTGGAAGAATTACTTAAAGATGAAAACAAAAGAAAACGGCTAACATACGCGGCAGACAAATATGTTGTGGAACATTCACCCGAAAAAATAGCAAAACAATTTGTGGATTTATTCGAAAGCATATTAAAGAAGAAATAAAACACAAAAGAACCGGTTAGTTGACAGGAGAGCCTTTTTTGCCTTTGAGAGCGACCCCCGGGAGAGCGGTCCTCCTGAGGCGGATCCGCCTTTGGCGGACAAGCTCATAAAGAAGGGGAAAAAAAATGAGCGGACTTATAGCTAAAGAATTAAAAAAGCATATCCCGTTTACTGCGTTCGGAGCGCTGACAGGAATAGTTTTGATGGCGATTTTTTATAATCTTTCATATAGTGTCGCGTACAAGGCGTTTTATTTTCTTCATCCACTGCATGTTGTTTTAAGCGCGATGGTTACAGCGGCTATGTATAAAAACTATAAATGCGCGAATGATAAAAAAAAACGTAATATTGTAACTTTACTGATTGTCGGTTTTGTCGGGTCTATCGGGATAGCAACTCTTAGTGACTCTATTCTTCCGTATCTGGGAGAAAGACTGTTAAACATGGAACATGCGGAGCCTCATGTGGGGTTTATTGAAAAATGGAACATAATATTTCCGTTAGCCGGGTTAGGAATAGCCATAGCCTATATATATCCAAAAACACAGTTTCCTCACGCGGGACATGTTCTTATAAGTACATGGGCATCTCTTTTTCATATACTGATGGCTAACACGAGACCTTTAAGTTTTTTTGTTTCTTTAGGAATATTTTTGTTTTTGTTTCTTGCGGTATGGGTTCCGTGCTGTATAAGTGATATTGTTTTTCCCCTTCTTTTTGTGGGGAACAAAGAAACGACAAAAGCAAAGGGAACAGATCTTTAATCCCTTACAGAATGTTATACTATGAAAGAAGAACGAAAAAATCCTCGTTATAAAGCGGCATATTTTCTGGAAATGGAAACCGGAAAGAAGAACATCGCGCTTGAGCTTATAGATTTAAGCAAATGCGGGATATCGTTTTTATCTCCCCAAAAACTCCGAAAAGGAACAAATCTCAGGGTAAGGATCTTTTTTAAAACAAAAAAGGTCAGTTTAGACGCGAAAGTGATAACCGCGGAAACTTCTGATAAAAACAAAACTCTTATAGGAGCAGAACTGCTTAGTGTCCCGGAAGAATTCAAAACCATTCTTGATAAAGAAATAGACGAAATCCAGAAACTTCAGATAAAACTAAACGTTCGAAGACAAGACCCAGTTTCTTTTAAACAAGCTTCCGCAGAATATTTAAATAATGAATAGTGTTTGGTGAACAGTGAATGGTGTCTTGTCCTGACATAGCTTGGAGGAGGAATGCAAAATAGCGGTTGGTGAATAGGAAAAAGGGAAAACATCCCATCCGTCTTTGCGAGGCACGAGGCAAACGAGTGCCGCGGCAATCTCGAAAGAAACAGACATAAACACTCAATCTTTAAGCCCTTAAGATTTTCGGACAGCTCTTGCCGTAGATTAAATAGGGATGTACACTTGGGAAAATGAATTTGTAAAGTAAAAGCTATTCAATAAACACAAAAAGGGGGCCATGATGAATAAAATATTTGCGGGTTTAATGGTATTAATTTTTATTTTTTCGATTTTACCGGATATTTCATACGCTCAGTCAGATTCAGGGGTACAACAGATAAAACAGGAGATAGAAAACCATAAAGCCGCTATACACAGGTTGAGAAACAAAATCGCCGAGATAAAAGGCGCTCCGCCTATTAGGGAATACCAGGGGTCAGATGAAGGCGAATCTTACGCGGAAGAATATTACGATGAATCTGGTGATGAATATGCGGGCGACGAAAACACAACAACAGGAGAAGGATATGAAGGCCGTCGTATGGGAGAACATAAAGTTCCCCCTCCTGGAATGAGAAAATATAAAGGCGCGGTTTCTCTGGACTTAAAACATAAACAGGGTATGCGGGATAAAAAACTTATGTCAGGGGAAAGAAAAGGTTCTGTTGAAGTCCAGGGAAAAAGAGGAGGCCGTCCGGGAGGCCCCAAAGGGAAAGGCCCGGCTGGGAAGGGAAAAGGTTCTGGTGGATTTAAAGCTAAGCGGCTTGTAGGAAAACCAGGCGGTGGCGGAAATCGTCCGGTTGGCGGCGGCAGTTCCAGAGGCGGGCGAAGGTAAAACGATTTATACAAGATATTAAGATAGCAAAAAAGAGGCTCTTGGAAAATTTATTTTTCAGAGTCTCTTTTTTTGTCTGCGCTAGACAGAAACAAAAAAAGAACGCGGCAAATAATTAACAATACAAAAGTTATTTTTAATGATTGATAAAAAACGAGATTTTTGGAAAATAAAGGTAGCTTTGATTAAGTTAACCAAGAGTTTTGAATAAATTTAGTGATACATCCTAGAGAGGAATACATCAAAGACGTTCTTCACAGTTTTTCATTCCACGCATTTTCAGAACGAACATTTATATATCACAAAAATAACACGATCTAGACATGCAGTTTGTTTTTTTAACAGCTTTATTGCTTCCAGGGACAACAACTACGAAGAAGCTATTTTGCAGGATTCGTTAAATAATTACTTTTAAGGAGGCAATGTGTTTAAAAAAGTATTGGTTCTGGTGGTAAGTTTTTTATTAATCAGTCAAAACATTCCGTGTTTTTCTTCTCCCATTTCGGCTCACTCTCAGCAAAACGTACAAATAACGACATTGTTTAATTTAGCTGATCAGGAAGACGCCTATACGGTGGCTTTAGCAAAATATTTTTTTGTTTTTTTAGATAAATTAGATACAACATTACAGGGAGCCGATTTTAAGAATGTTGAAAAATTAATTAAGGCGCGGGTCGAACAATTCCAAGACGGAGCAAAAACCCTCATTAAACACGAGAGAGAGACAAAAAAAGGAATTGTTGAAAAAAATTTGCCAATGATTAAGGTTGATGAAAGCGCAGGCGAACTGTTAGTTATTATGTCTGATTATATCGTTAGGTATTATAACCCAAAAACATCTAAGAAAGATCAAATTTTAGGAGAAGAGACATTCAAAGAATATTCTTATAAGGTTAGCGAAGAAGACGATATTAATGGTCGATTGAGAAAACAAATACTCCAAAGAGGGAAAGAACCAGTTTTGGTAAAGTTGCTAATGGAAATGCAAGACAAAAAAGAGCGGGATGTAACAATAGACGAAATAGCTCAGTTATTGTTATCCCGCAACGAACAAGAATATGTTCTAAGCCTGATGCTTTATATCTTAAATGCTATAGAAGAAGTAGGCGAAGATTTTGTGGATGATAAGGTAAATAGGATTTATGAGCAGGCAGACAATATAATAAAGACTGTGGAAAAAAAACTTTTAGATACAAAAGATATCAAAAAAAAGATAAAAAACGAATCGAATATAAGAGAAATGTACAGGCATAATTATCCGTTTATTCGCAGGAAAGCCGATGTGGATGGAAACTTAAATGAAATAGTGATACATGTTGGAGAGTATGCTTTGCGGTATTATAATGGACAGACAGCGTACGCGAAATATGAGCTTGAAGATCCTGAAGATTCGAAAAACGCGGAACCGGTCTTTTATTCAGCTGTACAAGAAGGTCCAGTTGATGGGGCTCTACGGGTGCAATTGTTGAAAGTCGAAGACGACGCTGATGCTTCTCCGGCAGAAACTCCAATAATCTCTGCGGTAAACGCGAGAAACGAACAAAACAAAAGTAATTATCCTTCAGATATAAAACGAGAAGATCCGTATCTGTTTTTCAGGTTAAGAGAGTTAAGAATGCCTATATATTCGCAGAAAGATGATACTTATTATGTCTGGGATAACGACAGCGTGGAAAAAGTAGTCAAGATGCGGCATGATATGGGCGATAACGACGAGAAACTGCCCCCAGTTATTCAGATTGATGAAATGGGTAATGTGAAAGATAGAGTAAAAGAAGAGACTCCGTTATATGATATTAATTTCAGAGCAGACCGGCAAAAACAATGGGTCGGGGTAATCCTGGAGAAATCTTTGACCCCGTTTAAGGTAGCGTATCAAATACTTAAAGCAGTTCTTGTTGTGACCACACAATATTTGCCGATAGTGAACAGCGAAAACGTAATTTTGGAAAAAACAAAAGTGGAAAACGGACTTGTCGAAGTCCTGACCAGAGAAGGTATTTATGTCAAATATGTATTTGACGCTGAAAAAGGAAAATTTATTCCCGCGTTTAGAGGCGGGCAGGAAGAGCCTTTTGATAAGGAACTGGAAGACCTGGAATTTGGATCGATTTCAATGCCTGTTTTAATGACAGAAGAACAATGCAACAAACACGATCCTGCTGTAAAAATGAGGTTAAAAGATAAATATATCGGCTGGTTTTATGGCGATGTTCCAAAAGGATTAAAGCAGATACCGAATAAAGAATACAGAAAATATCCCGGATTAAGTATGTTTGTTTTAGCCAGAGCAACCGCGACAAAAATAAGAGAAGCCAAAGAAGGTACGTTTGGTCTTACTAATCTTGACGGCCCGGATTTAATAGGCCATGTCGCAGGAAAAGACGTCGAGAAAATAACAGATCTTTTTGTTGAAACCGAAGAAGGCAAATTTGAATTAAAACAAGGGAACGGTTGGGATTGTGTTCTGGAGTGTCTTAAAATAGCTGACGCCGGACTTAATCTTATGATGAAAGAAGTAGAGGATAAAGAAGGAGTTTTTATTCTTGTTGGAGACCATGGGTCTGTGGATGATATGCGTTTTCCAAATCATTCGGCTAATGATGTTCCGATATTTATAATAGATTATGAGAATGAAGATATAAAACTTGTAAAATCTACAGGGAGTCAAAAGGATACGCAAGCAGATGTAGCTGTAACGATCCTTCATGTTTTAGGTATTGATAAACCGACGGAAATGACAGGAAAAAGTCTTTTGCCGGAAGATTATAAAGGAAGAAAAGACAGGATAGTATGGCAGGTTATCTTAGACGGGTTCGGGCATACAGACCTTGATCCAGAGCAAAACGCTTTTCTCCGGGCAAGGGAAAAAGGCATAACGCCTACGATCAAAAAATTATATGACATGAAAAATTATGTGCTTCTTAAAGCCGCGGGGATGTATGCCGGACTGCGCGGGGGATGGGTGGAAGAAATATATGAAATGAATCAACAAGCAAAAAAAGAAGGAGGGGTTCAGTATGACCCTCTGAAAAGAAAAGCAATGATAACTCAACTGGAAAGCACACAAGACAATTATTGGAAAAAAATAAAAATAGTGAATTATGATTATCGGGATATTCCGCAGGCACAGCTGTTGTGTTCTTATGAAAACGGGTTGGACATTCTTAAAAGGTCCAGTTTACTGCAGGATAAGATGTTTCTGGTTAATTATGACCAGGAGCACTTTATGACAAAAGATATTCCGGACAGAACCGTCGAGGTAGTTTGTCTTGATCTCAGACAAATAGGGTCAACTGAATATAATACATGGACGCTTGGTGCCGGACGTATAGTTGAACAATCTATAAGGCGTATAGATAAAAGATGGCTTAATGGCACAATGCTTAAGAGTAAAGCTCTCCAAAATTTCACAAAACACGCAAAACAAGAAGGCTATGCTCATATAGTCGGCATATTGCAGGAAGCAGGCGTACATGCGTCCGCAAGACAGTTATATTGGTTAATAGAACATTTAAAAAGGAACGGGGTGAATAGATTTGTATTAGATCTGGCGACTGACGGTAGAGATGAAGGGGGCAGGGACTCTTTGATCAGGATAAAAGAACTTAGAGCCGCTTTAAAATTTTATGGCATACAGGATAAAGATTATGTCTTAAATTTGCGGGGCAGGGAGATCTGTTTTGACAGGGCAAAGAACTGGAACTTAACAGAAGCATGGATAAATGAACTTGTCTGGGGAAGTAGAATAGATAAAAGCATCGGCGCCGGATATATAACGAAAGAACTGATTTTAAATAGCTATGAAAAGGGGAAAGAACTCTGGGAAAAAATGATTGAAAAACGCTGGTTAGTAAAGGTTAATGACGAAGAAGCTAAAATACAGGACAAGGAATGGAGGGAGGACGGAGATTTCGGAGGAGGACTTGATGAATACAAAAACTCTATAGAAGGTATTTTAAAACAGTCCAGATTCAAAAAACTGCTGGATAACGAAGGGATCGTTGCGAATATCCTGCGTAATGCTTTCAGCGCATTGAACGAGAACCAAGAAAAACAAATATTGGCTTTTGATCTGGAGCTTGGGAATAAAAAAGCAGGCAGGTTGATAAAACAGCTTGTACAAGCTATTGAAGAAATGAAACAAGACAATATATTAAATAAGATCCTGAAAAACATAGAGATAATCAAAGTCAATGGAGCGGAGTTAGGTAACAGACTGGATATTTTGACTAAGAGCGAAACGGGCATAAAAAAAGAGAACATTATCATTATAGCGAAAAAGACAAATAAAAACTATTTTACGGGATATGATAGCGTCTCGACAATAGCGTATATAGATGATTCGGAACTATCGAAAGAAGACCTTCTTCCATTACCCGAAATAACGCTTTTTGCAATAGCAAAGCATCTGGGGTGGAGTGCGGATAAATTAGAGCATCTATATGCGTGCATTTTAAATGCAGAAAGTGTTAACAGCTTAGCTGAATTTACTGAAAAATTCGGAAAAGACAAAACTTCCTTTATTGTAAAGATTATCCCTAAAGCCGTTAGGTTTGATATGCAGGAATTAAAGGAAGTTGTAGATCAAATGGTCAGGATATTAAAATACGCTTAAAAAATTAGAGGGAAAGTCATTTTTATTGACTTCATGATAAATGTGTGATAATTTATTGACCACGTAAAACACTATATAGAAATACTATAAATAACGTGCCACGGTAGCTCAGTCGGTAGAGCAGGGGACTGAAAATCCCTGTGTCGGCGGTTCAATTCCGTCCCGTGGCACCATTAAAAAAGGCTTTCTTAGGAAAGCCTTTTTTAATGGTTAGTGTTATTTGCTGAGACATAAAAGTCTACTCGGAGCAAATAACACATGCTTTTGTCCGCATTATTCACCTGTATCGTTCTAAAAAAGTTGACACTTTTTCTGTCGGAGCCGTCTCCTGACGGCGAACCTAATTCGTCTTTGCGAGGAGGAGCGTAGTGACGACGCGGCAATCTCTTGTTTTTCAGGACAAGACACCATTTACCAAAGTTGGCTTAATTGTTCGTCTACAATGCAGAATGTAGGAAGAAAAAGGCTTCTTGCTAGAAGCTTTTTGTGGGATAGTGTTATTTTCTGCTTTACAAGTATGGATTTAGTATGCATTTAGGACTACAAATAAGAGCAAGTATGTAGTATAATAATGCCGCAAATGACCGGAGATGCTGCGTACAGGTTGTAACAAAAAACAAGTTAAAGAAAATTTGATATAAGGAGGGGACATGGCAAAAAAACGTATTCTGGTTATTGATGATGAAAAAGGTTTTACAGAGCTTGTAGAAGAGGTTCTTTTGGATGCTGGTAAATATGAGGTTAGAATAGTTAATAGCGCTCATCATGCAGTGGCTGCTGCAAAGGAGTTCTTTCCGCAGTTAATCCTGCTGGATCTTATGATGCCGGAAATGGACGGAGCAGATGTGGCTGAAAAGATTAAGAAAGATGAGAGCATTAAAGATATTCCAATTGTCTTTTTAACTGCTATGGTAACTTCAGAAGAAACAGAGATTGGAACCATAGGCGGGCATAAGTTCTTGGCAAAGCCTGTGGGGATCAGAGAATTGATGAGCTGTGTTGAGCAAAATATACGATAGTTTTCCACTAAAATAACATAAGTTCTTTTCTTTTATAGAGAAGTATCTTAAGACTTACCTTTTAGCCTCCTAAAAAATAACGCAAAATTAACACTTTAGCAACTGAAAATTAACCCTTTAATGGTATATTTAAGGCATAAAAAAGGGAGAGATGTTTCTCGTAAATAGTGCCTTGGGAATACAGACAACAAGGAGGGATTTCATGGCAAAGGCTAAGATAAAAAAAATACTAATTGTTGATGATGAAAAAGATTTCACGGAATTAGTAAAAACAGTTTTGGAAGAAACCGGCAAGTATATAGTGGAAACAGTGAATCATGGACAGCTTGCTCTTAGTGCGGCAAAAAATTTTAAACCGCATTTGATTTTGTTAGATCTTATGCTTCCGGATCTTGAGGGAGCTGTTGTTGCTGAACAATTAGGGGACGAAGGAAGCGGAGTCCAGGCAACGCCTGTTATTTTTTTGACTGGGATGATAACTGTGGATGAAGAAAAAGAACGTGAGGGGAGTATCGGGGGGCGCAAGTTTTTAGCTAAGCCCGTAGGAATCAGGGAGCTTATAGAGTGTGTTGAACAAAATGTTTTGTAGGTAAATAGGGACGTCACCCGCCAGGGAGACGTCCCTATTTACATTAAGCTATTCTCCTGGTAAACTAGGAAAATATGCAGGCAAGTAATAATAGTTTCAAGCCAGAGATGTATTCATGCTCAACAATTTGAACAAAAGAAAAGTTTTTGTTACGACACTTTACACAAGCATTTTTTTCTTGCTTGGAGTGTCTTTTTTGTTTGGGTCTTTTTTCTCTGGGATTTTAATGTTTTCATTGATAACAAGTCTTAAAATGCGACATCAGCACAAAAACACAGCAGCAATCATTCTTTTAGTTCTATCCATACTATTTTTAGCATATCCCGGAACATTTATGACAGGAGAAACAGAGGATTTGTTCGCTGTAAAAATAATGCCGGTTATTTATCAAGAGCACTATCTAAAAGGAGAGGTCAGACAAATAAAAGGAAACATTGTTTTTTGTAAGCATGAAAAAATACCTTTTGCGCCTAAATGGGCGCTAGTCTTTTGTTTTAGCGGTAGTAAATAGGGACGTCACCCGCCAGGGAGACGTCCCTATTTACCTACCCTATTTAATTCGTCCTTGAAAAAAAGGGCATTTAATTATACAATTTATCGGAAGGCCGGGGCCCGCGTAGCTCAGTTGGTAGAGCAAAGCATTCGTAATGCTTAGGTCGGTGGTTCGACTCCACTCGCGGGCTCCATCTTTTTTATAGGCAGATAAAAACTATTTTTCATAAAAAATATGGTACGTTTTAGGGAAGTTCTGTTTAAAAGGAATTTTTTTGCTTTATGGTGCGGCCAGATAATTTCTGAATTCGGAGATAGATTAAACCAGATGGCTTTAATATCACTGGTTTATTCTAAAAATCCGGGATCTGCGATAGCTCTGGCAAAACTCCTGTTTTTTATTGTTATTCCTGTCTTTGTAGTTGGTCCTATTGCCGGTGTTTATGTTGATAGGTGGGACAGAAAAACCGTGATGATAAATTCGGATATATTACGGGGCCTTTTTGTTCTTGCCATACCTTTATTTGTGTATTTGAACATGATGCCTGTAGTATATATTCTGGTATTTCTTATCTTTTCTGCTACAAGATTTTTCATTCCTTCTAAAATGGCGCTTATTCCGGCTATTGTTTCACAGGATAAGCTTGTAGTTGCTAATTCACTTTCGAATACGACCAGGATGATAGCTACTATTCTTGGTTTTGCGGCCGCAGGGTTTATTGTTAAATGGATAGGGTATATGTGGGGTTTTTATCTAGACAGCATAAGTTATTTTTTATCGGCCGGAATGATCGCGATTATTGCTCCCATAAGAAGAATAAAGAACGTAAAAGAAGATATCCTTTTGACAAGAAGTGTTATTAAAAAAGCAATTAGAAGGAATCTTTGGGTTGAAATAGCCGAGGGATTCGGCTATATGTTCGCCAGAAATAAGATGAAGATAGTAACAGCTACGTTTTTTCTTTTGATGGCAGGAGTTGGTTCGATTTTTTGTATCATAATAGTTTTTATCCAGGAATCTTTTGGGTCAATAACAGAGGCGCTTGGAAGTTTTGGAGTTTTTCTTGGCGCAGGGCTTTTTTTGGGGACGGTTTTGTTTGGTAAATTCGGACAAAAAGCGAATAAGGTTCAAACAATATTTTTAGGGTTTACTTTATGTGGTGTTGGAATAAGTTGTTTTGCGGTTTATGCTAACAATACACCTATTTTTATTCTGGGAGGAACTCTTATACTTTTAATAGGAACGGTTGCGGCTCCTATCTTGACATGCAGTAATACGTTGATACATATGCTGATTCCGGATCAAGTACGAGGGCGGATTTTTAGTTCAATGGAAGCGGTTATTCATCTTGCGTTTCTTTTTTTCATGGCATTAACAGCATATCTTTCCAAATATTTATCTAATTTTGTGATTTTACTGGCTAGCGGGATATTTTTTATGCTATGCGGGCTAATCGGACAAATATGGGTTCGTTTGGATAAAAATATTGCTTGAAAAGTTACGATCAAAGGGGCTTATTTGTTTGTGCAGGATAACGGAGCCCAGCAAAGGGGATAAAAACTGCATTTAGAACA
Organism: Candidatus Omnitrophota bacterium; assembly: GCA_043823005.1. Taxonomy (GTDB): domain Bacteria; phylum Omnitrophota; class Gorgyraeia; order Tantalellales; family Tantalellaceae; genus JBDRBG01. The sequence goes on from JBDRBG010000013.1 coordinate 51,132, forward strand.
ACAGATATTTTCACGATTTTGCTCTCCTCGATGCCATTTAGTTTCACATGTCCAGTAACTTTGGCATTTTTCACAGCAAATAAGTTTTTTCTTCTTTTTTTGGGACATAGGGCATTCTCCTCTACATGGTATTTGAAAGCAGTAACATAATTATATAATGAAAAAGTTTTTATTTCAATACCAATCTGAGGGACGTCACCCGACAGGGAGACGTCCCTATGTATACGTCTTTGCGAGGGAGCACAGCGACCGCGGCAATCTTAATAATAATATGGTTTCCCCCTTTAGTGGTTCGCAAAAACGTTATGACACAATCTGATGACAAGGACGTGCCTCATATTGACAAAAAAGACTCAATATGTATAATGTAAGCTTATCTTTGTTTTCTAAATTCCAATTAATAAAAACATGAAAAAATTTATGACTTTTACCTTTAAAGGAGGGATACACCCTTCTTATAAAAAAGAAATAAGCCTAAAAGAGTCTTTTAAACAGGTTGTTCTTCCCGATAAAATAGAAGTACCGATATCCCAGCATATTGGAAAACCGGCTGACCCTATTGTTAAAAAAGGGGATCTTGTAGAAGAAGGCAGTATTATTGCTGATTCCAACGCTTTTATTTCGTCCTGTATTCATTCTTCTGTAAGCGGGAAAGTTCTTGATATAAAGAAAGCTTTTCATCCCAGTTTGGGGCCGACACTATCCATTTTCATAGAGAGAGACAAAAGCAAGGCGCCAAAGGAATATCCCAAGATAGAAGAACAATGTTGTTCAGCTCAAGAGATTATACAAAAGGTTCGGGACGCGGGAATCGTGGGTATGGGAGGAGCGGCTTTTCCGACTCATGTAAAATTAAGTGTTCCGGAAGGAAAGAAAATCGACACCTTGATCATTAACGGAGCGGAATGCGAGCCTTATCTTACATGTGACCATGTGATGATGTTAAACAAGACACAGGAAATATTAGAAGGGATAGGCCTTATTTTTCGGGTATTACAGCCGAAAAAAACCTATATAGCTATTGAAAATAACAAACAAAATGTGTTGGATGCTTTTCACTGTGGACTAAAAACAGCAGAATCGCTAAAAGGTGCAGAGGTAGAGATTATTGCGCTTGAAACAAAGTATCCTCAAGGAGGGGAAAAACAGCTTATTAGCGCTATTTCCGGCAAAGAAGTTCCGCCCGGAAAACTGCCTTTAGATATAGGGTTTCTTGTGCAGAATATAGGAACAATATATGCCATATATGAAGCCGTTTATTTTAATAAGCCTCTTCTGCAAAGAATGGTTACGATTTCAGGGGATTGTGTGGAAAATCCGGGTAACTATATTGTAAAGATAGGAACAACTGTTACGGATTTAATAGAACTATGCGGGATCAAGTTTAAAAAGAACCCCAAAAAAGTTATTATAGGAGGACCTATGATGGGGTTTTCCCAGCCCGGGACAGATGCGGCTGTTCTTAAAAATACTTCGGGCATACTTTTTTTGTCTGAAGAGACTGCTCCTGATTTTGAAGAAGGGCAATGTATAAGGTGCGCGAAATGTGTAGATGTATGTCCTGTAAGATTATCTCCTACGGATATTATGAGAAGCGCGAAAAAGAATTTATGGGACAAAACAGAAGAAGCCTACGTTACAGATTGTATGGAATGCGGGAGTTGTACATATGTTTGTCCCGCAAGGATTCCTCTTGTTCAATATATAAAAGAAGCCAAAAGAATAATCGCAAAGAAAAAGTAAAGAGATGAATAAACTTACTATAAATAGTTCACCCCATGTTTCTGCTCCGCTAGATACTCAGGGCATCATGAAAGGCGTTATAACAGCGCTTATTCCTGCCATGATTGCGGGTATATATTTTTTCAGATGGCAGGCAGTAAGCGTTATTATCGCAACAGTCGCGGGAAGTGTTGCCGCGGAATATCTGCTTCAGAAGCTTAGAAAGAAAAAAGTGCAAATAAAGGATTTTAGCGCAATTCTTACCGGCCTTCTTTTGGCATTGGTTTTGCCTCCTGCAATTCCTCTTTGGATGGCTTTTTTTGGCGGAGTTTTCGCTATAAGTTTGGGTAAAGAAATATTCGGGGGATTGGGTAACAACATTTTTAATCCGGCGCTTCTTAGCCGGGCGTTTCTTATGGCGTCGTTTCCGGTTGTTCTGACAACATGGACCGCGCCTGTCGCTATAGATGCCGCGACTATGGCGACACCGCTTGCTCTGGTAAAATTTGATCATATAATTACTCCATATTCAGATCTTTTTCTGGGTAATGTAGGAGGGTGTTTGGGAGAGACATCTTCCGCGGCATTGCTTTTAGGCGCGATATATCTTTTGTGGAAGAAAATAATTGATTACAGGATACCGTTAGCATATATAGGAACAGTAGTTGTTATTGCCGCGATTACGCATATAATAAACCCGAAAGTTTTTGCGGGGCCTGTATTTCACGTGTTGGCAGGAGGCCTTTTAATCGGCGCGGTATTTATGGCGACAGATCCGGTAACCTCTCCGGTAACGCTTAAAGGAAGATGGATTTTTGGAATAGGATGCGGCTTTATTGCGATGGTTATACGTTTATGGGGAGGGTTGCCGGAAGGAGTGATGTATTCCATTTTATTGATGAACGCGTTGACTCCGCTTATTAATCGGGCGACAAAGCGGAAAAGGTTTGGAATAACGGGGGGGAAATAAAGATCGTGAAAAATTTTTTACAAAACAATGTTACAAAAATGATAGTTGCTCTGGCTGTGGTCGGAGCTGTTTCAGGTCTTAGTCTGGTTTTTGTTTATAAGTACGCGATGCCCAAAATTAAAATAAACATAAATAAAGAAATGGACAAAGCAATAAAGAGTATTTTTCCGGGGACGGATAAAACGGAGAAAATAGAGGGTCAGCAAGATGTTTTTAAGGTCAGAGATAAGAAAGGGATTTTATTGGGATATGCTTTTGTTGCAGAGGGAAACGGATACCAGGGGATAATAAAAATAATAGTTGGTGTGGATGAAAAGATTATAAAAACCAAAGGGATGGAAGTTCTTGAGTCTCAAGAAACACCCGGGCTCGGAGCTGAAATCGCGAACGGAAAATTTAAAGATCAGTTTAAGGGGTTGTCTATTGTCCAGGCAATAGAGTATGTTAAGAACCAGAACCCGCAAAAACCTTATGAAATAGAAGCCATAACAGGCGCTACAATTTCATCAAGGGCAGTTGTAAATATAATCAACAAGAAACTAGCGGAAATACGCGAGGCGTTGCGTAAATAAGGAAAAACAGGTCATGATAAAAGATTTTGTAAAAGGATTATGGCGGGAAAATCCGGTGTTCGTTCAGGTCTTAGGAATGTGTCCGACCCTGGCGGTTACGACAAAAGCGCTGTTTGGACTTTCTATGGGCATGGCGACTACATTTGTGGTTGTTTCTTCCAGCATAGTGGTATCTGTTATAAGAAAATTTGTCCCCGAGCAGGTCAGAATTCCGATGTTTACGGTTATAATCGCCACTTTTGTAACGCTAGCGGATTATTTCTTAAAAGCTAATTTTTTTCAGATAAGCAAGGCGTTAGGGCCTTATATTCCATTGATAGTGGTCAATTGTCTTATTTTGGGCAGAGCAGAAGCCTTTGCTTCTAAGCAAGGGCCAGTAAGAGCGTTTTTTGACGCTTTAGGTATGGGGATCGGGTTTACTTTAGCTTTAATTGTTTTAGGCTCAATAAGAGAGATTTTAGGAGCAGGAACTATTTTTGAAGCGCGTATAATGGGACAGGGCTTTACGAATTGGATTGTTATGGTTCTTCCTGCCGGAGCGTTTATAACGCTGGGGCTTCTGGTTGGTGTGTTTAATGTTATTGATGAGAAAAAAAAGAGTAAACAAAAAAAGTTTAGGGTAAACGAAAAATGAAACAACTTATATTGGTTTTTATCGCGGCAAGCATAACCAACAATTTTGTGTTAACATATTTTTTAGGAATATGCCCTTTTATTGGAGTTTCTAATAAGATAGACAGCGCGATCGGTCTTGGCATGGCCACTACTTTTGTTATGACCATGGCCGCGACAGTTACGTGGCTTATTTATCATTATATTCTGGTGCCGTTTAATGTCGCATTTTTGCAGTATGTTACTTTTATTATAGTCATAGCTAGTTTTGTGCAATTTGTGGAGATGTTTATAAAAAAAGTATCGCCCGCTTTGTATAAAGCTTTAGGCATATTTTTGCCGCTTATAACTACTAATTGCGCGATACTCGGACTTACTTTATTTATGGTTCTGAGGAATTATGCTTTTTTGGAGTCCGTTATTTTTGGACTCGGCGCGGGAGTGGGCTTTACTATAGCGCTGGTGATAATGGCTGGTATCAGAGAGGATCTTGTTTTTTCTGAAATACCCAAACCATTACAAGGAGCAGGCATAACTTTGATAATAGCCGGAATGCTTGCTTTAGCGTTTATGGGTTTTGGCGGAATCATAGGCGGATAGCACAAAAAGAGTCGTTGGTCGTTAGTTGTTAGTAAGAGCCGCCTCAGTGGGCCGACGGCGAAACCTTTCCGTCTTTGCGAGGAGGTCGCAGGCCGACGCGGCAATTTCTCCGCTGTCTTTGCGAGGGAGCAAGAGCGACCGCGGCAATCTCTTTGGTGAATAGCGTCTTGTCTTGAAAGTACAGAGAAGAAAGAGCTGGAATGCGCGGCTGGAAGGGCAAACATTCCGTGCTCAAACAGTCCTCGGATGATCTCTTGATCATCCTGCGGAACTGTGCGCGGAATGCTTGCCCTTCCAGCTGAAAAGATTCCGTCTTTGCGAGGAGCGAAGGGGAGCGCGGCAGTTTATTCAGTGAATAGTGGTGAGTGAATGGTGAATAGTTGCAGGAGCCGTCTCTTCGCCATAATAAGCGGATCCGCCTCAGTGGGCCAGCGGCGAACCCCTTCCGTCATTGCGAGGAGGCGCGGAGCGGCGACGCGGCAATATCGATAAAAGCAAAAAGGAAAAAGACAGAAACATATAAATTTAAGATATGTAGTTTCTGAGGGCGAATAAGAAAATAGTTTAAAAAAGTAACAACAGAACAAAATAATGGATAATTTGATTTTGGCATCAGTACTAAGCATGACGGGATTGGCAATAATATTTGCCGCTGTTTTGGCTTTCGCGGATAAAAAATTAAGGGTTGAAGAAGACCCAAGAGTAGATAAGATCAATCATCTTTTACCGGGGCTCAATTGCGGGGCCTGTGGATTTTTAAGCTGTCATGATTTTGCCGAACACATAGTGTTTGAAAACGCGGATCCGGGAAAATGCAGGGTTTTGGATGCGGAAACCAGAGAAGAACTGTTTAAACTTATAGGCCGGGAAGGGGCAAACCTTTATCCTAAAATTCCGGTTATTCATTGCGCGGCCGGATCAGAAAATAAAAAAATAATGGCAGACTATAAGGGTATTAAAACGTGTTTAGCCGCGGATCTTATTTTTGGAGGCGGGATGCAGTGTGAATACGGCTGTATGGGGCTGGGCGATTGTGTAAGAGAATGTCCGTTTGACGCGTTAACGATGAAAGACGGCCTTCCTCTGGTGGATCAGGAAAAATGTACGGGCTGCGGTAAATGCGAAAAGGCGTGTCCCCGGAATATAATCAAGATCGAAGAAAAAAAACATAAAAAACTTTTTTACGTGGCATGCAGTTCTCATGATAATGCCTTAAGGGTTAGACAGGTATGCGGAGTCGGCTGTATTGCTTGCGGGATCTGTGAGAAATTATCTCCGGAAGGATTTTTTAAAGTTACAGAAAACCTTTCGTACGCGGATTATTCGAAACAGGATAAACAGGAAGAAGTTGAAATCCTTAGTATGAAATGCCCGACTAAGGTTATAAAGAATATGTAACACAGTGGGGACACGTCGGAAAGGGACACACTTCACTGACAGAATATATATGAAGTGTGTCCCTTTCAGTCATGTCCCCGAATTTTATTTTTATTTGTCATTGCGAAAACACAAGGATAAAAACATGAACATAGCAGTTTTTGCCTCAGGGAAAGGAACCAATTTGCAGTCGCTTATTGACGCGGAAAAAAGCGCGAATTTGGCAGAAGGACACATACGTTTAGTTATAAGTGACAAAAAAGACGCTTATGCGCTTATTCGTGCCGCAAAAGCTGAAATAAATACTTTTGTTCTTGAAAGCAAAGAATGTTCTTCCCGGGAGGAATACGAGAAGAAATTAATGATAAGATTGAAAAAAGAAAACATAGATCTAATTGTGCTTGCCGGTTTTATGCGTATTCTTAGCGCGGATTTTGTTGAAGCATATAAGGGGAGGATTATAAATATACACCCGGCTCTATTGCCCAGTTTTAAGGGGATGCATGGAATAAAAGATGCTTTTGATTATGGAGTAAAAATTACCGGAGTAACTGTTCATTTCGTGGACAAAGAAATCGATGAAGGCCCAATAATATTGCAGAAAAGTATTTTAGTCGAAGACCATGATAACCTGGAAACTTTGGAAGAAAAAGTTCATAAAGAGGAACATGTTTTATATCCTTTAGTTGTTAAATTGTTTGTTGAGGGCAGACTTAAAATAGAAGGAAGGAAAGTGCGAATCGCGGAATAATATTAACGCATCAGTTTTTATCGAAAGAATAAATCTGGAGAGTCTGATGTTTTTAAAAAGGAGGAAAAAGAATGGCAACAATAATAAAAGAAATAAAGGCCAGAGAAATTCTTGATTCACGGGGCAATCCTACGATTGAAGTGGACGTTATTCTTGAGGGTGGGATTCTTGGCAGAGCAGCAGTACCAAGCGGCGCTTCTACCGGAGAGCATGAAGCTGTTGAACTGCGGGACGGAGATAAAAGCCGTTACGAGGGAAAGGGTGTTATGAAAGCCGTTAATAATGTTAACGGTGAGATTGCTTTAAAAATAAAAGGTATGGATGCGGCGGATCAGGCATCCCTGGACAGGACATTGATTGAACTTGACGGAACACCTAATAAAGGACGGCTAGGAGCAAACGCGATATTGGGAGTTTCCATGGCCGCGGCAAAAGCTGTCGCAGTTTCTCTTGGAAAGCCTCTTTTTAAGTATTTAGGAGGAGACAACGCGAATATTCTGCCTGTTCCGATGATGAATATTCTTAACGGAGGGGAACACGCGGATAACAATGTTGATCTGCAGGAGTTTATGATAATGCCGATAGGCGCGGTATCTTTTAAAGAGGCCTTAAGAATGGGGGCAGAAGTTTTTCACAAGCTTAAGAAAATATTAGCAGGGAAAAAACTATCAACTTCTGTCGGAGATGAAGGCGGTTTTGCTCCGAATCTTAGTTCCAACGAAGAAGCTGTTGAAGTTATCCTTGAAGCGATAAAAGCGGCCGGATATGTTCCGGGTAAAGATATCAGTATAGCTCTTGATCCCGCGTCCAGTGAATTTTATGAAGGGGACAGCTATGTTCTTAAAGCAGAAGTAAATCCAAAAAAATCATCTGATGAAATGGCTGATTTTTACGGTAATTGGGTGGAAAAATATCCTATAGTGTCAATTGAAGACGGCCTTGCGGAAGATGACTGGGAAGGATGGAAAACTTTGACAGAAAAAATCGGAAGCAAAGTGCAATTGGTCGGAGATGACCTTTTTGTTACGAATACGGAAAGGCTGAAGCAGGGAATAGATAAAGGAATAGCTAATTCAATATTGATCAAGGTAAATCAGATAGGAACTTTGACCGAGACATTAGCCGCGATAGAGATGGCAAAAAAAGCAGGGTATACAGCGGTTATTTCGCATAGATCGGGTGAAACAGAAGACACAACCATCGCGCATCTTGCTGTAGCAGCAGGAGCTGGACAGATAAAGACAGGATCTGTATGCAGAACAGATCGTGTGTGTAAATATAACGAACTTTTACGGATAGAAGAGATGTTAGGCGAAAAAGCGGTTTACGGTGTAAAAGAATGGAAAGAAAAACACTAATTATTTGCGGCGGAGGAATATTGCTGGTGCTTATGGTGATTTTTTTGCCGGGATATTCTAAATTACATAAACTGCGGGAAAAGAGCGAGCAGTACCGACAGCGTATTTTTCTACTCGAAGAAGAAAATAAAGAACTTGAAGGAGAACTTGAAAAACTTCAGGAAGATCCGCACTATATAGAAAAAAAAGCGCGAAAAAAACTAGGGATACTTAGAAAAGGCGAAATGATATACAGAAAAAAACCGGCAATTAATTAACGGTGACTAACGGTTAACCGTCAACCAAAGTCGTCTTTGCGAGGGAGCGAAGCGACCGCGGCAATCTCAATAAAAAAATAAATCTATCTATTATATTTTTTTAAAAATCGTTGAACTTGAAACAAATTATGAAGGTTTTCAGTAGCGCCTGTACCTCCGCAGATAAGAGCGGATACTGCTGAAGCAAAAACAAGGTCTTCTTTGGTGATATCAAGAGGACCTTGTTTTTTTTGAACGCAGTATCTGAAAAGGAGTCCCGCAGTAAAACCATCTCCCGCGCCGATAGTATCTACAAGAGGAATCTTAAAAGCCGGACAGAATATTCTCTTTTTGTTTTTATAAAAAAAAGACCCTTTTCCTCCAAGAGTTATAACGACTTTTTGGGGAAGTTTTTTTAAAGCAGAAGAAAGAGTTTTAGAGGAAGTAATCCCAAGGGCGTCTTGTTCGCTGAGTTTTAAGAGATCAACATACCGGAGAAGCTTTTTTATCCGGATACGGGCCATTTTTTTGTTTTTGATTCTGTTTTCGCGCCAGTTAGGGTCATAGGAGATAAGAATATTCTTTTTCTTTGCCTGTTGCATCAAAGAGAGAGTGTTCTCAAAGGTAAAATTATTATAAGAAAAAGCAGAAGCAGTATGGAATGCTTTGATATTGTTGAAAATAGATGATGGAATTTCTTTTTTTGAAAAAGCAGTAATTTTGCCTTGTGTTTTATAGAAGATATACGAAGAATCTCCTTTTTTATTAATTTTGGCAATAGCTAAACCGGGTTTTATATTTTTATTATAAACAATATTTTTTGTGTTAAGTTTTTCTTTTAACATGATGTGACAAAGATTTTTGGAAAGAAAATCAGTGCCTGTTTTTGCTAAAAGAGAAACACGAAGGCCCAATCGGGATAAAAGAATAGCTGTATTAAAGACAGACCCGCCCGGCCGGGCGGAAAAGTCCAGGGTTGGTTCTTGTTTTTTGCCTTTTGATATAAGGTCAAAAGCTATGTTTCCACAGCAAAGTATCATGTCGGTATTATAGCACAAGTTGTGGTGCGCCAAACAAAAAATTAGTTCAGAGGGACACCCCAGGGATTGAAATTGGGACAGGTCTGGGATTAATTTCAGAACCGTCCCTGATTTCCGCTCTTCTGTCTTTGCGAGGGAGCAAGTGTGATTGCGTCAATTCTCCGTCTTCGCGAGGAGCGTGAGCGACGCGGCAAACTCGGATAGAAATAGAATAAAAAGAAAAAATAAACCACAGAGAGCACAGAGGCACAGAGGGGGAAATAAGGCGCCTTTGGCGCCGTTCACGGGTCAAGGGTGAAGGGAAAGCGCTTCATCCGTCATTGGAGGAGTGTAGATATTAGGGACGGTTCTGAATTTGAACCTACACCTGTCCCAAAATTAATCCCACACCTGTCCCCTAACCGTCGAAAGTTGGGTTTTGAATGGCTCTGTGACTCAGAGGCTCTGTGGTGAAAAATCTGGAAATCGGTCTTTAAAAAAGTGAATCGTCGTTAGTGAATGGTGAATAGTGAGATTGCCGCGGTCGCTCGTGCTCCCTCGCAAAGACAGAAAAGGAGGAATGACCCATTTCGTCATTGCGAACCCTGAGCCAAGCGAAGGGTGCGGCAATCTCTAGAAAAAGTAAAAAAAAGACAGGGCTGGGAGTGGATTCAACCTGTTTTCAATCTTCAGGAAAGCTTTCATTAGACTAACTAGCTTTTCCGTGATATAATGCACGAAATATTTTTGCAAATAATGCATATATATTAGAAAATGTTAATAATCAATACGAATAATATAACGAAACAATGATACGACATCAAACAAAATACAAATTCTGGATAAAAAGTATCACAATAGCTGTTTTATGTTTGTTTGTGGTAAATGATTTTGTGTTCGCGATTAATACTATTAAGGAACGAATGCCAAAATATACATTAGCGCCTGTTTCGCGGCTTAGCCCTATGGTGACAATCACAGGAACAGGCAAGGACTTGTCTATTGTCGAAGAATTTTCTGACATATCTAATTTAGCCGAAGAATTTAAAAAAGACATTAGTTTTTCTTATATAACGCAGTTAATCTCCCAGGTATTAACTGATTATGGCGTTAAAATTACTGCTCAAGGATTAATAAAACTTATCAGTCAGGATCTTGCTCATATTGATTTTAAAAAATACAGATTTGACGGATTGTATCAGGATGAAGAGGTTTTTTATCTTCCCTGTTGTCTAAGCTGTATGGGAAAAGAATGGGAAAACAAGATTTACCTCAGGTATTATCCTAAAAAATATAAACCCCAAGGATCTTTTGATGAATATAAAGTTTTAAAAACGATTGATCTGAAAAGCGAAGAAATTATTTGTGAAGTATGTTGTTTGAAAAAAGATAATCCTGAGATATTGCAGAAGTTTGTTCTTGAAAACCCGCAGAAAAAACCCGAAGACAAGAAAAACGACATGATAGATACGCGTCCTGTTAAAGCTAACCTTCTTCACGAACTATACGTCGAACATGACATGGCAGTTAAAGAGATTATAAATCTTGAAAACAAACTATTAACAGCTGTATATGGCGGAGCAGGAGCAGATATATCGAATTTTTTATTGTCTACTAACGCGCAAAAAGGATATTTTATTTCACAATATAAAAACTTTTGGTCAGAACTATCAGCACAAGACCTGAAAGAATGTTTCGAGTCTCTCAGTGCAGAAGCATATATAAAAAAATATTGCAGTAAATGGTACTCTAAAAGTAAATATCATGATGGTTATGGAACTGCCGCGTTTATCTGGACTAATTGGCAGATAATAGCAGCGCTGGCTTTAGAGCTAAAAGCAATAGGAGTTGATCTAAGCACAGTTAAAGTGATCAAAGAAAAAGGATGTCCTGCAATACAATTTAAATGGAATTATTCCGGGGCAGAAGAAAAAGAATATAAAATAATTTTTGTAAATGCGGATATAACACGTCCTGAAGAATATCAAGACATATTAAAGGACGAGAAAATAGACATTTATTATCAGCGCGCAGGGCTTGAAATCGCAAAAAATTATAAGAAGAAAACGAAAAGTTTTATTAATTTTATTAACCAATGCATGAGAAAAGATGGATATTATGTTACAGATGATAATATCTGGTCTTCATTTTGGTTTATAAAGGCTAAGACTCCGCCTTTTCCAGTGAAAGCTAAAGAAATAAAAACCCCCAGAATTATAGACATGGACAAAAAGGTCCTAAAATTACGGAAGTGGTGTTTTCTGGCAGCAGATAATATTAAGGCTTATGGAGTTTGCGTAAATATCAGAAAAAAGCTTGATACGGAAAACGAACAAGATATTAATAATAATATCGATCAGCGCCTAGTTAAAGCCGGTCTTCTCCACGAACTATATGTCGAACATGATATGGCGGTTAAGGAAATAGTCAACCCGGACAATAAACCCTTAACAGTAGTATATGGCGGAGCAGGAGCTGATATATCAAATTTTCTTTTGTCTACAAACGCTATAAAAGCTTTTTTTGTGGATAAAGTAGAAATTGATATTGAAAGAATACAAAAGCTTAAATATGAAAGCTGGGACAAGCTAGAGCAACTTATAGAACAGGTTAAAACAGAAGAAGGAGAATCTTACAGGGCGTATAAAGAACGGTTTGGGTATGGGATTACTTGGGGAGAAACAGAAGAAGAAAAAAAGGATCTGGAACTTCTTATTCTTTTTGAATTAAAAGCCATAGGAGTTAATAAAAACTCGATCAGGATCAGAAACAATAAAGGCTTTCCGGAGATCAAGTTCAAGTGGACTTATTTAAATGGTGTTCAAAAACAATATTCGATTACATTTATTAATACTGCTATTGATGAACCGGAAAAATACCCAAAATTATTACAAGATGTCTTAAAGAAAAAAATAGATATTTATTATCAGAGAGCAGGTAATTATATTGCTTCTAATTATGAAAAATTCCTTCCTTTGATAGCATCAAAATTAAAAGCGGGAGGATTTTTAATTACAGATGACTTTTTGCCTATTGGGACCAGCGGATCTTTTTTGAAAAAACTCGTACAAAAGCATTTAAAAGATATGTATATAGCTAATCCAGATTTGCTTTTGGCAGATAAAGAGCGGTCAATTTTTACTCAAAAAGATGAAATGAAAAATGACAGGATAAAACAAGCGGAGAGAAAAATCATAGAAGATAGACAACGTTATGTAAAGGATAGCAGCGGCAATTTTTCCCACTATGGCTGGGATGTTCATTTGCGCCAAAAAATAAGGTCTGTGAATACTGTCAAACCGCCTCCGGGGACGCCTGCTACGTTATTAAAATATATGTATGATAACAAAATATTTAAGGATAACGCGAAAACAGCTATGGATATGGCAGGGCAAAGAGGCGGCAAAGATAGCCTTTCTACAATATATTATGAACTAAACGTTTTAAGAAGAGTTGGTTTAGCGATAAAATCCGGGACAAGGTATTATTTGCGGGAGGAGGCCATAGAGATGCTTCCGGAGACAATAATAAATGAAAACCCTGAATTAAATATTGCTTACCCTTCGGAACAAGAGAAAACCAGGATGAAAGAGCGGCTCAAAACCGGGTTTTCTCCAAAGACAAAAATTGATTTTTTGCGAAACCAGGGTTTTATCGGGCCGAAAGATATTATGAACGAATTTGGCAGGAAAAGAAAAAAAGGAGAACAGCAGTTTTTATGGGACGATGTGACGGATCCTGCAAAACTTTTTATGATAAATAAACTTGCCGGAAGTTTTGGGATACAGCCGGGAGAATTAACCGTGGGCCATTTCATGAAGAATAGGGAAGTTTTTAACGGCAAAAACATTCGAAGTCTTATTAACTGGTTTGATGCAAAATCCGGATGTAACGGCAGTTATAAGGAAGCATTAAAAAAACTGAAACAATATTTTAAAATACAAGATTTAATAGACAGGCAAATTCAAACAAGTGAACTTTTGCGTTTAATAAGACAAGGAAGAGCAAAAGAGGGAATAAATATATGGGAAAGAAGCATAAAATCGGCAAAATTATTTGTTCTTCAAATAGTTTCCGCAAAGAGAAGAAAGAAGATAGAACAGTTAAATGTTTATGATATTAGGGGCGGATTAGCCTGTTTTAAAGGCAACGGTGTTTCAGGGATCATCGATTGGGCGATGCGGAAGTTTTACTGCAAAAACAGCAGTGGAGTAGGAGTTCACCGTTTGAAAAAGTATTTAGGCAAACAAGACAAGGTTCCTCCGCATCCGGTATTATGTTTATTTTGTACGGATTGGGAAGAGGCGATTAAGTCCGGAGTATTGTCATGCAAGACGTTAGCCGAAGAAGTAAGAGCCGTAGATTTAAAGGTAAGAGAATCTTTTAACGGAGAGGATGAACCGCATTATAATGCCGAATATTTTTCAACTGTAAGAATATTAGAAAAAAAAGATTTTATATTGCCTGTTTTAAAACAATGGAGTGGAGCCAAAAACAAGATTGGGATTGAAAGCCTTATGCGGATATATTGCCGGCAAATAAGGCCCATATTATATGGGCTCGATGAAAAGAAAAAATCAGGTTGTGATAGTATTGATGTTCCATCCCGGAATCTTGTTTCGGAAAAGCCGGTTCCTGATAAGCAAGAAAACAAAATAATTTTTAGAGGAATCGGCAAAAATGAAGATATGGATTATACGAATCTTTTCAGGGATCTGGATGCGGAAACCAGGGCCTTAGGCTGGCCTTTAGCGCGCAGACAAAGATATTTAACCCTTTTAGCTTCTATTAATAGCCTTGAAAGTAGAATGAAAGAGCTGACAGAGCGGGAATTACAGGCAAAAACAAAGGAATTTAAGGCGAGATTAGATTTAGAAGAAACACTTGACGATCTTTTACCCGAAGCTTTTGCTGTTGTCAGGGAAACCGCGCGGCGCGTAATAAACGAAAGGCCGCATGATATACAAATTCTGGCCGGTATAGCTATGCATGAAGCTAAAGGAATAGAAATGGATTCCAGCCAGGGCAAAACTTTGACCGCGATGATGCCGGCTTATTTAAATGCTTTGACAGAACGGGGAGTGCAAATACATACGACTAACAATTATTTAGCTAAAAGAGACGCCGATTATATCGGTCGGATTTTTGACTTTTTGGGCCTAACCAGCGGAGCTATTACTTCAAAAGGATCTTTTTTGTTTAAAAAAGAAGGTAATCCGCGGACAACAAGTAAAATAAGAAACCTTTGCGTATTACCGCACAAAAATCAGGAGGAAATCAGGGTTTCTAAAAGAAGGATATATAATACTGATGTTGTGTATGGTTGGGCGAGAGAAATAGTTTTTGATAAGCTTAAGGATGACCTGGCTGACGGAAGGGGCAATCTGGTTCAAAGAAACCTTGCTCCGGAGCTTATTATTGTGGATGAAGCAGACAGCCTTTTAATTGATGAGAATAAAGACATGTTGGTTTTAGCCGCGCAAAATAAGAACTTTTTTGAGAGAAGATTTTTTGAATTAATATATGACTTTTCCGGCCGTTATATTCCGAAAATAGATTACAGCGTCGATATATACGAAAGAACAGTATCTTTAACAGGAACAGGGAAAGTTTTGATCGAAGAGCTGTTATTGGAATCTCCGGCGCTTAAAAAAATAGACAGAGAGTATCTTGTTCTATTAATGGAAAAAGCCCTGGAAATACAGTTTTACGCGAAGGATGAAGATTATACTGTATGTTCGGGGAAAAAAGTTGTTATTGTTGATAAGTATAGCGGCAGGTTAAAAGACGGAAATGTCTGGGAACATGGGGTACAGCAATTTATAGAAAAACAGGAAAAGACTGTTTTACATGAGATGATCTTTTCGGTGCATGAGATGACGTATAAAAACTATTATGGGCATCAGGAGAAAATAGCTCCTATGAGCGCTACTCTTTTGAGCGAGGAAGAAGAAATATCAGCTAATTATGGAGTAGAAATAGTAAAGATGCCTTTGCGAGTAGAGTCAAGACGCGAAAATTTGTATCCTTTAGTTTTTTTAACAAAAGAAGAAAAAAGGGCCGCTATATGTAAAGATGTTCTAGCTATGCAAAAGAAAAGGCGTCCTGTTCTGATCGGGGTGTCAACTATCAGGGAAGCTGAGAATATAAAAAAAATATTGAATAAAGCGGGTATTTTTCCGGAAATTCTGGACGGTAGGAACGAAACGATTGAAAGCAGTATTATAGAACGAGCCGGACAGTGTTCGGGCGTAACTATAGTTACACCGGCCGGAGCAAGAGGAGTGCATATACGGCTTGGGCAAGGTGTTTCTGCGCGCGGCGGTTTGCATGCAATAGGAGGGGTTTTTTATGAGAACAAGAGAATGGAGGATCAATTTAATAAACGCGCGGCCAGAGGCGGAGACCCCGGAAGTTCAAGAAATTATATATCGTTAGATGAAGAGAATATACGGATTTTTGGAGGAGATGACAGAAAAAAACTAAAACAAGCCCTGAAAAACCTTGAACAATTGGGCCTTTCACAGGAAGAAGCGATTTTATCTTCTGAAGGCAGAGAAATAATAAGAAATATTCAACATTTGCTCGGCAGGATTCGTAAGCGGCAGGAAGATTACGTCAGGCGGTCAAGAGAACGATTTTTAAAATATGATGATATTATAGATCCTTTTAGGGAATGTTTTTTCTCTTTTCGCCGAAGCATTCTTGAACTTGAGGATGAGGGGGAAAGAAGAAAAACATTAAAACTGATTGATGATTTATGGATACGATGTCAATTGGATTTAAGCAGGTTAAAGGGCCGGGTAGATATAAAAAAATATGAAAAAATAGTAAATATGAAATTTGACAAAATAGCGGATTGTATTAAAAATAATTGTAAAATAATTCCCGCCCCAAAACAAAATATTCCGGGCGGTGAAAATATCGAGCTGATGGAACAAATGGCTTTTAGTCCGGAAACACAAAACATATATATCCATAAAAACTCGATTTTAATAAAAGAATATGAATTTATGTTCGAAGCAGGAGAAAAACAATTAAAAGAGCAGGTTCTCTTAATAAGCGATTTTATGGGCGGAAACATCCCAAAGATCAACTTGATGGAACTCATCAAAAGAAAACAGGAAAGGATTGAAAAAGCGATAATAGCCAGGGCAATACTGCAGACTGAAAGCGACAGAGAGACAGCAGAACTTTTGAATTGTGAAGAACGGTTTGGTTATAATAAAAGAAAACAATACGGATGGGACAGAAAGGAATGGCATAAAATAATAGAATATTCCGAGGGTGTACCGTATGTTCCGTTTTTGGGAATAGATCTAAAAAAAATATTAAAGGAAGTACGGGAAACGCTCGGACAGTATTTAGTTAAAGGGGCGCTTTTTTGGACAACCGGCGACAAAACAAAAGCCCTGGAAAAACTGGGAGTAAATATTGATACAGGAAAGGAGATAACGGAGTTATTGGCAAAATACAGGGGAGATAAGCAATATGTCGCGCAAAAATTACATATAACAAAAAATCAACTGAATTTATGTCTTCAGGAAACAAAAGAAGTTTTAGGGTGGCTAGAAGATGTGTGCGCGTTGGAAGTGCCTGAAGAACCAAAAACCTGTGTATTTGAGGATATTCGGGGATATTCTTATCAAAATGATTTGAAATGCGGATTTATCCAATCAAAAACAGGAAAAGCGCCTGAAGCACTGGGGAAAATACGCAAAGAACAAAGAGAAAAGCTTTCGCCGGTCAATATTCCGGATTCCGAAGATCTTGTAAATTATATTCAAACAAAAATAGATCTATTTCCTCAAAGCTTTTTGCAAACAAATTTACCTGAATGGATAACGATGCAGGTTTCTGTTTGCCGCAGAGAATTCAATGGAGCTCTTGAAAGGATCAAAAATAATAAAATATTTTCTTTCAAAGCCTTGATATATGACGATGAAGATTATGCTTTAGGATACGGGGATGAGGAAGAAATAGGGATAGCAGAAGAACTTTTAGGTTTAGAAAAACCTCTTTTAGCCGAATATCTTTTTCATGAAGCAATTTGTTTTAAGGTGGGACATAAAAAGGCAAGAGAATTGCAGAGTTTTCTTTTCCCTGAAAACTATAGCACAACAGACGCCGGCATTCGAAAAAGTAAATTACAGGAAGAGCTTCGAGCCGTTATAAAGAAGAAGGTAGATTCAAAAGAGCCGGAATCAAAAAAAGAAGAAGCAGATGCTTTGGAAGAAAAGGGCATAGAACAAGAAGAAAAATTTACAGGAATACGATTTTTAAAAGACAGAATTCTTATAATAAAGAAAGATTTCAGGTTTTCATTACAGACTCCGCGCGTTAAAGACGCGTTATCTCGTATGCATAATTTTATGCGCAAAAAACTTCCCTCTATTGACATGAATCAATTGATAAAAAAGATAAAGGAAGAAATAGAAAAACCATTAATTGCCGGAGCTTTTGTTCAAACAAAAGGAAAGAAATGCCAGGCTATAGAATTACTTGATATGTATTCGGCAGAATTTCACAATAAATTTCAAAAGTACAATTTCTTGGATACTGAACTTTTGCGGGAATATGCTAAAAACGTTCCCGTAATCCCGGCTGAAGGAATAGAGTTAAAAAAAATAATCAAAGAGGCAGTTAATAAATTAGAGAAACATTTAATTGTCAGGACATTGAAGCAGACAAAGGGACATAGAAGCGAAACAGCTAAACGGTTAAAAGTTTCTCTGGCCGGATTGTGGTATAAAATAAATCAGCTTTTTGAAGAGAACGACGGCATTTCTAAAGTTTCAACAGGGACTAAAAGGAGAGAGGATATGCCTGTGGATACAGAGCCGGCAATAGAGGTGTCAGACAGCCTTAGTGGCGATAAATTAGAAGCAGGTGGGCAGGTAGAGGATGTTGTTACATCAAAAAAGCCTGCTTGGGCCGGGTTCAAAGGGCTTTCGCTCAAAGAAATGGATGAAATAATAGCTATCATAAATAGGAACGCACATCTAAAACAAGCCGCGGCTAAACTCGGAATGTCGCATTACAAGCTTGGAACAAAGATACAAGAAATAAGAGAGAGCGCTTTAGTCCGGGAAGATAAAAGGCGTATCGAGAGCCTGGACAGGGCTTTAGTATTTTTGCCGAGTTATACTAATAGGTTATTAAACGCGTTAAAAAAGACAAACGGGAATCAAACAATGGCAGCGCAAAGATTGGGACAGCAGCCCGCGTATATCAGTATGATGCTAAAAACAGCAAAAAAAGCCATTATTAACAAGGGCAACGGTTATTTGTTTGCGAAATATGATCAGTTGCCGGTTTCTAAGCGCGGAAAAGGAAGAAAGAAAAAAGAAGAAGGCATAATGCCGCATATCAATAAAGCTGAGGCAATAGTGGAAACAACAACTACAGAAGATAACATTCCGGAAGAAAAAATTGAACCAAAAACAATAGAAAATCTGAGAGATGCAGGAGAACTTCATAGCGATACAGAAGAGACAAAAGATAGAGAAGCCGTAATTGATGCGGCGATAGAGGAAATAACAACTACAGAAGATAATAGTCTGAAAGAAAATATTGAACCAAAAACTGATGTTCAAGAAACAGAAGAAATGCAAGAGACACAAACAATTGCAGAACCTGTTTTGCAGGAAGAAGAACAAGTTCAAGTAGAAGATATAGAACTGCCGGAAAATAAAGAAATCTTACAGAAAGTAAAAGACCTTGGATGGGATAACAAAACAATTGTGAGGTATTTGGGACAGCTGAACAGGATTAATGAATTAGAAAAAGACATACAAGCTTTGTCTGACAAAGAACTGGCGCTAAAAACGCAAGAGTTCAAATTAAAATTAAAAGACAAAACGACACTTGATGATATTTTACTCGAAGCTTTTGCTGTTGTCAGGGAAACTGCCTGGCGTGTAATCGGCAAAAAACCTTATGATGAACAAATATTAGCCGGGATCGCTATACACGAAGGCAAAGCAGTGGAAATGATATCAGGCGAAGGCAAGACTTTAGCCGCAATTATGCCCGCGTATTTAAATGCGTTAACGGAAAAAGGCGTACATATACATACAGTTAATGATTATTTAGCTAAAAGAGACGCAAATCTTATGGGACAGGTGTTTGATTTTCTTGGATTACGGACAGGGGTCATTGTGCAGGGTAAATCATATTTATTTGATAAACAACTTAAGCGTACAAGAGAAGAAGATTTTAATTTTCTTAGACAATCCAACAGGGCTATCATGATGACCAAAAAAGACGCGTATGAGGCAGATATCGTATACGGATATAACAGGGAACTGGCGTTTGATCATTTACGCGATAATTTAATACATAAAGCAACCGCGAGAGTGAACGGAAGATCTCCGGTGCTTACAATTGTGGACGAAGGAGACAGCATCTTAATCGATGAAAATATAGAACCTTTAGTAATATCCATACCTAGGACAGATAATCTTTTAAAATATATATTTAGAGAGGTTTATAAGTTTTCCAAGAACTTGGTTTATGGAATAGACTACGAAATAAATAGTTTAGAAAAAATAGCTATTTTAACCGAAAAAGGGAAAGAACGGATTAAAGACTATATAAAGGAGAATCAGTACTTAAGCAATATGGATATTTATTTATTAATTGATTTTACGGAAAACGCGATAGCAAGTGAACTGTATGTGAAAGATGTAGATTATGTGGTAGAAAAAAACAATGCCGGCGAACAAGAAATAGTTGCTTATGATGAAATTTCGGGAAAATTAAAATCTCAAAGTGTATGGGAAAAGGGATTACAGCAGTTTATTGAATTAAAAGAAGACTGCATTCTTACAGCTGTCTCACCTGTTGTAATAGCGATCTGTTATAAGAATTATTATTCTAAAATGGAGAAGCTATCCGCGATGAGCGGAACCTTTGAATCCGTGGCCCAGGAAGCAAAGAAATATTACGGTTTAGAATTTTTGAAAATACCTATGCGTAATGAATCTCAGAGAAAAGACTTGCCTGATATTATTGTAGCCACTGATAAAGAAAAGTGGACTCTGATAATAAATGATATTTGCGAAAAATACACAAAAGGACAGCCAGTTTATGTTGGGACGAGGAGCATAAAAGAAGCAAAGTGGCTGAAGGAACAAGTACAAAAGAAAGGGATTCATGCTAATGTTTTTGACGGACTGGATCCTCGCAATGAAGAAAGAATAATCGGGGATGCCGGCCGGCCCGGGGCTGTAACGATTACAACGCAAATAGGAGGAAGAGGCGTAGACATTGAAGTTCCGGGTGTTTCGGTGCGAAGAGGAGGGTTGTATGTGATAGGATCTGGTTTGTATAAAGATAAACGGGTAAAAGGCCAGTTGAGATTTCGGACAGGAAGAAACGGACAGGTTGGGAGCACGGTATTTTATGTTTCTTTAGAGGAAGAAGATATTGTTTTGTTCGGAGAAGAAGAGCTCATTAACCTCAAGAAGGAAGTAGATTCTTTGACAAAAATGAGCAGAAAAGAAAGAACAGGGCGGGATGATGTCCGAAGGGATATTTTGAAAAAACAAATAAAACAGAGGGTGGAAACGATCCAAAAACAGATGCAAGAATATAGGTTTAATATGCGGGAATATGCAATTCAAATAGACGATAGACTAGATTATAAAAGACGATTTTTTTATTGTATGAAAAACATGAATAGTCAACGGCATAATTCAGACAAGGGTTTGATAAGATTAAATAGTTTATGGGCATCTTATTTTAGTAATATATGGCCAACAAGAAACAGGATTTCAAAAGCAAAAAATATACAGGAAGACATTTTTGATAAAGGATTTCAACAAATGATTAGAAAAATAAAACAGGTCCCTTCTTTATATGAAGAACTATGGGATGTAAATGTTCCTTCTGGTTTTTATGATTTATTAAAAGATATCAATCGGGAACAGAAAACTCAGGAAATAGGTATTTTTGAAAAAGGAGAGAGAGAGTTTGATTTAATAAATAAAACGTGCGGATTTAAATTTAGTATCGGGCAAAGCGGTTATGGTAACACCGTCGAATTATTAAAAAATCGTATGCATGGGATAAAACTACGGGATTTCATAACCGCGATAACTCAGGAAACTGAGAAGTTTTTAATATTAAAAGGTTTAGCAGAAACCGGCGGGAAGAAAGAATCGGTTGCAAAATTATTAAAAATGGGCATTAATACTTTAACTGATCGAATCCAAAAATATCACTTAGAAAAAAGTGAAAGTTTAAAGAAAAATATTAGAAATAACGCAGGCCTTTTGTTTGAAAATAAACATTTTTATCAAAGGGTTAAATCGATAGTTGAGGAATCTGAAAATTGTCTGATAATGTGTGTTTTAAGAGAACAGGATTTTGATGTAAAAAAAACAGCTAAAATATTAGATGTCAGTTTAGGGTATATCATTTTTAAAGTTTTAGAGATAAATGCAAAAATAGAGTTTAAAAAAAACCTTTATTGTGACATGACAGAAAAGACAGAAGAAGAGAATGAGGAAATGCCTGTTGTGTCCGGTTCGTTTTCACAAAAAGACGTGGCGTATAAGATAGTTATCCAAAACAACGGACTTAATATAGAGGGAAAAGATTTTAATATGACAATCTCAACGCCGCGAATAAAACAGTGTTTGCTTTCAATCGCAAATTTTGCAAAAGGGAGGGAAGCTCAAATAAATTTAATGGAAATAAAAGAGGAAATAGGGAATGAATTAATGAAGAGTATTTTTTGCAAAACTAAAGAGAACAACATGCATAGTTTTGATATTGCTCAATTAACGGAAGAAGAAGGAAATGAATTAAAAAGAAGAATAGAGATAGACGGCTTAAGTTCTTTGCAAGGGGCAAAAGAATACACAAGAAATGTGTTTGTGGTGTTTAAAGGGAAAATAGATCTTTTAGGGCGGAAAGAAGATATAACAACTGCTATAGAAAAATATGTGATTGTGCAAGCTCTTAAGATGGCGCAGGGTGAAAAAGAATTAGCGGCGCGAAAACTTCTTATTCCGGAAACTGTGCTGTATCCCAAAATAGAACAAATTATGACACCAGGGACTCTGGATAAAACAACTGTTAGTATTGAATATGATTTTACGGATCCGGAATTATTTAAAGAAGCTAAGGAAAGAGAAAATTTAGCTATTGAAAGGCAGATCCGGGATTTTTCAAAAGGGGAAAAAGATACTATTGATTTAAACGAACTCAAGGGATTAATGAAAAGGGAAATAAATTTTGCAATGGTTTCCTGGGCATTGAAACAATCAGGAGGAAACAAGGCTAAAGCGGCGGAATTATTAGGTGTTAGCAAAAGGACGTTGTGGAACAAAACAGAAGAGCAGAATCTGGGGTATGCGGATATACAGGAACTAGACGCGGTAAGAGCCGTAGAGACATCTGATAAGACTATAACATTAATTGAAAGGGTGCGCAAAACTAACCAAAAACTGGAGGAATATTTGATGGTCCAGGCATTAATATTGACAAAAGGAAACAAACAAGAGGCAGCACGTAAATTAGGGATTTCAAGACGTACTTTGTATGACTATTTAGAACGGAGTAACAAGAGAGAAGACTATGCCCCAAAAAGCTTTTGCTGTATGAAACAAGATATCGAGTTAGACAAACTTCTAAAAGAGATTAGATGCTATTTTAGGGCGCGAGAACAAGAAGAACTTTTAGTTGATTCTAATATGTTGAAAAAAGAATGGCTGAAGGAAGAAAAAATGGAAGAGAGTGTAGCTTTTTTCTTATCTTTTTTTTCTGAAGGAATGGTAGATATTGTTAATGAGATCAGACAATTTGAAATGAACGCAATAGAGAATATTGATTTGACAAAACTAATACAAAGAATAGCAAACGAAATAGAAGCGATGATAATTTCTGAAATATTACATAAAACAAAAGGTCATAGAACTAAAACAGCAGAATTGTTAGAAGTGAGCAGAAGGACGCTTTATGAGAGGATGGAACAATGCAAACTGCTTTATCCTGAAAGAACAGCACAATACGCGGAAAAAGCGAAATGGGGCAAAGATGTTCATGTTAAGTTAAAAGATGTGCGGGCAAAGATCGATGACAAAATGAAAGAATATTTAAGCAGAGTTGCTTTGTTGAAAACCAAAAGGAATCGCACAGCAGCGGCGTGTTGTCTAGGGATTTCCAAACGTACTTTATATGACTATTTA
The DNA here is from genome assembly GCA_043823005.1 of Candidatus Omnitrophota bacterium. GTDB lineage: Bacteria > Omnitrophota > Gorgyraeia > Tantalellales > Tantalellaceae > JBDRBG01. Next base: position 74,547 of record JBDRBG010000013.1, read on the forward strand.
ATTGAAATAAACAGTGCAAGAGGCGACAAAGAGTATTCATTAGCATTTGTTAAAGAATTCAAGAGTTTACCCGTACTGCTAGAAGAAATCTTACAATGTTTGACGAAACCTTGTTCGCTTGAAAAGAATATATTCCGGGAAGAAATGGATAGCCTTGTCGGCCATGCAAAACCAGAAAAAAAAGACATACTTACTATAGACGAAGCCTATCAATATGTTGCTAAAGCAACAGAAAATATTGATACGGACAAGTCAATGGCTATAACAGAAGAGATTTTAAAGTACCCAATAAACGATATTTTGGTTGTGGGCACAGGTTTGATCGGGATGTCGTTTTTATTGGCGCTTATGGATAAACAAGTGACTTTTGTGGATCCTTGCGTGGACAAGGTCCGGGATATGGAGCGATGGGCTCAAGCAATAGAGCAACAGACAGGACAACCCCTAAACATACAATTTGTTTGCGCATCAATCGATGAAATTAATGAACAAAAGTATGATCTTATTACTTTGATTGATTTTGAAGAAAACGCATTAGGTGTCGAATTTGACAAAGCATTATCAAAGGCTCGGGAAATTCTTCGCGAAAGAGCATATCTTGTAATAGATAGTAACTATAACGGAAAGGGAATAAAAGTTCTAGAGGATTATTTTAAGACCTGGCAAATGTCCGGTAACAATAAGTTTTATGAGGGGAGAATCTCTAAGTATGCAAAGAACCGGATTGTTTTAGTCGAAAATCCGGAGGTAGCAGAACCAGAGAAAGAGATATTTGAGCAAGAGCAAAACAGTGCAGGAAAAGATTTTTTTGATGAACTGATTATTCAAGCAATTAAGGCAAAGCGACGCAGAGAAAAAATATTGATAGCTATTGATATAAGCTGGATCCCTGAGATGCATCAATCTTTTATGCAGGGGGTTTTAAATCAATTGGCGCGGATATACAGAAAAAAAGGCCTGGATAATGTTTTAATACATAGAAGGCCTGACGCGGAAAGGACGATAAAGATGATAAAAGACACAATTTTTTATGAAGATATTAAACTATCAAATGTTATAGCTGTTACAGGAAAAGAAACAATAGAATCCGGATTTTTTAATGAAATAAGAAGCAGTGAAAATGAAAAAAAAGCGCTTTTACTCGGGATCAGCAATAAGGATTTGAACGGAGAAATTGATTTGGAGGATATGGTCAATTATATCGGAATTTTAGAAATGCTTACAGGTGCTTTAAAATTAGTTTCTTGTAAAAAAGAACCGGAATCAATCGAAATTCCCGGTGTCGGAGAATTTAAAAGAATAACACCGCGTACCTGGGTAGTATTTCCCAAAGAACGCAGACTAGTTGAAGAAGTAAAAAAAGAATATAAAACCCAAAAAAAACACATAAAATCCGCCGCATAAACCCCGGAAATGGGGACGGTTGTTGTATACGCTCAATAATTTGGTAACATTTTTTAAGGGGGCCTTACTGCTAACTTCGTTTGTCGTCATTGCGAGAAGCAAGAGCGACGCGGCAAACTCGAATGAAAATAGAATAAAGAAAAAAAATTAACCTCAGAGAGCACAGAGACACAGAGGGGGGAAACAAACTGAGGCGAGAAGAGGGAAAAAAGATATTGTTGGGTTTTGAATAGCTCTGTGACTCAGAGACTCTGTGGAGAAAAATCTGGAAATCGGTCTTTAAAAAAGCGAATAGTAGTTGGTGCATAGTGGAAAGAGATTGCCGCGGTCGCTCAAGCTCCCTCGCAAAGACGGATGAGGTTCGCTTTCGGACGTGTCCTGCGCCTGAGCAACGCGAATGGAACAGGGAGATGGCTCCGACTAACGACCCCCGACTAACGACTAACGTGCCGGAATGGGGACGTTTCTGAAACTAATCCCAGACCCGTCCCAATTTCAATCCCACACCTGTCCCCTAACAGTTGATAGGCAGTTTGTAGATGGTCCTGAAACTGATGCAGTAGATGTCCCTAATATAAAAATCACTTGCGTTGTTTAGCGTTATTTGATAGAATCACAGCTTACAAGAATCACATTCTATCGCGGGGTGGAGCAGAGGTAGCTCGTGAGGCTCATAACCTCAAGGTCGGAGGTTCGATTCCTTCCCCCGCAACCAAAAAATAAGGGATTTCAAATATATATTTTTGAAATCCCTTTATTTTTTAAACATTGATACAATAACTGTGTTAAAGCATATCTGCTTATTTCGATATAAATTGACAGAACTATATTATATATGATATAAAAAATACTCTAGCCAGAGAAGCATATCGCAAATTTTCTTATTAAAATGAAAGGGAGAAGCAAAGATGATAGAAAGATATACCCGTCCGGAAATGGCAAAAATATGGACAGAAAAGAATAAATTCCAGAAAATGCTTGATGTAGAGATCCTTGCGTGCGAGGCTTTTGCTAAAATGGGCATTATGCCTAAGGAAGCAGTCAAGATCATACGGGAAAAAGCGGATTTTGACGTAGAACGCATAAAAGAGATTGAAAGTAAAACTAATCATGATGTTGTAGCTTTTATTAAAAATGTATCTGAAAATGTAGGGGAAGAAGCAAAATATCTGCATTATGGCCTAACTTCCAGTGATGTTTTGGATACAGGACTGTCGATCATGATGGTAGAAGCTATGGATATCCTTATACAAGGGGTCAAGGATCTGATGGGAGCTTTAAAAGAGAAGGCTCTTAAATATAAAAATACGCCTATGATGGGCCGGTCACATGGCGTACATGCTGAACCCATATCGTTTGGGCTTAAAATGGCGCTTTTTTATAAAGAAATGGAACGTAATCTCAAAAGGCTTAATGAAGCCAGAGAGACTATTGCAGTCGGGAAAATATCCGGATCTGTAGGTACTTTTGCTAATGTGGATCCTTTTGTGGAAGAATATGTATGTAAAAAACTTGACTTAAAACCCGCAGGTGTATCTAGTCAGGTTTTGCAAAGGGACAGGCATGCTTATTATTTGAACGCGATTGCTATTGTAGGTACTACTCTTGAAAAAATAGCCATTGAAATACGCGGTCTTCAAAAAACAGAGATAAGTGAAGTGCAGGAATTTTTTGCCAAGGGGCAGACAGGATCTTCAAGTATGCCGCATAAGAAGAACCCTATAATCTGTGAGAGGATAACGGGATTGGCGCGTGTATTAAGAGCAAATGCTATTGCCGGCATGGAAAATGTCGCGTTATGGCATGAACGAGATATCTCGCATTCTTCGGTAGAAAGAATAATTGTTCCGGATTCAACCATTCTTTTGGACTATATGCTGGATAAAGCAACAAAACTAGTTTCATTGCTTGTTGTAAACGAAGAAAAGATGATGAAAAATATAGGAGCAACACACGGATTGATTTATTCTCAGCGGATGATGCTCGAACTAATAAAAAAAGGCGCTAACCGAATGCAGGCTTATGATATTATTCAGGGGACTGCTTTGGAATGTTATGAAACGGGCGCGGAATTTAAAGAATTGGCGCTTACCAGTGAAATAATAAAACAGTATCTTTCAGAACAAGAAATACAAGAATGTTTTAGTCTGGAGTATCATTTAAGACATATGGATATGATCTATAAAAAAATCGGAATAAAATAAAGGATATAGTACATGCCAAAAGATATTACATACAAAAAGGCCGGAGTTGATATTGATAAAGCTAATAAGCTTGTTAAAGATATGAAAAATTTGATTAGTTCTACTCGAATCAAAGGAAGTCTGGGGTCAATCGGAGGGTTTGGCGGGTTTTTTGATCCAAAAGCCCTGAAGATTAAAAACCCGATTCTTGTTGCGGCTACTGACGGTGTTGGCACGAAATTAAAAATAGCTGAGATAGCAGATAAACATGACACTATAGGTATAGATCTGGTTGCTATGTGTGTAAATGATATTCTTTGTTCAGCCGGCCGGCCGCTGTTTTTTCTGGATTATTTTGCTTCAGGTAAACTTAATGAGAAGACCTGGGTTGAAGTTATCAAAGGAATAGTCAAGGGGTGCAAAGACGCCGGATGTGTACTTTTGGGCGGAGAAACAGCAGAGATGCCCGGGATGTACAAAGGCGGAGAATATGATCTTGCGGGTTTTTCAGTAGGCATAGTTGATAAACGCAAAGTAATAGACGGCAAAAAGGTAAAAGCAGGAGATGTGATTCTGGGGGTGGCTTCAAGCGGTTTGCATTCTAATGGATATTCTTTGGTACGCAAGATATTTAGTCCCGCTGAGATAAAAAAGCAATACAAAATCCTTCTTAAGCCTACGATTATTTATGTGAAACCTTTTTTAGAAATTAGCCAAAGGGTAACAATAAAAGCAGTTGCGCATATAACAGGAGGCGGGTTTTACGATAATATACCGAGATCTCTGCCAAAAGGGAAAAAAGCTGTTATTTATAAAGGCAGCTGGCAAATGCCCAGGGTATTTGATCTTATTAAAAGCAAAACGAAAATAAAAGAAGAAGAACTTTACAGGACCTTTAATATGGGCATTGGCATGACCTGGGTGCTTTCAAAAAAAGACGCGGATAAAGCAAAAGAAATGCTTACCCGGAAATATAAAATTAAGAGTTGGATAATAGGAGAGATTATAAACGGAAAAGTTGGTGTAGCGATAAATTAGACGGAGGAAAGAATAGTGAATATTTTGGTTATAGGTTCAGGCGGCAGGGAACATGCCTTATGCTGGAAATTAAAACAAAGTACTTTTACTGAATCAATATATTGCGCGCCCGGGAACGGCGGGACTTCTCAAGAAGCTGTTAATGTAGAGCTGGATGTTGCTCAGCATAAAAAAGTGACGGATTTTTGCAAAGAAAAAAACATTGATTTAGTAGTTGTAGGCCCTGAAGCGCCGCTGGCGCTTGGTATGGCAGATGATCTAGAAAGAGCGGGAATAAAGGTTTTTGGGCCGTCTTATGCCGGCGCAAGGATGGAATCCAGTAAGATTTTCGCGAAAGAGCTCATGGGAAGATATAACATTCCAACAGCCGCTTTTAGAATATTTGAGGATTTTAAACAGGCGGAGGAATATATTAATTCTAAAGGGGCGCCTATAGTGGTTAAAGCTTACGGGCTTGCCGCGGGCAAAGGCGTAATAATCGCGGAAACAATCGAAGATGCAGTTAAAGCCGCGGAAGATATGCTTGTGAAAAACCGGTTTGGTTCTGCCGGCCAAAAAATAATAGTCGAAGAGTTTTTGACAGGAGAAGAAGCTTCTATTTTGATAATAACGGACGGTACAAATATTATACCTCTTGTTACCAGCCAGGATCACAAAAGGGTTTATGACGGAGACAAAGGGCCTAACACAGGAGGGATGGGAGCTTATTCACCGGCGCCTATTGTTAGCGAAGAACTTTTTGATGAAGTAATGGAAAAAATAGCGCGTCCTACTATTGATAGCCTGCGGAATGAAGGGATCACGTATAAAGGAGTTCTGTATATCGGGTTAATGATAACGGATGCCGGGGTCAAGGTTCTTGAATATAACGTGCGTTTTGGCGATCCGGAAACTCAGGTAGTTGTTCCGCGTTTAAAATCAGATTTAGCGGAGCTTTTAATGCGAGCCGCAGAAGGAGACATATCCGGGCTGGAACTTGAATGGGATAAAAAAGAATATGTATGTGTTGTATGCGCTTCAGCAGGATACCCGGGTGATTATGATAAAGGCAAACTGATCACCGGACTGGACGAGGCCAGGAAACTGGGAGCCCTGGTGTTTCATGCCGGAACACAAGTAGAGGACAACGGAATTGTAACTTTCGGAGGACGGGTACTTAATGTAGTCGGATGCGGAGAAGGAATACAGCAGGCAATAGAAAATACATATAAAGCTGTTAAACAAATAAATTTTGAAGGAATGCATTTTCGAAAAGATATCGGGCACAGGGCAGTTGCAAATAGTCGTTAGTCGTTGGTCGTTCGTTGTTAATAGCCCTCTCCCGACGGCGAACCTCACCCGTCATTGCGAGGAGGAACGAAGTGACGACGCGGCAATCTCGATAAAAATCAAAAGAATACAATAAAAAAAGGAGATTTAATATGGCGGAGAAAACAATAGTAAGTATAGTTATGGGGAGCGATTCGGATCTTCCTGTTATGAAAGAGGCAAGCAGTATGCTTAAAAAATTTGATATAACGCATGAAGTTAAGATCTTTTCCGCGCACAGGTCGCCTGATATGACAGCTGAATTCGCGAAAACAGCGCGGCAGAGAGGAATAAAGATCATTATAGCAGGCGCAGGAGGGGCCGCTCATCTGGCAGGTATAATTGCCGCGCATACAACACTTCCTGTAATAGGCGTACCTATGGAAAGCAGATTAGATGGAATAGATTCGCTTCTGTCAACAGTACAAATGCCTGCAGGGGTTCCTGTTGCCACGGTGTCTGTGGGCAAGCCCGGGGCGATAAATGCCGCGATATTATCCGCGGAGATTCTGGGAGTTCATGATAAAGATATTGAAAAAAAACTGGAAGAGCACAAAAAAGAGCTTGTTCGTAAAATAGAAAATAAAAACAAGGAAATACAAAGCACTTGATGTTTGGAATAAATGATATGAAAAATATAAAGAAAATATTATTTGTGTGCACGGGAAACAGCTGTCGCAGTATAATGGCAGAAGCATATTTAAAAGAACGGATTAAAGAGGAAAACCTTTTAATTGAAGTCAGGTCTGCCGGTACATCGGGAATGGACGGATCTTTGCCTACAAGAGAGACGCTTAGCGTACTCAAAGAAGACGGAATCGTTGTGGAAGGATATGAATCCAAAATGCTGACAGAAGATTTTGTCAAATGGGCGGATCTGATTTTAGTTATGGAACCCCGACATCAAGAAAGGATTCAGGATATTCTGCCCGGTTGCGGTGAAAAAGTTCATGGCCTGGCTGAATTTGATAAAGAAGCGCGGGAAAGAATAGTATACGATCCCATAGGCGGGACTCTTGATTTTTACAGAAAGACTTTTGAACGGATAAAAAGTGCAATCGAGGAGTTGATATTATGGCTAAAACAATAGTGATAGCGGCTGATCACGGCGGGTTCGCGCTTAAAGAAAAGGTCAAAAAAATTTTAAAGAAAAGCAGGTATAAGCTGGAAGATAAAGGTACTTTTTCTCCGGAATCATGCGATTATCCGGAATATGGATTTAATGCCGGCCGAATGGTTTCTCAGGGGAAAGCGTATCGAGCTATAATAATATGCAAGAGCGGTATTGGTATGGCAGTTGTAGCAAACAAACTTCCGGGTGTACGCGCCGGAGTATGTACTTCGGTTGAAGACGCAGTTTCTTCTCGACAGCATAATGATACTAATGTGCTGGTTCTTGCGGCAAATAAGACTTCAAAGGAAAAAGCGGAAGAAATCATCAAGGTTTGGCTAAGAACCAGAACTCTTGGCGGACGCCATAGCCGGCGCGTCAAACAGATCAAGGCTTTGGAGAAGAAGGTTTTTAAATAGTGAGTAGTTATTAGTGAATGGTGAATAGTGTTTTGTCCTAAAAATAGACAAAGGGAGATTGCCGTGCTACTCGCTAGGCTTGCGGCTCGCAATGACAAAAGCTTGTTCGTTAGTGCGAAGGCCGAGGCAAACGAGGTCTGCGGCAATCTCAAAAAAGTGGCAACCTTTTTAGAGTGATACAGAATTAACTAAAACAATCAACGAATTTAACGGCATACGATACGATAACGAAAGGAAAGAAATGAGACATTTAAAGAACACGGATCCTGAAATATTTCAGACAATACTTGATGAAACTAAAAGACAGAATCAAGGCATAGAACTCATAGCAAGTGAAAATTTTACCAGCCGGGCGGTTATGGACGCGGCAGCATCTTCTATGACCAATAAATACGCTGAAGGTTATCCGCACGCGCGTTATTATGGAGGATGCGAATTTGTGGATAAAGCAGAGGATATAGCCATACAACGGGCGAAAAAACTTTTCGGCGCTGAACATGTTAATGTACAGCCTCATTCAGGGTCACAGGCTAATATGGCGATTTATTTTGCCATGCTGAACATAGGCGATACAGTTATGGCTATGGATCTTGCGTGCGGAGGCCACCTGACACACGGACACAAAAAGAACTTTTCAGGCAAATATTTTAATATGGTTTTTTACGGTGTAAACAAAGATACTGAAAAACTGGATTTTAATGAGATAAGACAAAAAGCCTTGGAACATAAACCAAAAATGATCATAGCCGGCGCTTCCGCGTACCCCCGTACCATAGATTTTAATAAGTTCAGAGAAATCTGTGACGAAATAGGGGCTATCTTAATGGTGGATATGGCACACATAGCAGGGTTAGTCGCGGTCGGTCTGCATCCCAATCCTGTGCTTGTCGCAGAGTTTGTGACAACTACTACGCATAAGACTTTAAGGGGGCCCAGAGCCGGAATGATTCTGTGCAGAGAAGAATATGCTAAAAAAATAAATTCTGAAATATTTCCCGGCATTCAGGGAGGCCCTCTTATGCATATTATCGCGGCTAAAGCTGTCGCCTTAAAAGAAGCGCTGGAACCTGATTTTAAAAAATATCAGGAAAGGATCATAAAAAACGCGGGATGTCTTGCGCAGGAACTGACAAAACATGGATACAGAATCGTTTCCGGCGGTACGGATAATCATCTGATGCTGGTGGACCTTTCGAATAAAGGGATAACAGGGAAAGAAGCGGAAATCTGTTTGGATAAAGCAGGCATTACCGTGAATAAGAACCTGATTCCTTTTGACGAAAAAAGTCCGTTTATTACCAGCGGGATTAGATTGGGAACTCCTGCGGTAACAACAAGAGGTATGAATGAAAAAGAAATGATAAAAATAGCGGAGTTGATTGATAAAGCGTTATCTCTACGGGAGGACGAAACCAAACTTAATGGCATGCGAAAAGAAGTTCGGGACTTTTTAACGGATTTTCCGTTATATAAAGAACTGATAAATGATATGGAAAATTTATAAGAGGATCGAGCAAACAATGAAACAGGAGAATTTGGGAATAAACAAAGAAATAATTTCAGGGAGCCGGGATAGGAACATAAAACGGCCTTCCTGGGATGAATACTTTTTAAGTATATCAAAACTGGTTGCTACCCGTTCAACGTGTATGAGGCGACAGGTAGGCGCGGTTGTCGTTAAAAACAAACAGATACTTGCTACAGGATATAACGGAGCGCCTTCAGGCATAAGACATTGTGACGCTGTAGGGTGTATTAGGCAGGAACTTAATGTGCCTTCGGGAGAGCGGCACGAACTTTGCCGTGCTCTTCATGCGGAACAGAACGCGTTTTTACAGGCCGCCCGGCATGGTGTGAATTTAGACGGCGCTTCATTATATGTTACGACACAACCGTGCAGTATATGCGCTAAGATGATAATAAATGCCGGGATAAAGAAGGTCATAATGCAGGGGGCATATCCCGATGAATTAGCTCTTCAGTATTTGCAAGAGGCAAATATTGAGATGAAGGTGGTAAAGCCGTGAGATGTCCATATTGCAGCAGTATAGAGGATAAGGTTATAGATTCCCGCATGAGCGGCGAGGGGGTCAGTATCCGCAGGAGGAGAGAATGTCTGAAATGCGGGAAAAGGTTTACGACATATGAGTATGTTGAAAAAGCTATTTTAATGGTGATAAAGAGAAACGGGACAAGAAAAAAATTTGACAGAGAACGAATAAAAGAAGGTATAGTTAAAGCATGCGAAAAACGGCCCGTTAGTATGGATAAGATAGACAAGATAGTAGAGGACATAGAAAGGGAAATTCAGAAAAAAGCGGACACAGAAATAAAATCAACAGTAATCGGCAATATGGTTATGAAAGAACTATATGATCTTGACGAAGTCGCGTATGTCCGTTTCGCCTCGGTGTACAGACGGTTTAAAGATGTTTCTTATTTTATGAAAGAACTCAAAAAGTTTCTGGAATAGATCTTTTGATCTTTTTTCTTTTTATTGAGAGGGCATTGACATTCTCTAGGCTCGCGTCTCATGATCAGGCTATGTCGCAATTCAGATTTCGTCTTTGCGAGGGAGCAAGAGCGACCGCGGCAATCTCCATAATAATATAATTTACCTGCAAAATTTATATTTTTATTGCTACATGAAAGTGCTTTACGCCAGAGTCGGATCCGCATATTACGGCAGAGAGAGGGCTCCTACTAACGATTCTGCCACCATTCACTATTTATATTTTATCCAACGGTGTTTTTAAAATCAATTGCGTAGCATTTTCTTTTATCCAGACATCCATGGCAGCGGCTTGTTTTCTTATAAGAAGATTCTGTTCGATTGTTTTTTTTTGATCCTCAAAAGCTGTCTCGTCTGCCGGGATTATTTCCTCTATGCGGGCAAGAAGAATACCTTTCTTAATGTTTATCGGACGAAGCATTTTGCCTTGACCTGTTTTTAAGGCCGCGGATACGAATCTTTCAGCCGGGCCGATATTTTCTATATAACCATCAATGGTTACACTAGAGGAAACAGCCACGGTTTGTCCGATTTCACGAGCCTTATTTTCAAGAGAAGACGATGAGGATGTTATCTCTTCGTAAAAAGAGTTTGCTTTTTGCTCCGCAAGGGAGAGACTTTTTCGTTCTTCAAGTTTTTTTTCTATTTCTCCGCGCACTTGAGTAAAAGTCTTATACTTGCGGGGAATGTTTTTGATTTTTCGAAGAATATACACGGACCCGGTATCTCCGGGCGAGAACAGAGGGTCGCTAATAGCGCCTTCTTGCAGAGTAAAAGCCTCTTTGTGAAAATTTTCAAAAAAAGGCACGTCCGGAATTACCTCGTTTTGAGCGAATGCCGCAGGATTTTTATAATTCAGGTTAGATTGCCGCGAAATATTTTTAAACTGCAGCGGAGACTTTTTTATTCGCGTTAGAATATTTTTTAACTGTGATGTTTGGGAATTATTCGCATAAGGAAATTCTATGTATTCAATCTCTGCTTTTTCGGGTTCAAAAAAAATATCTTTGTTCGCGGTATAATAGTTCATGGATTCATCTTCGGATACTGAAGCCTGCGCGGAAAAAAGATCTTTATCTATTAAAAGATATGAAAATTTTACTTTATCATTATGCTGTTTGTAATAATCACGCAGTTCCGTTTCTGAGACAGCAATGTTTTTAAGTATACTGCCGCGTAATATTTGGACTGCCAGATTTTGACGAACCAATTCTTCGAAATGACGGGGATCCGTTCCGATCGTATTTCGAAGGATATACTGATAGGTTCTTTTATCAAAACTTCCGTTGCGCAGAAAAAGCGGATGCTGAGAAAGAAAGGCGAGCACATCATTGTTGTTAATACGGATTTTTTTGTCCCGGGATTTGTTAAGCAGAATAAGCCGTTCCCATGCCATATAATTTAACATTGATCTGTTCTGAAAAATCTGGTTTAGCGCGTTAAAATTCCCATAATAGGAAAAAAGTATTTGTACTTTTACTCCCAGCCTGCTTTCTTCAATGTCATCCGTATAGACCTTATGTTTTCCTATTTGTCCCACAAGCTGGGGACGGTTTTGCAGGCTTCCGACTCCCCATAGGATAAAAGCCGGGATTATTAAAATAAGTATCGCGGTCATGATGCGTTTAGCAAATTTTTTGCTTCTAAGTATATGAAGTACCATTATTTGATCCTTTCTTATTTTTTAAACAATGTACTAAAAGCTTATTATAAGACAAACTGCCTATTGTAAACAAGAGGATAATTAATAACAGTTCTCAGTTAAGGCGGCGGTCGTTTGTAGGAGCCCTTTTTCCGTCGTAATATGTGAATCCGCCTTTGGAGGACCGCATCGTCTCTTTCCGCCTGAGGCGGACCCGTCCTTTGGCGGGCGTTCCTTCTCGCAAAAACAAAAAAGATCTATTCCTCCATTAGGCTGTGGTGCAATTTAAACTCTGTCTTTGCGAGGGAGCAAAGCGACCGCGGCAATCTCCTTTACAAGAAGAGTATAGACTAATTGTACCCGAGATATTATTTTTATTCTTGCTTGCTGTATATGGGCTGTGTTAAATTAAAGCATGGGAACATGACTGAAAGTAAAGAAAGGTGAAAACATGACAATTCCGGGATATATAGATTATAAAAGAAGAGAGTATTGTAAAGATGTAAGCTGTCCGGTACAAATAGATCTTGATAGTCAGGAACAGGGTTCAGATAAATATGAAGAAATAAGACAAATATGTAAAGCAGGATGTAAATATACAACATATCAGTTTCATCATTGGCTGATAGAAAAAGGGTACTTGATTGTTAAACAAGGAGGAATATAAAATGGATTGGGGAATGAAAAATCGTTTGAGCAATCTTTTCCAGGCAGACGGACATTGTTTCTTTTTGCCTATAGATCATGGTTATTTTCAAGGGCCTACACATTGTTTGGAAAAACCCGGAGAGACTATAGCTCCGCTTCTTAAATATTGTGACGCGCTTTTTGTTACACGGGGCGTATTACGTTCGTGTGTGGAACCGGGCATCGAAAAACCCATTATATTAAGGGTTTCCGGAGGCACCAGTGTTGTGGGAAAGGATCTGGCAAATGAGATTTTGACGACTTCTATAGAAGAAATCCTCAGGCTTAATGTGTCAGCTGTCGGAGTTTCGGTGTTTATCGGAAGCGATTATGAAAAAGAAACATTACGCAATCTCGCGGATCTTGTAAATAAATGTGAAGGGTACGGTATTCCTGTAATGGCTGTGACTGCGGTAGGAAAAGAGATGGTAAAACGAGAAGCAAGATATCTCGCGTTATGCTGCCGTATTGCCGCGGAATTAGGCGCAAAAGTGGTAAAAACCTATTGGTGCGCGAAAGATTTTGATAAAGTTATAAAAGGATGTCCGGTACCGGTAGTTATGGCTGGAGGGCCTAAATGTGAAACAGCGCTTGAAGTTCTGGAATTTGTTTATGACGGTATGCAGAAAGGTTCTGTCGGCATAAACCTGGGAAGAAATGTATGGCAGAACGCTCATCCTGTTGCTATGGCAAAATCTTTATACGCGGTTATTCATGAAAAAGCTACGCCAAAAGAAGCGTATGAAATATTTAATGAAGAGATCAATAGTCGTTAGTCGTTCGTCGTTAGTAGGAGCCCTCTCCTGAGGGCGAACAGAATGAAGGGAAAAGAGAAAAGGAAAAAGTTGGGGAGAGAATTTTTTTCCTCTTTGCGAGGCCTGAGGCAGACGAAGGCCGCGGCAATCTCGACATAGGAGCAAAATTATATGAAAGTAGGCGTATACTACAACAACAACGATGTCCGAGTAGAAGAACGTTCTATTCCCAAAATAGGGCCGGATGAAGTATTGGTAAAAGTCATTGCCAGCGGTATTTGCGGAAGCGATGTAATGGAATGGTACCGCATAAAAAAAGCTCCTTTAGTATTAGGACATGAAATATCCGGAGAAATAGCTGAAATAGGAGAAAATGTAGATAGATATAAAATAGGGGACAGGGTATTTGTTGCGCATCATGTGCCGTGTAATACTTGCCATTACTGCTTGAAGGATGAACAGACTGTTTGCGATACTTTACTTTCTACCAATTATGATCCCGGAGGATTTGCAGAATACATTAGAGTGCCAGAGATCAATGTGGATCGGGGGATATTTTTGCTTCCCGAAGAATTAACGCATGAACACGGTGTTTTTGCCGAACCGCTTGCTTGTGTCGTACGCGGACAAAGAAAAGCAGGAGTAAGACCGGGGCAGAGTGTTCTTATTCTGGGCAGCGGGATGTCAGGATTATTGCATCTTTTATTGGCCCGGGCGCAAGGAGCGGGCCGGATTATGATGACTGATATAGATGAATTTCGCCTGAAAAAAGCTCAAGAGTTGGGAGCAGACGCTGTTATCAACGCTAAAAGCGATATTCCCGGCCAGGTAATGGCGCTTAATAGCAGGCTTGCGGATATAGTTATTGTATGTACAAGCGCGTTAACTGCGTTTAATCAGGCAATAAATTCTGTAGATCGAGGCGGAATTATTTTATTGTTTGCTCCGTTAGACCCGGATAAATATCTCTCTCTTCCGCTTTTTAATGTTTGGCGTAATGGAACAAAACTAATACCTTCATACGGAAACAGCCCTCCGGATGCTGAAGAAGCCATAGAATTAATGCGTTCAAAAAAAGTTTCCATAGACAAACTGATAACCCATAAACTTAAATTAGACGATATAGCACAGGGTTTTAATCTTGTCAGCCAGGCCAAAGAATCCATTAAAGTTATTATCTACCCCTGACGTGTTATAAATGGGGACGAGTGTACGCGCTCAACAATTAAGTAACAGTTCTTAAGGGGGTACTTCCTGCTAACTTCGTCTGTCGTCATTGCTGGAGCATGAGCGACGCGGCAAACTGGGTGGGAAGTAAATGGTGACGTCCCCATTTATCTAATTTAAACAAAAAAATGTGGTATAATATAACTATGAAAATGGCAAGAAATAAAACTAAACTAATTAAGATGTCTAAAAAGGACAATCCTTTTGTTGCCGATTCGCCACAACAATGTATTAGTTTTATGTGGGAACTCACGGCTGAATTGTGGTCATTGCAAGGATCAGAATATGTTAAACGAAGATTACAAAGAAATATTACAAATCTTATTAAACAATAAGGTAAAATTCCTTATTGTCGGTGCGTACGCGATGGGCGCGCAAGGCTATCCTCGCGCAACTGGAGATTTTGACATATGGGTTGAACCATCACCCGAAAATTCAAAAAAAGTATATAATTCTCTCGCCGAGTTTGGCGCTCCGCTTGGACAAATAAATACAGAAACCTTCATTAAAAAAGGGATTATTTTTCAAATTGGAGTAATACCTAGACGAGTAGATATCTTAACGTTCATTAATGGAGTTAAATTTGATAAGGCGTACAAAGATAAGGAAAATATAAAAATTGAAGGTATCACTATTCCCTTTCTTTCTAAAGAAAATATTATCAAGAATAAAAAAGCTACAGGCAGAGAAAAAGATAAATTAGACGTTAAATATTTAAGGAAAAATAAGAATATCTAACAAACCAATACACCCGACTTTTTCTGCCGTTTCGTTCCGGAAAAAACGGGTGATTGTTCATTGGGGAGTCCCGCAGGGGCAGACCTTGACAGGCTGAGCCTCATGTTGGCCCTTTGGATGCTGAAGAAGCCATAGAATTAATGCGTTCCAACAGAGTCCCCATAAATAAATTAATAACCATAAACTTAAATTAGACGATATAGCCCAGGGGTTTAACCTTGTCAGCCAGGCCAAAGAATCCATTAAAGTTATGATCTACCCCTGACGTGTTATAAATGGGGACGAGTGTACGCGCTCAACAATTAAGTAACAGTTCTTAAGGGGGTACTTCCTGCTAACTTCGTCTGTCGTCTTTGCGAGGAGCATGAGCGACGCGGCAAACTGGGTGGGAATAATAAATGGGTGACGTCCCCATTTAACAATGGAATAATTATTATCAATGATCCTGTAGGGAACGGGCCTGCCCGTTCCTTTAATAATCATACAAATATCAATTTATCAATTATTATCGGTTCATACAAATCGACGGTTACAAAACAAATTAATCGATTAAATGATAATA
>JBDRBG010000014.1:0-37979 GCA_043823005.1 Candidatus Omnitrophota bacterium
TGAGGGGGTCTTTTTTAGGAACTTTGTCACCCATATTTTTTAATGATACATGGGCCGGCGCTGGTAAAGTTTTAGGTACAGAACAAATTGTAATTGTTGGCCCAGGTTTTCAAAGAATAGCGAAATTAACAGCAGGCCGCAGGATACTTGACATGATCGATCTTTCCGGTGACAGTTTTCTAATTTTAGTTGAAAACAATGACGGAACAAGGAGTTTTATTGGGCCGGGTGCTGTTGAACTTGGAATAGACGAATCCAGCGGTAAAAGTTTTTATTTAGTAAACAAGATATTAGAATATTACCCTCAAGGAATGCTTTTGATTGAGTTTGTTAATAATCAAAAAGCATGGTATGGACCGCGGGCCAGAGAAGCAGGTATTGAAGGTGATGGGTTTAATAGTGTTTCCAGACCAAGGTTTTTTTCTGACGGAAAACAATGGGTTGCATGTATTTCATCATATAGTTTATCTCCGTTTATGCCTCAAAAACGATGTGCTTTTAGAGGTACCTGGGTTGATTCTGAAATTAAAAAATGTTGGTTTCGGGAAATTTTAAATTTTGATAGCGCCACGAATAAAGGTGAACCTATTTTTGTTGTGGACAATAATAAATGGGTTTCTCTGGTATGTGTTGGGGAATCAAGTACTGATAAGGATTGGGATGTTGTTGGCATGCGGGGAATTATTAATCAACATGGAGGGTTGGATATAGGCGCTTTAGTATATAAAGAATTTTTTTGTATCACTGGCAATATTAAACCGTATTTGATGTGTGATGGAACTGTTGTTATGCAACATGATGAATGGATGAGTATAAAATTGCCTTATGATCAAGGGGTATTAGAATTGGAATTAATAACAGAAGGACTTTCATATTGGAAGATATCTCAGTATACTGCTCAGAAAGCGGGAATTCCCTCTGATACGTATGACACTAAGCCTGATATTGATTTTATGAGAATAACAGATTCAGGGGTATTTTTCTCTCAGAACGGAACATGGACAGAAGCTTTACCTATAAAAAACAACGGAAATACAGAGAAAAGAACAGATATTCATGTTACTAAAATTAGAGTTTCTTTACCTGTTCCGGGGCGCGAACAAACTTTTTATAAGGGAACATTATATAAAAACTGGTTAACAAGGGCTGTTAGTTTATATAGGGTAGGTTCTTTGGGGGCATTGTCTCATATTCAGGATAACCGGTGGGATGTAAGATGGCAACATGTAGCTGATATAGGAATGACTGATCCTGAAATAGCTGCAATGCAGTTAAGTGTGTATTTAATTGAAATGGAGCAACTGCTTGAGGAACAACAGAAAAATCAAAGTGAAAGTTCAGATCATTGTTTTGATTTTGATGTATTAAGTTCTGTAGTTCGTGGGAATTTTAATGCCATAAAGAATTTTTCTCAACAAGACCTTTTGAGGTTATTAAAAATTTTAAAAAATACTTCATATGATGAAGAAATTAAAAAAATAATAGAGTTTACAGCTGAAAGCAAGGAGCCATATTTAAATATTGAACAAGTGATCCCTAAGCTTTCTTTTTCCTCAGATGAATGGAAACAAATTATATTTGCACAAGAAGGGGCAACTGGAGGGCCAGCACGGATACAATTTTATGAAAATTACATATTTAAAGTTCCATATTTTTTCAAAAAAGAACATGCAGATCAAATAAAAAAGATTAACAATTATTTCTTGGATAAATGTAATAATGACAAAGAATTAGGTGTGATGTATAAAGGACAAAAAAAGGCTGTTTTTGAAAGATTACAACTTATAGATAAATATAATCTTCCAGTTGAATATGGAGATAAAGTATTAGGATACGAGCATTTGAAATCAGCATGTTTGGCTTTGCGATACGATTCATTTTTTCCTCCGCGTTATTTTGATCTAGAAATTTCACCTGAACAGCGTAATTCTTTTTTATACAAGTTAATACAAACTTTAAGACGTGTCCCGAGTTGTTTAAAATGTGACATTACTGTTCCTTTTTGGTCAAAGTCTTGGAAAAAAGAAAAACGAAAGTTTCAAAGAAACCTGGCTGAATGGGATAAAACAAATAGAGAAATTCCTGATGTTTTTGGTCCTAATATTCAGGGTAATATTAAAATAAACCTTTGGAAAGAGCTTGGAAAAGAACTTTTATATGATCTAGGAGGACTTCTTTTTATTTTTGGGTTTTGTGCTTTTATTTTGAGCTATATAGCTGATGATTGCCGACAAATAAAAAGTGAAATGAAATTTTTTGGATATAGGCAAATTAAACGCATTCTTAATAAAGCACAATGGTTTGATCAAAGGCGTAAAACTGAAGTTAAATCTTTTCTTGAGAGGTTTTTTGATGACCATAAAATGTTTCTGACTTATGAACAAGAATCAGATCTGGAGATCTTGAGAAACAGTCTTTCTGATAAAGAGGAGTTGTTGTTTGATATTTGTCTTTGTATTGCAATTGAACCTGCGGATATAAAAGACGCAATTTCACGTATATTTAGATATTTGTTTTTCCAGGGTGCTTTAATAAGTGCCTTTTTACGGGGGCAAAAAGCAATGAAGTATAAGAAAAAAAACAAGATACAATCTTTTGTGTCAGCATTTTTTAGTGTTTTTACGCCCTGGAACTATTGGCTAAGACGAAATATGAATAAAGAGTTACAAGAATTAGCTGAAAAATTAAATTCTAGCGAAAAAGTCGAAGACCTCAGGAAAGAATTAAGTTTTATTTTAGATAAATATAAAGCACAAGAAGTTTTATCCTTTAAACAGAAAATCCTTAATACAAAACGGTCCAGTTTAAATACAGAGCCTGCTGATATAAGTAAAAAAAGCATAAGTTTTGATGAGATGAAAAACAAAATACTGAAGTTTTTGAGGAATAAAAAATACTTGCAAGTAGAATCCATAAATCAGTATTTATTAAAACATAATGGCAGTTCATTAAGAGCGATTTTAGCCAGCGGAACAAAATATTTACTAACCCGAGAATATGTCTGGGGTGATGATGTTCGCAGGATAAATTGGCTAAAAACAGCTAAATTTGGAAAACCTATGGTAAATGATACTGAAACTGATATAGCTAAAGAGTCTTATCTTCTTATAGATATGAGTACGCTTTTCTCTGCTCAGGGGATGAATATAGACGTGTGGCTTGAAGACATTATTAATTCACTGCGTATTATGTGGGATGCGAATAATTTAAAATCCAGAGAAAGATATAATTTAGATTCAATAATCTTTTTAATGCCTGATGCCAGTATTAAAAAGATTTCAGCTAATATCAAAGCTAAAGAATTTGCGTCAGGTAAAAAAGGATCAATTTCAAAATTTTTAATTGTATTTAAGGATGTATATGAAGAGGCTAAACTGCTTTCATCTTCAGCTCAATTAAGTTTTTATGGAAAAGAAAAAAATGAACGATATAAACAGCGCACAAAAGATCTTTTATCTTACAGGAGCAATGCTATAACTAATATACAAAAGATAATTTCCAGCTGGAAAATGAAAAATAGATATATATTTTGCGCGGGACTTGATGAAACGATTAAAGATGATATTTTTCGTGTTTTTTACAAGCATAAAGCTTTTATGTATTTTTGGAAAAAAGGAACAGCGAGTGTTTATGCCGGTCGCAATACAGACCCGCTTTTTAAGAAGAAAGCGGTAAATCTATTATTAGAAGTAAAAAATGAAAAGGTAAAACAAAGAAACACACAACCGGCTATTAATGATGTGGAAAATATTAAAGCAACAATAATTGGAGGATTAGTATTAAGTTTAGGAGCAGTTCCATTAAGTTATTTGTCGTGCTTTTTAGGGCGATGGAGCTGGGTATATATAGCATATACTATTTTGTCCATTTTAATTTTGGGGATACAGGCTGGAATAGCATCAAATATTCAGGAAAGAAATGAGACTTCGCGGGCAGCAACACCGGAAACAACCCTTTATAGAATAGAAGATGATTTTGGATTGATTCTGGCCCCTCTTGTTATGGCACATGAGTTTGTGCATATATTAACAAAATTTATAGGGATACAGAAGTTGGGTAAAATAGGTAGAGTTTTGGATGAGGTTCTGGCATATACTGCTGAATATATTATCTGGCCATTTGCTTTTTCCGGGTGGATTTTATTTAAAGCTACTTTTTTGTGGGATTTTTATCATAACAGGAGAATTGGCAAAAAAGTTAAACTGTGTGTTAAAGAAATAGAAAAAGAGTTTTCTCGTAAACTTAAAGACAGGAATTTAAAAAAGTTTAAGCTAAATGTTATAAACTGCTTGGTTTGTTTTGGAAGTAGAGCTGTTCCGTTTTTAATGACAGAGATATCTTTGCAAACTAACCATGATATTCAGGATTATTTGATAGAAGCTATTGGTCAAATAAGCCTTAATATGCTGTTGAGACATAAAAAAAGAGTAAAAAAAGAAATTGTTCCTTATTTGATAAAATGCGAAAAAGAGAAATCTTATCTTAGTGAAACAATTGTAGCAAGTCTAGGGGATATAGGAAAGAATTTAGGAAAAGATATCGTTGTAAGAGAAACAATTATACCTTTTTTAACGCAAAAACTTATTAAAGATCCAAAGCATCCTTTAACTGGAAAAATTTTGCATGATTTAACTAAAATGTACAAACAAAACGAATTTAGTTCAAAGGCTAGAAAAAATATAATGGATTGCTGGATAGAACTTTTAGATAATTCAAAACTTAATGATAATGATCATCGATCAGCTTGTTTTTTATTTTTTGATATTGTAAAACATTTGCCCCTAAAGTATCCGCAAAGAAATATACTGCAGTTATTTTGTACTTGTAGATCTGATGAAATAGAAAATCGAGCAATTTTAATTAAAGACGTTTTGGTTGTTACAAGAGCAGGTAACATAAAACATGAAGATGTAGAATATGAAATAGAATATAATATTTTACCTAAGATGGGACAGACAATATCAATATCTAAGATAAAATCAAAAACTCCAGTAAAGATTGATTTTTCTGAGGAAATAGAAGAAATTATGGCTTTGGGGAAAGAAACTATTCCTTGTTTAGTTTCGATATTAAATAGCAATGAATCGTTAGAAGAAGATATTTTTTGCGCTTTATATGAAGCTCTTGGTCGGATTTCGGCAGTATCCAAAGGGGCTGAAACTGTAAAAAAAGAAGTTGTTCTACTGATGTTAGAACATTTGCCTTTAGTTGGAGAAAAAGGAGAATATGCGATATTAAAGGGCCTTTATGGTATTGTTTCAGCATTAGGCGGGGACAATATCTGTATAGATAAGATATTACCTGTAGTAATGAAGTGCGCGAAAAGTATGAAAAGTGCAAAAATTATCCGGTTATATGGACAAATCTTGAGTAATATTGCGAAAAACACTTACAGGGATGATGAAACATTTTATAAAAATATGATTTTATTATGGATAGAACTTTTAGATAAAGATGATTTCAATGAAAAATCTTATAATGAGATTTTTGAAGGATTTAGATCTCTGGTAGAAGTTCTTCCGTATGATTATCCTAACAGGGATTTATTTTTTCTATTGATAAATCGTGATAATTGTCAAATCGTTGAAAAGGCACTTTCAGTAAAAGATATATTAACTATATTTGAAAATCCTGAATTTTTAGAGCAAACAAAAACAACAGAGAATATTGTTGAAAAATATTCTATTGCCAGAGCAATTGATTTGAATCTAAAAAGGTTTGAACAGTCAATAACTAGTGGAAAGGTAAAAAAACTAATACCTTTTATCAAGAAAATTAAACAAAAACGAATGAATAAAAAAATTTGGGATAAAAATACAGACATACTAATTGCTTCACATGAGGAAGAAGAGTTTGATCCAGATATAATTTTTGCATTTTTAGATAAATACGGGGCAGATGTAAAGAAAATAGGGGGTCAGCAAGGATCAGAAGCTGAATATCAAGATGGCACACTGAAAAAAGAACTTTTGGATTATATGAAGACTTGTTCTGAAAATACTATGATTTGGTTTAATGTTCATGGCGGAAGAGAATATCTTTTTCTTGATAAGAATAGAGCGATAATAAAGAATAATGGTAAATATGTGCCTTATGCAATACATTATGAAGAATTGGTTGATGCCTTTTTAGGAAAAACAAAAAAAGCAGAGATGGCCATAGAAGGAAAAGAGGTGCGTAGAGTTTTGGATGTTTCTAAAATAAATGTTGTGTTGGATTGTTGTTTTTCTGCTGATTTTATGATCAATTTTTATAATTATATGTATAACATGTGCAAGATAAAAAATATTCAAATTAAGGGGATGCCGGCTATAGTACCTTTAAGTGGGAGACAAGAAACGGGCTGGGGGAAGAATTTTATAGGGAAAAGTAAAGAGCATATAAAAGAAGGGCAAGCTGTTACTTTGGCAGATATAGACAATATTCGAAAAATTATCGCAATAACGCATGAAAAATCATATAAAGAAAATTCGAAAGGTGTATTTATATCGCAATTCCCGGAATTATTACTTCCAATTCATCCAGAGGAACTTCAAGAGTTAAAAGAACTGTTAAATGCAGATAAAACTAAATTTCAAGATATTGACGACTATTTGAAGAATCCTCTTAAGCAAGGACTTGAACTTTATCCTGAAATAAATCTTATGGATGCAATGGGAAAATATAATGAAATAAAACCTGTTGAAATAACAGAACAAGGAATACTAAAAGGAAAGATTCAACATATAGAAGACAAGACAATAGAAGTGGATTTTGAAAAAACAAAACAGGAGAAAATAAAGACAGAATCTATTAATAAATATCTTGAAAAAATAGAGGCCTTAATAGGTTCTGAAAAACATTTAGAAGCTGAACAAGAATTGCTTAAACATATATTAGATGCCTTCAAAGGCAATATGCCTGTAAATATTATTCTTACAGAAGAAGGGGTTAATGGATTTTTTGGAACAGGAAAGACAAAAGGTATTGCTATTGACCGGAATCTTTTAGAAGCCTCACCTTTATCGTTTCTTCATGAGATCATCGAATATGTTAAACATTTTGAGCCGGATATAATAAAACAAATGAAAGCCCTATTAGATTATTCTCCCAAAAATCCATTTAACGGCGGAGTCTGGTTTGACGAGCATGAGAAAAAATATCGAGAGCAAAACAACTTAGAATTTTTTGAACAGAACAAAACTCATTATATTATTCGCGCTTTTACACGTCAGTTTTTTAAAGCGAATGATGAAGAATTGACTTTAAGGATAAAAAATGAACAAAAATTGCAACAGGCCGAAATAATAATAGATCCATATCCTAAAAATGGGCCTGAAGGGATATGGATAGATATGAAACACTATGATGTGATAGATGCGAAATGTTCACTTGCCACTGATTTGTATACTTGTTTAGGCTTAATTATTATAGATAAAGTTCGAAAAAAGCATTACTTGGGGCATATTTCTCCTTTGGTTTCTATTGAGCATATAAAGGCAACATTAAATGATTTAGATCTAGAAAATAGTGAAGTTTATATTGTGGAAGAGGAAAAACCCTATTTTCAATTAAAACTTGATATAGTTAAGGCATTAAGAGGGGGTGGATTTTTTGGAAAAATTAATTATAGGAAAATAAAAAAAGACCATTTTGTTGTAACCTTTGACGGAAAACTATATTCGAGTTTAGTAGAGGACATCTTTGCGAAATTTAGAAAGGAAAAGGATTCTGGTTCTTTAAATAAAAATTATGGAAAGATAGGCAAACTGAAAGGAGCTGAGGATAAAGGCGATGAAGTATCTCTTTTTAATGCAGTTAGTTTATATTCTTTGGCAAAAAATATTATTCCAACAATTGAATCTCTTATGCGAAAAGCTCCTACATATGTAATTGAACCTGCGGTATCTTTAGAAAATGTCTCTCCTGTAATAAGTTATTTAAGAAAAACAGAAAGGACATTAACTAAAAAAGGACATAATGTACACGCAAGGGCTTATTTGATGGATAAAAAGTGGAAAGATAATCTTAAAAAAGAAATCCAAAAAATGCTGCCGCTTTTTTATGAAGATCTTAGTACGTATGGAGGCAAGCTGCCTATGGAAAATATAACAAGGATGGCAATACGTATAGTTTCATCTGATATTGAGTCTGAAAAAGAGACAAAAAAAGAAATAAGGGCATTTATAGAAGAAAAACTCAAGCAATATACAGATCCAAAAACAGCTAAATATATAGCAGACAATAAGATAAAGTTTATTCAAGCTTGTGCTCAGGATGCAAAGCATTTTAATACAGTTATGGATCTTTTTGTTGATGCGGCAATGGTTGAATGTGAAAGATATGGACAAAAAGATGGATATCCTGATCAGATTTTAGAACGCGATAATCCTGATCTTGCAAATAAATTCATAGCTCTTTTTGAATCTTCTATAGAAAATTTTGACGATTTTAAAGGAAATACTGCCACTCAAATAGCTCGGAAAGTCTTTAACGGACAAGGCATTTTAATGATCAAAAAAATCGATTGGGAATCTATTCGTGAATGGAAAGACAACCAGGACAAAATCTTAAGCAGTCTATAATCAGAATTAGGAATTAGGGACGGTCCCCAACAACCGTCCTCAACAAACTTGCAAACCATATAGTTTGTGCTAAAATTATAGGCATGAGGAAACAATATATATATGTAAAAGGCGCAAGAGAACATAACCTAAAGAATATTGATGTGCGTATTCCCAGGGATAAACTTTGTGTTGTGACAGGGCTTTCCGGTTCGGGGAAATCTTCGTTAGCGTTTGATACAATATACGCGGAAGGACAGAGGCGTTACGTAGAGTCATTGTCCAGTTATGCCCGGCAGTTTATTGACCAGCTTCAAAAACCACGTGTGGATTATATCGAAGGGTTATCTCCGACTATCAGTATTGAACAGAGGACCAGCTCTAAAAACCCGAGATCAACTGTAGGAACTCAAACAGAGATATATGATTATTTAAGAGTGCTTTTCGCTAAAACAGGCGTACAAAAATGTCCTGAGTGCGGAGGTATCATATCAGGCCAAAGTTCACAGGAAATAGTGGATCGCATTATGGCATTTTCGGAAGGGTTCAAATTTTTAATACTTGCGCCTTTGGTTCGGGGGCGAAAAGGTGAACATGTGGAGCTGATGAAAAAGGCCAGGACTCAGGGGCTTATAAGGGTGAGGCTTGACAAAAAGATAGTAGAAATCGGGGACAGTCTTCCTCGGTTAAATAAAAAGATAAAGCATACGATTGAAGCTGTGGTAGATAGATTGATAATGCGGCCGAATATCCGTAAAAGGCTTTCTGATTCTATCGAAACTGCTCTTAGGATCGGAGAAGGGCTGATCATTGTTTCACCTGTACAGGAACAACAAGAATCCGGTGATCCTGATAATAAGGATATTTTGTTCAGCGAAAAAAAGGTTTGTATGAAATGCGGGATAAGTTTTGAAAAACTTGCTCCAAGAAATTTTTCGTTTAACAGCCCGTATGGCGCGTGCCCCGTGTGTAACGGGCTGGGAAACAAAATGGAGATAGATCCTGAACTGGTTGTGCCGGATAAAACTGAATCATTATTGCGCGCTGTTGTCCCTTGGAAAAGAGGGGGCAAAGGAATTGTGCTTCATTATCGGCGTGAACTCAAGGCCCTGGCGAGAAGGCATGGTTTTGATGGTGAACGTGCTTTTGAAAAACTTAAATCGTGCCAGCAAGAAATGGCTTTATACGGGGACGAAGAGTCCGGGTTTGAAGGAGTTATTCCTAACCTTGAAAGGCGTTTTCAATATTCTCAAAGCGATTATATCAAGGAAATGATCAGCTGTTTTATGTCTGTACAGCCTTGTCCTGAATGTAAAGGCCAGAGGCTAAAAAAGGAGTCACTGCATGTTTTTATCGCAGGAAAAAATATTTCTGATATTTGCGCGATGTCAGTCTCTGAGGCAAAAAAGTATTTTTGCGGTCTTAACCTGGATGAAACAGAAAAAAAGATAGCAGAAGATGTTTTAAAGGAGGTTAGATCGCGCCTGGAGTTTATGATGAATGTGGGTTTAAGCTATTTGACTCTGGATAGAAGAAGAAGCACTCTTTCCGGCGGTGAGGATCAGAGAATACGTTTGGCTACACAAATCGGCTCGGGACTTGTAGGAGTCGTGTATGTTCTTGATGAGCCCAGTATAGGTTTGCACCAGAAAGATAACAGTAAACTTCTTGATACATTGGTCGCTCTTAAAGAACTGGGGAATACGCTTATTGTTGTGGAGCATGATGAGGCTACTATTCGCAAAGCAGATCATATTATTGATCTTGGGCCCGGCGCAGGTGAACACGGAGGCAAAATAGTAGCACAGGGCAGACTGGATGATGTGCTTAAAAGTAAAGATTCTCTTACCGGTAAATATTTGAGGGGGGATATAAAGATAAAGATTTCGGAAAAAAGACGTGTTTGCAGCAAATCAAAGAGTATTAAGATCATAGGCGCGGCAGAACACAATCTTAAAGGAATTGATGTGTCTATACCTTTGGGTGTTTTTAATTGTGTTACAGGCGTTTCAGGTTCGGGAAAAAGTACTCTTGTAGATGAAGTGCTGTACCGTGCGCTTGCGAGAAAACTTTACAGATCAAAAGAAAAGCCCGGAAAACATGAAAAAATAAACGGTATCAATAATATAGATAAGGTAATAGTAATAGATCAGTCCCCCATTGGCAGAACTCCCAGATCTAATCCGGCTACGTATACGGGAGCTTTTGACCCTATTCGGAAACTTTTCAGTGCTCTTCCTGAGTCTCGTATGCGAGGATATAAACCCGGAAGGTTTAGTTTTAATGTCAAAGGAGGCCGGTGCGAGGCTTGTCAGGGGGATGGAATGAAAAAAATAGAAATGCATTTTCTCCCTGATGTTTATGTGGAATGCCAGGTATGCGGAGGAAAAAGGTTTAACGATCAAACTCTGGAGATTAGATATAAAGGCTATAATATTTCAGATATACTTGGTCTTAGTATTGATGATGCTTTGAGAGTTTTTGAAAATGTTCCGCCTATTGAAAGCAAACTGCGTACTTTACATAATGTGGGATTGGGCTATGTAAGATTAGGCCAGTCTGCTATAACATTATCTGGCGGAGAGGCTCAGAGAGTCAAGCTTTCAACTGAACTTTCTAAAAAAGCCACGGGTAAGACTCTTTATATTTTGGATGAGCCTACAACGGGTCTGCATTTCGCGGATATTCATAAACTCTTGGATGTTTTGCATGAATTAGTCTCAGCCGGAAATACTGTACTGGTTATAGAGCATAATCTGGATGTTATAAAATCTGCTGATCATATAATCGATCTTGGGCCTGAAGGAGGAGACAATGGCGGTGAAGTTGTCGCCTTGGGAACTCCTGAACAGGTAGCAAAAAGCAAGAGATCATATACAGGGGCTTATTTAAAAACAATTTTATGAGTTTCCTGGCTATATCCTGAAGAAAAGTATGAGCCTTCCATAAGATCAATAAAATGTCTTGAAGCAGCGGCCTTGATTTGTTAGCATATATACCATTGCTGATAGTAATTAATAATATACAAGGATCGGGATTTATCCTCAGTTTTTACATTAATAAAATATATATATGATATGATGAAACGAATATTAGGTATAGCTTTAGTTTTTTTATGGTGTTGCGGATCGGCTTTGCCGGATGAGATTTCATTGCAAGCTGAGCTTGATTTTGTCCGTAAAGCAATGAAAGACGGTTTTAATGATGTTGCGGAGGGAAAATTAAAAGCATTGCTTGATTTGGATGTGTCTAAACAGGCGCAAATGGAGATTCATCTTCTTTTGGGTAGAATATATTATGAAACAGGGCTTTCAGCAAACGCGCTTATTGAAAATAGTATCGTGTTAGAAAGATCAAAAGATATCGATTTTATTTCTTCCGCGGAATATTGGACGGCAGAAGTTTATTTGAAGGAGGGAGATTATAAACAAGCGCTGGTGCATTATCAAAATGTTATCGAATCTTATCCCGCAAGCAGATATGTCCAATATTCAAGATATTCTCAGGCGTGGTGCTATGAAAAACTTGGAGAATATGATGCGGCAGTAGAGGAATTCAAGAAAATAGTGTTTTTATATCCTCAATCCGATCTGGCGGTAAAGGCATTGTATAAAGCAGCCGAAATCTTGTACGAAAGGCAATACTATGAAGGTGTTGTTTCTGAGCTGACGGTGTTTATTGAAAAATATCCGGTTAATGAGCGTATTTTTGATGCATATTATATGCTGGGTGATTGTTATTATAAAATGAAAAAATTTCAAGACGCGTCAAAAAATTTAAAGGACGCTCTTCTTGACAGCGGAGAGAAGCCTTGGAAAGCTATCGCTGAATATAAATTAGCCAAGTCATATTATGAACTGAGCTTTTTTGATGAAAGTTTCAAATATTTTTTAAAGACAGAACACGATAGTTTGGATCCTGAAATGAAAAGCGCGGCGTTTTTAGGGATGGCGCTTGTCAATTTACAAAAAGATAAAAAACAAGAAGCGTTAATGAATTATGACAGGATAATCAATGGTTTGCCGAAAAATAAATGGACAGATGATGCGTATTATGGAATGGGAGAACTTTTGTATGAACAAGGAGATATGACACGTGTTATTGAAATACTTGGACATGGACTGGATAGTTTTCCTCTCGGAGAATTTTCAGATGAAATGCATTATAATCTTGCCTGGGCATATCTTAATTCCGGGCAGGAAGATATGGCACTGAAACAATTTGATCTGACCGTGGAATTTTCAGATGATGAAGACATGGTAGTAAGCGCTTTATGCAGTATCGGTGATATATTACAGATGCAGGGAAAACATGACAGGGCATTGGATGTTTTTGACCGTGTTCTTAGAGAATTTTCAGATAGTATTCAGGCAGACCAGGCACAGTATGAGGTAGGGACCATCTTGGAAGATATGGGAAGAGAAAATGCGGCAATATTGGCTTTTCAGTCTTTAGTGGTCAATTTTCCAAAATCTTTGCTGGTTGACAGGGTTCTTTATAAGCTTGGGATACTTTATTCCCGTAAAGGAGAACATAAGGCCGCTATTGATAATTTTGAAAGGATAGAAAAAGATTTTCCTGACAGCGGTTTTTATGATGAAGCTGTTTTTCAGAGAGCTAATGCCTACTATAATTTGGCTGATTATGATGCGGCTATAGCAATATATAAAAAAATTATAGATTCCGCTAAGCAAGAGGACAGGACAAGTCGAGCGCAGTATTATACCGCCTGGGCCTATTACAAAATGGGAAAAGAAAAAAAAGCGTTGGATCTTTTTAGCCGTATATTGAAAAACGAAAAGAAGTCAGATCTGGTCCCGGGCATAAAATTATGGTTCGGGGAATATTATTATAATAAGGGGAATTTTAAGAATGCCCTCGGATATTTTGATGAAATATTAAAGCAATTTCCGGATACGAATTTTGCGGATGATGCGTCATATTGGTTCGGATGGGCTTTGTATGACAGCGGATTTGTGGATAAAAGCCTGGAACATTTCAAAGTCTTGATAAAGACGCATCCGAAGAGCAAATGGGTGCCGCAGGCTATTCTTGCGGTCGGTGACATATACAGAAAAGAGGGGCAAAACAGAAAAGCGGCACCGCAGTATAAGATTCTTACACAAAGATATCCGAATGAGGAAATTACAAATATTGCGAATAACAGAATAGGAATGATATTGAAAAATGAAGAAAAATATGCGCTTGCGGCAGAGTATTTTAAGATAGCCCGGACGGGCGAAAATTCGGAACTAAATGCTCAAATACAGTTTGATCTTGCAGAATGTTATGAAAGGATCGGCAAAGGAATGGACGCAGTAGAAGAGTATTTGAAAGTGGGATATAACTATCCGAGGGGAAATTTTTGGGTAACACGATCCGAATTTAATTGCGCGAAACTTTTGGAAAAACTTGGGAAGAATGAAAGAGCTCTTGTAATGTACCATAAATTGGCCGAGGGGAAAGGACAGGAATCGGATTATGCCAGAGAAAAACTGCGGGTATTAAATAGAGTGGTCGAATAAATAGTGCATGGTGTCTTGTTCTGGAAAATAGCGGATAGCGGATAGCGCATAGCGTATAAAAAACTAAACGCTATACGCTAAACGCTAAAAAAAGCTTGGAGGGGAAATGCAAAGTATTTTGCCGGAAGGGCAAGCATTCCGCGCTCAAACAATTTGCCCTCACTTGATTCAGGTAAAAACTGCGCTCAGAACGCTCGCCCTTCCAGCAAAATAGCGGTTGGTGAATAGGAAAAAGGGAAAATATCCCATCTGTCTTTGCGAGGAGGAACGAAGTGACGACGCGGCAATCTCGGATAAAAATAGATAAAAAAAGTGCCAATTTTTCAGGACGATACTTTGGAGAAGAGCAGTTTAGTTAATAGGGACGATTCGCGAATCGTTTATTTTTAAAGGAGGAAATAATGTGGGGATTAATAGTGAAAGGCGGACCGTTAATGTTTCTTATACTTTTATGTTCGGTTATCGCTTTCGCGGTAGTATTGGAAAGATTATGGCACTTGTATCGCGCGAAAATAAATACGGAAGAATTTATGGAAGATATAGATGAGACTTTGCGGAGAAACAAGATTATAGACGCTATTGATAAATGTAATGTTATGCCCGGGCCGATTGCGCAAATATTAAAAGCAGGAATAATAAAACATGACCGGTCACGGGCGGAGATAAAGGAAGCTATAGAAGACGCGGGGTTGCATGAAGTGCCGAAGCTTGAAAAGAATCTCGGTGTGTTGGCTACGATTGCCCACATTTCTCCTCTTTTGGGGCTTCTGGGTACTGTAACCGGTATGGTAAGGGCATTTCAGGTAATTGAACATAAAGCATCGGCATTGATGCCCGTTAATCCGGGCGATCTTGCCGGTGGCATATGGGAAGCTCTTATTACAACCGTTGCGGGGCTGGCAGTAGCGATTCCTACATATGTGGCATATAATTTTTTAGTGAGTAAGGTTGATGGTTTTGTTTTGGAGATGGAAAAAAGCGCTACTGATCTTATTAATATTCTGGGTACAAAAAGGATAGAGGAAGATGAGGTTTAAACGAAAAATTTTTCTTGAAAAAGGACAGCTGGACATAGCTCCGCTTATAGATGTAGTTTTTCTCCTGCTTATATTTTTCATGTTGACTTCAAGTTTCATATTTCAGCCGGGGATAAGGGTAAATCTTCCAAAAGCTCTTACTAGCGAAGTTTTGAATAAAGATCTATTGGTGATTACTATTACAGATGCAAATAGTGTGTTTATAAACGAAAGGCCGATCAAGTCCGAGGAACTTATCTCCCGGATTGATCTTGCTGCAAGAGAAGATCAGCCTTTGTTGATAAAAGCGGATAAAATGACGAATCTGGGAAAGGTGATAGAGATCTGGGATATTTGCAGAGACAAAGAAGTGAAACAAATAAATATAGCGACAACGCAGTAGAGACGGGATTTATCAATAGATACACACAGATCTTATCAGTTGACAGTTGACGGTTAGTTGGTTGATGTTTGTTAAGATTTCGTAGCCTGTTGCGAGTAAAGCGAAGCAATCTCTCGAAATGACGAAATTTGGATGCGCACAGAATACCAGTAAAAACATTGCGTAACTAATATATATAGTGTAAATTATGTTAAACAGGAATTTGAGGATAGCACTTTTTGTATCTTTGGGCATGCATATAATGGTTATGTCATTAGTCGGGATTGTGGTGCCTGAAGATGTAGGGCGGCTGAGACCCTATACAAAAGTTAATTTTTTGGGCCCGGTTTTAGGGAAAACAGCTTTTGATATAATGTTGGAAAATGCTACGCCGTCCATATTTTCGTTTTCCAGGAATGCGGCATTTTTGCCGCAGGAGATATCTTTGAAAATAATGGAAAAAAAAAGGAGGAAAATCCTGGCGGCAATTCCGGAAACTTTCGCGGCGGAAAATAGTGACGATATCGCAGGTTACTTAAAAAGCAAAAAAGTTGTTCCAAAGTCTGAAATTTTCAATAGAAGTGAGGGGTCTTCCGATGTAACAAAAACTGTTTCACAAGTAACAGCGGAAGAGAAAAGAAAAATTTTATATAAGCCGGAGCCTCCTGTATTATTCAGGGGGCTTTATGGAGATAAAAGCTCTTTTAAGATAAACTTTCGAGTGTTAGTTGACGCAGACGGTAAGGTTCTGAAAGCAGAGCCTCTGATGACTACGGGCTATCCGCAATTAGATATCATGGCGTGTAAATTTATCAGGGGATGGATTTTTTCTCCTAAGGATACAGGTGCGGAGATTTGCGATGAGGAATGGCACGAAATAGACATTTTATTGAATACGGGAGCATAGACAGATGATAAAAGTGGATATTTCTACGGCATTATTTTTGTATATATTGTTTACAACAGTGTCTATTTTGATTGTATGGGCGTTTTTCAATTTTGGAACAAAGTTAAAGTCTTTTGGTTCGGAAGAGCAGCACGTATGGAATTGTAATATTTGTACTATTACTTATATTGATAGCAGCAGCCGTGAGATTTCAAAATGTCCCAGATGCGGAAGTTATAATGACAGAATAAATACAGCGGGTTCGTTGTTTCTTGAAAAAAGAAAAGAACTATCAATATAGTTTGTTCAACCTAAAAGGAGGAAAGAAAGATGATAACAAGAATAGGTATAACAGCCGGGGCGATATGGGAATATCTGGAAAAACACGAAAAGACATCTTCTCTGGAGACTATAATAGAAGAAATACAGAAAGAGCGCGATCTTATTTTGATGAGCATAGGGTGGCTTGCGAGGGAAGGACACATAGCTCTTGACGGAGAGGCTCCGGAATATATTGTCAGACTCATAACATTGACAGACAAAAATCTTTGATAATAAGAAGTGAACCTGGCAGATAGGCGTAAGCTTTGAAATAAATAAAATGGTGGAGCAGATGGGATTCGAACCCACGACCCCCACGTTGCGAACGTGATGCTCTTCCAGCTGAGCTACTGCCCCAGAAATATTAGCGCTATTTATTATATCATACAAATTTAATACGTAAACGTCAACCTTGCATTTCAAGAAAGAATCGAAAGATGATCAGCAGAGAAACGGGAAAAGAATATTTATGCCCGCATTGCAATAATCCGATATATGATGAAGATGCTTTATTATGTTGTTATTGCGGTGAAAATCTGGAACGGCCGGTTGGATTTATCGGGAAGATGAAATATTCGTCTCATTGGATGGCTGCTGGTTTTGTTATCGTAATTTTTCTAATGTTTGCGTTTTTGATATGGATGATCCTGTAGGTCAAAAAGATAGGCTTAAAAAAAGGATGATGACATAACCCGGATTAACCGCAGAGACTACAGAGGCGGATTGGGGCAAGAAAGTTTTTGGAATCTTTATCCCAGAAACTTTCTTTGCGGTCTTTGAGGTAAACCTTTGCTGGTACGGGTAAAATACAAGGAGAAGTAAATGAGAAATCGTAGTTTTGTTCTTGTTTTCATTCTGGTTTTATTTGCGGCCATGTTATTCGGGGGTGAGTATGTATGGGCTAAGAGGGCTGATCTGGCGGGGGCATGGTATTCTTCTTCTCCTGAAGAACTAAAAAGTGAATTGGGAAAATGTCTGGATGATGCTCAGCCCGGGAAACTCGAAGGTGACGTTATCGGGCTTATCGCTCCGCATGCCGGATTTAGATTTTCCGGGAGTATTGCCGCGCATGCGTATAATTTAATCAGGGACAAGAATCCAAGCAAGGTAATTATCGTGGGTTTTACGCATAGAAAATTTTTCCCTGATAGTATTGCCGTGTTTTCTGATAGAGATTTTGAAACTCCCCTTGGAAGTATGCGTATCAATATGGAGTTATCCAAAAGACTAATAGCTTATGACGAGAATATACGAAACATTCAGGAAGCTTTTGAGTCGGAAAATTCAATAGAAATGCAGATTCCGTTTATACAAACAGTACTTAAGGATGGAAGTGTTGTGCTTGTTTCTCTTTGCGATCAGAATATCGAGAATTGCAAACTTTTAGCAAAAGCGCTTTATGAAACATTAAAAGATGAAGAAAATTTTGTGATTCTGGCATCAACGGATATGTGTCATTATCTGCCGTATAAGTCTGCCCAGGAAAAAGATAAACAGACAGTTGATCTGGTAAAAAGATTTAATCCTGAAGAATTTTATTCCGAAAGTTTGAAAGCGGGACATGATATTATGTGCGGATACGGAGCCGTGTATTCTGTGATGAGCGCTTCTAAAATGCTGGGAGCGGATAAAGTTGAAGTATTGAAATATGCTAATTCAGGCGATACTTCAGGGATGCGTGACAGGGTTGTAGGCTATCTTAGCGCGGCTTTTATTAAAAGCGCTAATGTCCCTGAGGCTATAGGAGAAGATAAAGAAGGAAATAGATTTAAAATAACCGGTGATACAGCCGGACAAGCTACTCTAAAGGAGACCGGAGACATGCTTAATTCTGAACAGAAAAAAGAGCTTTTCAAGATAGCAAGAGAAACCATAGCTCACTATCTTAAGACCGGCGAGAAATTAGTCGTGGATGTAAAAGATGATGTTCTGAAACAGGATATGGGGGCTTTTGTTACGCTTCATAAAGACGGACAGTTGAGAGGATGTATCGGACATATGGTTGCAACAGAGCCATTATATCTTACTGTACGGGATATGGCGATAGCAGCGGCAGTCAATGATACGAGATTTTCGCCTGTTACGCTGGAAGAGCTGTCTGATATTGATCTGGAAATATCTGTGTTGTCTCCTATGGAAAAAATAGCAGATCCCGATATTATAGAAATGGGAAAACATGGAGTAATGGTCAGAATGGGGTGGCGAAGCGGAGTGTATCTTCCTCAGGTGGCTGATGAAACGGGTTGGAACAGGGATCAATTTATGGGAAGCCTATGCGTACACAAAGCAGGTATTCCTGCTGATTCATGGAAAACCGGGGCTTGCGAGATATATGTTTTTACTGCCGAGGTATTTGGGGAAACACAGATGATGAGTCGTTAGTCGTTGGTCGTTAGTTGTTAGTAGGGGCGAAAAATTTTTCGCCCTAATAGAAATAAAAGATGTAGGGGCGGGCCTTGTGCCCGCCCTAAGAAGGAAAAAGAAAAAGGGAAAAGTCAGAGGGTGAAGGGAAGATAAATACAAATACTATGAGCAGATTTTATGTAGCAAAAGAAAATATCAGGAACGGCGAAATCTTAATAACCGGCAAAGAGGCGCACCATATTTTTGATGTTATGCGCATGCATGAAGGAGACAAAGTTGTTGTCTTTGACGGTACGGGTATGGAATATACGGGTTTCTTCAAAAGCCGGGATGCGCATTCCAGAGGCTTGATCGTTGAAATAATGAGTACACGATACCCTGCTCAGAAAAAAAATCCGGAAATAATTCTGGGCCAGGCAATTCCCAAAAAGGGGAAAATGGCTTATATTGTTGAAAAGGCAACGGAATTAGGAGTTTCAGGAATAATACCTCTTGTAACAGCGAGAACAATTGTTCGTCCTGATGATTCCGGATGCAGGAAAAAAGTCGAAAGATGGCAAAAAAAAACGGTCGAGGCGGCTAAACAATGCGGAAGAACGGATGTTCCGTTTGTTTCGGAAGTCACGGAGTTTTTTGATATTATAAAACAAATTGATCAATATGATCTTGTTCTTTTAGCCTGGCTTGATGATAATGCTCCTTCATTGAAAAATGCTCTTTCTGATTTTGAGATCGGAAAAATACTTGTTCTTATCGGACCTGAAGGCGATTTTACTCCGAAAGAAGTTGAATTAGCTAATAGGGGTAACTGCAAATTTATTTCTTTAGGACAAAGAGTACTTAAAAGTGATACAGCAGGATTATTTGTATTATCCGTTTTAGGGTATGAGTTCTTTTTGTAAGATACAGGTGGGCTTCATTTCTAGATTCATTAGATAAGATCAAAATTCAAATTTTGTCTTTGCGAGGAGCAAGAGCGACCGCGGCAATCCTCATAAAAACTATTTTAAGAATCATGAAGAAACATACATTTTCAATAAAAACATTTGGATGCAAGGTAAATCAGTACGAAGAACAGGTTTTAAGAGAGAATCTTAATAGATTTGGTTTTGAACAAGCCGCAAAAGGAGATCCGGATTTTTTTATTATTAATTCGTGTACGGTTACAGAAGAGGCGGACAGGAAAACAAAAAGGAGTATTCGCCGAGTAAAACGGGATTTTCCTGGAACCAAAATAATAGTTACCGGATGTTTAGCCGTATTAGATGAAGATGTGAAAAATCTGCAGACTCTGTCTGAAATATGGAAGATAATATCAGGGAATAAAAAGTACGATATTCCGGAATATTTATATTCCTATATTCACGGAAAACATCCTCAAGAATCCGCAAAAATAGAGATTTCTGAATTTAATTCTCATACAAGGGCTTTTTTAAAAATACAGGATGGATGCAATAATAAATGTTCATATTGTAAAGTTAATATGGTCAGAGGAGGGATCTGGAGCAGAAAAGAAGATGATCTGGTAAAAGAGCTTTGCCGGCTTTTGGATAGGGGCTATAAAGAGATAGTATTGACCGGGATATGTTTAGGTGCATGGCAAGGCTCCGAAGGGAAGAGATTGGCTGATCTTTTTGACAGATTTGAGAGGATCAACGGAGATTTCAGGATTAGATTAAGTTCTATCGACCCGCTTTATATAGATAAATATTTTTTAAAAAAAATGATGGATTCTTCTAAACTATGCAGGCATTTACATATACCTCTTCAACATGGAGCAGACAGGATCTTAAGCTCTATGAACAGAAACTATACTGCTGAGGAGTATAGGAGAATTACAGACGCTATAAGAGAAAAAATGCCGGGAATAGGTCTCTCTATTGATGTAATAGCGGGGTTTCCCGGGGAAACAACAGAAGATTTTGACAAAATGCTGACATTTCTAAGGAAGATAAAACCTTCGCGCGTGCATGTTTTTAAGTACAGCGAGAGAAAGGGTACGCGTTCATCAACATATGAAAATAAAGTTTCCTTAAATGAAGCAGGAAGGCGCTCAGAAATAATACGCACTCTTGGGAGCAATTTTAAATTAGACTTTTGCAAAAAATGGATAAAAAAGAAATTACAAATGTTAGTCGAGAGAAAGTCTAGTGATGGGTATTTCAGAGGATATAGTGGTGAGTATGTAGAAGTGAGATTGAAGAATTGCTCTAATATTCGTTCCGGTGCTTTGATAATTGTAGATCCAAACGCGATTGATGAGTCTGTTCCGTGTTTGTTGGTCGAAGGACACGGATGATGTGCGGGCGTTACGAGTCAATGAAATGGTCGATGAAATGGTCGATGAAGTCTTTCAGAATCCGAATGAAATCAAATAATTTGGCGAATAAGGAAGCAGCCGCGTATGTTATTTTTTGGTATCCTGGTTTTTAGAGGTGTAAACGACAAAAAACTTAGATAATTAAAGATATATTATTTCCGCTTGTTTGACAAGCCTATTGTTATATGATATACTTCTTTCCCATTGAAAGGAAAGCCTTGCCGGACATAATACAGGAAGCAAATTGGATAGATATATTTTTTGTAATTCTTTTATTAGGAATGGTTTATAAAGGATTGCAAAGCGGGGTGGGAAATCAGATACTTTCCCTAATAGGGTATTTTATCCTTTTATTTTTTTCTATTGGATATTATGAATTAGTTTCTAATGCGATTTTTGGGTTTCTTTTACAAAAATGGACAAGACCTGTAGCTTTTATTTTAATAGCCGCAATTGTTTTTATAGCTACTAAATTATTGCAAAGAATATTTAGTATTATGAGTTCAGAGCAATTAGCTCCTTTAGATCGGATAGGAGGAGCAGTGCTTGCAGGGGTTAGAAGCTGTCTTGTTTGTGGAATAATTGGTATCTTTTTTCTTTTGACTCCGATTGAGCCTTTAAGGGGATCTATTATTCATGGATCAAAAACCGGAATGTATTTTGTGGATATGGATATTAAATTATATTCATGGATGATCGAATCTCTGGGGATGAATACCAAGGAAGATGCTGATGCTTTGGTTAATAAAATGATTGCCAGCATAACGGCAAAACAATAAAAAAGGAGAGAAATGAAGTTAAAAACATTTTACGAGCTGGCTGTAAACAAGGGGATGCAGGAGGACCAGCGCCCTAAAAAGGCGATAGAGAAAGAACTCGCAAATGAAAGGAAATCATATAACAGCAAAAAAGGCATAGAAAAAGAATCTTTTGATAAAGAAAGTTTTAAGCATCCATATCATGACACACGGATTTTAACAGGTTCCGGAAGGGAAGAAGTGAAACATATTCTGGTAGGTATTGATATAGACGCGGGTGAAATACTTTTGGCGGATAGACTTAAGGAAAAAGGAATAGACATAGATCTTATAGTATCTCATCATCCTTCGGGAAGAGCATACGCACAGCTTCATAAAGTTATGGGGATTCAGCCTGTGTTATGGGAAAAGTATGGGCTGAACGAAGAAGTCGCTGAAGGCATGATGAAATCCAGGAAGGAAGAAGTAGCCCGTGGTGTTAGTTCTGCTAATCATGAGAGGGCTGTTGATACTGCCAGGCTTCTTGGAATTCCTTTTGTGTGTATTCATACAGCTGCTGACAATTGTGTGGCAAATTTTCTGCAGAAAATTTTTAACAAGGGAAAACCTAAAAAACTTCGCGATATTCTTAAAATTTTGAGGGATATTCCGGAATACCATGAGGGCATGAAAAAGGGCTCAGGGCCTTTTCTTTTGATAGGTGAAGAAAAATCTGACGCGGGTAAAATTTTTGTGGATATGACAGGCGGTACGTCCGGACCCGATAAAATGTTTTCGCGGCTTTCTCAGGCAGGAGTAAAGACGATAGTGGGTATGCATTGTAAGGAATCAGGGTTTAATATCGCTAAAGCCGAATTTATAAATTATGTTATTGCCGGTCATATTTCAAGTGATACTTTAGGGTTGAACCTTTTGTTTGATTCAATAGAAAAAAAAGAAAAATTGAATTTTATTGAATGTTCAGGATTTAGAAGAATAAGAAGAATATAATTATTTTACAGTAAGAGACACAGCACATTGCATGGGAAAAATACCACAGGAAGTAATAGATAGGGTACTGGACCGAGTTGATATTGTTGATATTATATCGGAATATATTCAGCTCAAAAAGGCGGGGAGAAGTTTTAAGGCTAATTGTCCTTTTCATGACGAGAAAACTCCGTCTTTTGTCGTAAGCCCGGACAAACAAATTTTTCATTGTTTTGGATGCGGAGCCGGTGGAAATGCCATTGGGTTTGTGATGAAATATGAAAATATGGTATTTCCTGAAGCAGTTAGAATAATTGCGGATAAGGTCGGCATAGAGTTGCCGCGGTATGAAGAAGAGAATAAGAAAAAAGGGGCTTCGTCAATAGTGCCGAAGCTTTATGAGATAAACCGAATTGCCGCGGAATTTTTTCACAATCAGCTTAAAAGCGAAAAAGGAAAAAAGGCGTTAGAATATCTCCGAAAAAGGGACATTGATACGTCAACAATGGTAAAGTTTAGTATAGGATATGCTCCTGACGAGTGGGAGGCATTAATATCCTATTGTACGGCTAAAAAGATACCGCGGGTACTTTTAAAACAAGCCGGACTGATTATAGAAAGCGAAAAAGGCCGCGGAGAATATGACAGGTTCAGAAACAGGATAATGTTTCCTGTTTTTAATGAAAGGGGAAAGATCCTGGCCTTTGGAGGAAGAGTAATGGATGATTCTCTTCCTAAATATATAAATTCACCGGAAACGATTATATATTCAAAAAGTAATGTTCTTTACGGATTGAATTTCGCAAGGCAAGGGATAAGGGAACAGGGGTACGCGGTTATAGTCGAAGGCTATCTGGATGTCGTGATTCCGTTCAAGTACGGGCTGACAAATATGGCGGCGGCTTCGGGTACGGCAGTGACTCAGGCTCAGGCAAAAATGCTAAGACGGTATAGTGATAGTGTTGTAATTGTTTTTGATTCAGATAAGGCAGGAGAGTCCGCGAGTTTACGGGGATTGGACATTTTTTTAGAAAACGGGATGAAAGTAAAGCTAGCTGCTTTACCTCAAGGAGAAGATCCGGATAGTTTTGTAAGGAAAAACGGAAAAGAACCATTTGCAGAGAAAATTAGTAACGCAGCTGATCTTTTTGAGTTCAAACTGACGTTTCTTTTGAAAAACTTTGGAAGACAGGATATAGGGAAGATTGCTGGCGAAATGCTTCCTACTATATCAAAAATAGATAATGCGGTGATTCAGTCGTTTTATATTAAGAGACTGGCAGAAGAATTGAGTGTGCATGAATCCTCTCTTTGGCATGAACTGAAAAAAGTAAAGCCTGATTATTCTCGTACCTTTAAGATAAACTCGAAGCAGGAATCAGGCAACTCGAAACTTTATCAAAAAAGTGAACTGCTTCTTCTTGGATTTATGATTGCTGAAAAGCGGATATTTGATAAAGTTCAGACGGAGTTGGGATTAGACGCGTTTAGCGAAGGAAATATAAAGAAAGCAGCGTTTCTGGTAAAAGCGATTTATGATAACGGAGAGACGGAAATAAAACCGGGAAAATTACTGGCTCGTATTGACGAGCAGGATGAGTATATCAAAGACGTTATAGTTCGGGCGGTTTCAAAAACAGAGACTATGGAGGATCCGCACAGGGCCGCGGAAGACTGTGTTGTATTTATTAAAAAAACTAATAAAAATGATGAATTGAAAAAATTAACAGACGAGCTTAAAAAAGCTCAGGTTATAAAAGATAATAAGGAAATAAAAATTTTATTGAACAGAATAAACGAAATTCACAAAAAAAAGGTTATTTGATTATGCCCAAAAAAAAGAAAGCAGTCGCAAAAAAAGTTAAAGACCCGGCCCAAAAAAGTCCGGTTGATGCTGTGTCTCCGGAGAACAAGGAGAATACAAGCGAGACGGCCTTTGTTCCTGAGACAGGGGAGAGCCGCTCAGCGATTGTTAGACGGCTTATTCGTGTCGGTAAAGATAAGGGTTTTCTCAGTTATGACGAGGTCAATGATGTTTTGCCTGAAGACCTTGTTTCTTCGGAAGAAATAGAGGAAGTTATGTCAGCGCTTCACAGTGCCGACATAAAGGTTGTAGAATCAGAGGAAGAGTTGGAGCGGATAGCTCTGACTGTACGGAATGAACCAAAAAAAATAAAAGTACGCAAGTTTGTTCAGATAGATGATCCTGTTAAAATGTATCTAAAGCAAATGGGGCAGATTCCTCTTTTGAGTCGAAACGAAGAATTAGAACTTGCGAAGCGGATCAAAACCACGGAAAAAGAATTCAAACAAGTTGTTTTTAATATAAGGCTTGGTAGAGAGAAGATTCTTTCTGCGATAGAAGAAACTATAGATAATGATTACAATTTGGATGATGTGCTTGATGTTGAGCCAGGCAGTGATTCGGAGAAAGTTAAAGAACAGAAACGGAAATTGATAAGAAGAATACGGCTCTCAAAAAAAGAAGATACGCTTGTGGCTTTGTTGAAAAAACTTAAAGTAACTATAAGCCTTATAGAGAAAATTGCCGAAGATATTACAAAACCAATGGAAGATGCCAGGCGGCTTAAAAAGAAAGTAGATAAATTATCAAAAGACGGGCGCAAGAAAAAAGCAATGCAGGAAAATCGGCGGGAAATGCAGAAACTTCTCCGGCAAATTGGAAGGAGCGCGGACGATATAGTCGAAGATGCTGATGAACTGAAAAATATAGAATTTGAATATATAAAAGCCAAAAAAGAGTTAGTGGCTGCTAATCTTCGGCTGGTGGTAAGTATTGCGAAGAAATATACTAATAGGGGTTTGTCTTTTCTGGATCTTATTCAGGAAGGGAATATGGGGTTGATGAAAGCTGTTGATAAATTCGAATACGAAAGAGGCTATAAGTTCAGTACTTACGCGACCTGGTGGATAAGACAGGCAATAACCCGTTCAATAGCGGATCAATCCAGGACTATTCGTATTCCGGTACATATGACCGAAACTATTAATAAATTGGTAAGGATTTCACGTACATTAGTCCAAGCGAACGGCAGAGAACCGACACCGG
The DNA here is from genome assembly GCA_043823005.1 of Candidatus Omnitrophota bacterium. Classification (GTDB taxonomy): domain Bacteria; phylum Omnitrophota; class Gorgyraeia; order Tantalellales; family Tantalellaceae; genus JBDRBG01. The sequence goes on from JBDRBG010000014.1 coordinate 26,155, forward strand.
AAGAGATTGCCGTAGCAATGGAATTGCCTATTGAGAAGGTACGCGGAATAATAAAGATCGCGCAACAGCCCATATCGCTGGAAACTCCTATCGGGGATGAAGGAGATACAAGTTTCGGGGATTTTATAGAAGATAAATCAGCGGTGTCTCCGGCGAATGCTACTGCGTATGCTATGCTTAAAGAACAGATGGATGAAGTGCTGGAAACATTGACTGACAGGGAGCGGAAGGTATTGACTTTAAGGTTCGGAATTGGTGACGGATATCCGCGAACACTTGAAGAGGTTGGAAAAATATTCAGTGTTACCAGAGAAAGAGTCCGGCAGATAGAAGCAAAAGCTTTAAAGAAATTACGGCATCCTATACGAGCTAAAAAGCTTAAAAATTTTCTTGATATGGGTTTTTCTTGAGCAATATGGCTTTTATTCAGTTTGACGCGCTCCCGCAATGGTAGATGACAAATAAGCTATTTCGCGAAAGTCAAGTTTTGTTTAGGAAAGGAGATGTTATTTATATGGAAGAAATAAAGATAGAACTGTTTATTCCCGGGGAATTTAAAGAAAAGCCGATTATTTGTGATATGGTGAAAAATTTCAATATTTCCATGAAAATTATTGAAGCCTCTTTTTCTACTGAAAGCGGATGGGCATATCTTATCTTAACGGCTGAAAAAGATGAGATTAAAAAAGTTTTTGATTTCTTGAAAAACGAAGGAGCGAATGTTGAGATAAGAGAGCAGAGAAATCTTGAGTGATGGGTAAAACGAATATCCGCTTATTTCAATAAAAGGTATATAACATGAAACTGGTAAGGTTTAGCTATAAAGGTGAGATCTTTGGCGGAAGAATAGAAGAAGATGAAATAGTTGTCAAGGCCGGAGAATCCGGTTTCCGGAAGATAAACATAAATGAAGTAAAGCTTTTAGCTCCGGTTGAGCCCTCCAAAATAGTGTCAGTCGGCTTAAACTATAAGGATCATGCAGAAGAACTTGGAATGGCTATTCCAAGTGAGCCGATTTTATTCCTAAAACCTTCAACAGCAGTTATTGGTCCGGGAGACAATATTATATATCCCGGGGTTACAAACAGGATGGATTATGAAGCAGAATTAGCTGTGGTGATCAAAGACAGGATTCATAACATTTCAAAGGACCGGGCGTTTTCTCATATTGCCGGATATACGTGTTTTAATGACGTAACTAGCCGTGATCTTCAAAAAAAAGATATACAATGGAGCAGAGCAAAATCATTTGATACTTTTGCGCCTATGGGGCCATGGATAGAAACCAATTTAGATCCTTCAGATTTGAGGATACGTTCATATGTAAATGGTAATCTAAAACAGAATTCAAGAACTTCTGAATTTATTTTTAATATTCCGGAACTGATAGAATTTATATCCGGTGTTATGACATTATTGCCGGGTGATATTATCACGACAGGAACCCCGAAAGGAATAGGAGCTTTGAATCCTGGCGATGAAGTGACCATAGAGATAGAGGGTATCGGAAGATTGACGAATCAGGTCAAAAGTTTTGCATGAAAAGGAGCTAAAAATGCGCATAGTTGTGCAGAGGGTAAAACAAGCTTCAGTTACAGTTAATGGATCAGAAATATCCTGTATAGGGAAAGGTTTTCTTCTTTTTGTAGGAATAGCAAAGCAGGATAACTCTGAGAGAGCGCTTTATACTGCTGAAAAGATCAGCCGGCTGAGGATTTTTGAGGACTCGGAAGGTAAAATGAACCTGGGAATAAAAGAAGCAAGCGGTGAAATATTAAGTGTCCCGCAGTTTACGCTTTTAGCTAACACAGAAAAAGGAAATCGTCCGAGTTTTGATAACGCGGCGTTACCTGAAAAAGCAGAAACTCTGTGGATAGAATTTAATGAAAGATTAAGGCAGGAACATATTACAGTAAAAGAAGGAAAATTTGGAGCGCACATGGAAATAGCGCTGATAAATGATGGCCTTGTTACAATTGTAATGGATTCGTGATATCGGCAATTTTTTTTCGTCTTTGCGAAGAGGCTGCAGGCCGACGCGGCAATCTCAAATAATAATTAAAACAGGGGGTAAAAATGGATATAATATCTGTCAAAAATCCGATGCAGGAAGAATTGAAATCATTAAACATTGATGCGTGGCCGATTTGGGAAAAAGAAATTTCGCGTTTTAATTGGAAATATGACGAGACAGAAACTTGTTATATTCTTGAGGGTAAAGCGCGTGTCGAGCCGGAACAAGGCGATGCTGTTGAGTTTGAAAAAGGTGATTTAGTGACTTTCCCAAAAGGATTGAAATGTGTTTGGGACATAACCAGTCCGATAAAAAAGCATTATAAGTTTGGATGATATGTAACAGGATGAACACAAATGTTGCTAGTTGACAGTTGACAGTTAGTTTGTTGATGGTTGAAAAATGTATGTAGGAGGGGTTTCCCCGCCAGAGGCGGGTCCGCCTTCGGAGGATGACTCCGAACAAATACGTTATTCAGAGTGTGTTGTAGGTGATTCTTGGTGTCATTCCCGCGGACAGACTGTGTCATAACGTCTTTGCGAGCCCATGACATGGGCGAAGCAATCTCAAATAGCAATAAAAATATAAACTTTATGGGTAATCTCTATTATTATCGAGATTGCCGCGGTCGCTACGCTCCCTCGCAAAGACGAAATTTGAATTATGACACAGTCTGGGAAGCGGGAATCCAGAGAAATTTAATAAAATTAAAGTCTCTGGATTGTTCAGTCGGTCCGGACAATGACAAAATAGGTATTATGCCACAGCCTGATTGCGAGAAGGGCTGAGGTTGACAAGGCAATTGTGCCCTCCGTCTTTGCGAGGAGGCCGGAGGCCGACGCGGCAATCTCTTGTTGAAGTGTGGCGTTAGATTAGCTATAAAGGAAGGCTTTTATGCGCAAAAAACATTGTAAAATTTTAATTACAATTTTTCTTATAACATGGATCAGTATAACGCAGACAGTTGCTATAGGTATGGTTTCAATGCAGGATGATATGACTATGGGGATGAGTTTCAGCCCGGAGATAGACGAGAAAGATTTGGAACTATGTCCTGAAGGTATTCAAGTAGTTGATATGTTTTTAAAAGCATGGCAAAAACAGGATTTTCGTGCTATGTACAGCCTTATTGATGAAAAGAGCAGGGACGGATATGATTATTCACAAGCGCAGTTGGATTTTCAGTTTATGGAATATAAGGATTATAAGATCAGTTCTGTCAAAAAAAGCGGCGAAGATTTTGAGTTTTATTTGAGCTATGGTGATTGGCGGGACGGAGACAAGGATCTGAAAAAAGTAAGAATCAGCGGTAAGACATTCAAGATAATTATGCTCGAAAAGGGGACAATATTTAAAAGATCTGTAGGGAGTTATTTTTAAAACCGAGAGGAGAAGACATTATGAGTGAGGTAAAGAAAATAGGTATGATTACCAGCGGCGGAGACTGCGGCGGGTTAAATGCGGTTGTCAAAGGCGTGGCAAATATGGCTAATAGTTGTGATATCAAGTGTTATGTTATTCCCAACGGGTATGCGGGTCTTTATAACCTTGTTGATTTTGATAAATTGACGGAATTAACTTCTGATAGGATTGATACTTTCAGCGCCAGTATGGCAGGTTCAGAAGCCGGACATTCGCGGGTAAAAATACGAAAAATTTCGGATGAGAAAAAATACGATAAGATCAAAGCGGGTCTTAAAAAGTTTGAGCTTGACGCGCTGGTAATAAGCGGAGGAGATGATTCCGGAAGCGTTATGGTCGATTTGCATGAACAGGGAATACAGTGTGTGCATGTTCCGAAGACCATGGATCTTGATTTGCAGACATATTCCGTAGGCGGCGATTCGACTATTAATAAGATCGCGGTTTATGCTGACGAACTTAAAACTACAGGGCGTACACATAATCGGGTAATTGTTCTGGAAGTGTTTGGGCGTTATGCCGGACATACGGCCTTTCGCGGTGGTATTGCGGCGGATGCGGACGCAGTATTGATTCCTGAGATACCCGTTGATTTTGATGTTTTATATAATCATATTAAGAAGAAATTAACAGCCCGTATTTTAAAGAGTGACGTTCATGCCGGTACATATATGATAATAGTTGCCGAAGGGCTTAAAGATGCCAGCGGCAGTGAAATAGTGGATGAGACAGCAGGTAAAGATGCTTTTGGGCATAAAAAGCTTGCGGGTGCGGGCAAATATGCCTGTCAGGAGATTACCCGACGTTTTAAAGCTGATTCGGATATTGAAAAATTCATGAAAAAGACACATCTTTTTGTTGATGGCATATATGAGGTTCCGGAAGTTCGTTTTGTGACACCCGGGCATCTGGTGAGATGCGGCCGCAGTTCAGCGTATGATGTGAATTTCGGCATGGAAGCAGGAGCCGCGGCTGTAATGCTTTTAAAAGAATCGATCATGGGTGTAACAATAGTAGGTATATGCGGTAAAGAAGTACGTTACATGGACGCTAAAAAAGCCATTGAACAAAGACATGTTGATCTGGACCAGGTATCTTTATTTGAAAAGCTTGGTATGTGTTTTGGCCGGAAACCCGAAGAATTCAAATCTCAGCCTAAAAAGATCGAAGAAGGACCGGAACGTTATATGTGATTATACGAACGGGCTTAACAAGTAGATTCACACAGATAAGAGAAGATGCACACGGATTTCACGTCATTGCGAACACGAAACTGCGAAGAAGAAAAATTGTTCTTTCTTTGTCATCCCCGAACCCGCTTTTTGCGGGTATCGGGGATCCAGAGTAAAAATAAAACACATAAACAAAAAAATCAGAAATCCAAATCTGTCATTGCGAGGACCGAGGGAAACGAGGAGTCCCCGCGAAGCTTGTCCCCGTGAAAACGGGGAGCGGGGAAGCAATCTCAAAAAAGCAAATAAACTATGGAATATACCAAAGGCAAAATAGGCAGAATATTGATTGTTCGATTTGATCATGGCGATGATCTTCTGGAGAGCATAAAAAGACTTGTACAAGAAGAAAGAATTAATTTTGCAAGTATAACCTTTTTTGGAGCTCTGGAATCCGGGGATATTGTGACAGGGCCGAAAAAGGCGGAGCTTCCGCCTTTGCCTGAATGGATTCGGTTTGATGACGGACGCGAAGTTCTGGGCTTTGGAACTATTGTGATGAGCGAAAATACAATACATTCGCATTTTCACGTGACACTGGGAAAGGGTCACGTTCTCTTACCGGATGTCTGAGAAAAAGAGCGAAAGTTTTTATTACTATTGAAGCAGTTATTACAGAGATAGACGATGCCGTAGTATTAAAAGAAAAAGACGCATCTTCAGGAGTTAAACTTTTAAGGTTTGATATTCAAAAATAATTTTCCTGGTGATTCTTTTTGTTTTTTAAATTGCGCGCATCGATATGTTTAAAAAATTATCACATCAAAACAACCCTTCAGAAAAATTAAAAAATTAAATCCCAACAAAAAAATAATTTATATTTGCGTAAAAATAGAAAATTTTTTTAAAGTCAGATTACTGTTTTTTTTAGGAAAAGAAAAAGCGAGTCAAGCTGAAGGCTTTGCAGAATAGGCACTCTAGCCGCATGGAACAGTTTTTGTAGTCTATGCGGAGATATATACGTTATACGAATAAAAAAAGCAAATAAAAAACCAAAAATTTTTTTGATTTAACTTGCAAATGAAAAATAATAATGTATATTTAAGTCAAATGAGTAGAAGTAAAAGTAAAAGTAAAATGTTTTCTTAAACCAAAGGGGGACAAGATGGCTGTAAAGAAAAAAGCTGTGAAGAAGAAAGTAGCGAAAAAGGTAGTGAAGAAAAAAGTTGTAGCGAAAAAGGCAGTGAAGAAAGTGGTTGCAAAGAAAAAAGTTGCAAAGAAAAAAAAGAAATAAGCTAGAATTTAGTTCATCAAAAATAAAGACAGATCATTTTTATGGTCTGTCTTTTTTTGTGGGTACGTTTCTTTGGAAAACAGGTGTATAAACTCAGTAATTCGGTAATACTTTTGGGAGTATAATCATCTTGTCTTTGCGAGGCCTGAGGCAGACGAAGGCCGCGGCAATCTTTTTTCCACCCAGTTTGCCGCGTCGCTCATGCTTCTCGCAATGATGACAGACGAAGTTAACAGGAAGTACCCCCTTAAAAACTGTTACTTAATTGTTGAGAATGTAAAACGGTCTAAAAAATTGATAAATAGAGAAGATGAAAAATTTTTTATAATTATAGAAAAGAGCAATTTTTTATGGACAATTATGTATAGACATGATAAAATGTCAAATATTGAATCTCAGGAAGCACAAGAATTTGAGATGAATGAGATATTTGAGATGCGAGGAAAGGATATATAAACAAGAACAAGAGAAGCTGGCGTAAAGAAAACAAAAGCTAGTTTTTGTGGCTTGGCAGATAGAGTGAAGTGTGATATACTTTTTAGTCTTCTAAAATGAAGACGTTTTTTTTAAGGCGTTTTTTTAGGGTTTTAAAAAGAATTAAACAAGTAAAACATCATTGAGGAGGATCATGGGGACAGTCAAAAGCATCGTAGTTACGGCAATCTTAGGTATGATAATATGCTCAAGTGCGGTTGCAATGACGGCTGAGTCAGATTCGGACGCTAAATTTGCAGCTAGACTTTCATGTAAGCAACAGGCTTTAGCTCAAATGGCACAGAGTCGGGACAGTGTATATGGCGTTCGCTGGAGCAAGCGGTTTCAAGGAGAAGCACATTTATCAAATAATTGTGCTGAAACATGTATGTTAAGTGCATCATATATAGGGGCTACCGCAAAATAGAAGAATGGTTAATACTACAGCTCTCATAGAATTGCGGGGTTCTGGTTATGTAAAGCCGGAATCCCGCAATTTTTTGTATTCAAGGGGGTGATTTGCGCATTTTTGTAAAAAAACGAGCTTCTAAGGCTAGGAAAACGAGGAAGAAGCTGAATAGCGTTAAATATGAAAAAGGAAGAATATCTAATTTGTAAAGCTCCCTTTTGTATGGTATAATTTGTTGATTCTAAAAAGGAGTGTAAACTTTAAAAATGTAAAAAGTTAGTGTTTGAGTTCCAGGGGGGGGACAACAATGTGTAATCAGACAATAAAAATGATAATAACAACTTTGGTGGTAACAGCGGCTCTCTGTTTAGATTGCGGCGCCGTACAGGGACAGTCTATGTCTGATCTTAAGTTTGTTTCCCGCCTGGAACGAAAACAAGAGACATTAATGTCTATTGCGATAAACAGGAAAACATTTCAAGAAAAGAAGCTAAAAAAAAAGACAAAAAAAAATGTGTTTATCAGAAGCACACGGGTATGTTAAGCGGGAATTGACTATTCTGAAGCTTCTTTCTGCATGCGGCGAGTTTCACTGATTCCGGCCTTTGACATCTTATTTAACTCAAGAATATTTTTTTTTGCAATTTCGAGTTGTATCAATACTTCCGGATTTGAGGTTTCTTTGATGGTGGAGGATAAATAGTCCATATCGTAGTTACTCTGGTTTTGCATAAAGAGAAGCCACTCATTGAGTATTTTGATTGCTTCTGGATTTGATTCGCTTCCTGAAGCCAGAGTAATGGTTAATATGCGAAAATAAGCTTCCATCATAGTCAGGGTAGACGTGTTCAGCTCAAAGACACGTTCAAGCGTTCGAAGGTCCTTTCCGGAGGTTTTTTTTATGATAGTTGGAATGACGTTTCCCTGGTCAGATATAGCGCTTCTTAAATCAAACAGTTTTTCTACATGATCCAAGTCTTCAGCAAAAGAAAAAAAAGTTCCTCCTGTAAATATTAGTCCTGTAATGGTAATTACTATTAAAAATCTTCTAATCATTTGATATGAATGGGTTTAATACTATTCAATAAAAAATAGGTTATGAAAGTAAATATATCATATTTTACAAAAAAAACAATAGGAGCGACAAGAAATCAAGGAAAAGATGATATTTGACATTTTTTTGATATAAGTTGGGAGTATGTAGCAGGGACGATCATTCTTTTCGCGAGGATCCAGAAGGGATGTGGATTCCTGCTTTTCAGACTGTGTCATAACGTCTTTGCGAGCCCATGGAATGGGCGAAGCAATCTCAAATACTCGGAGGTATTCTGATTTTTGTCGGACAGAGATTCTGGTGTTAAGGAATGGAGCAGAGAGAGGGGGATTTTTTTTGCGGACCCCCTTGACGTATAATAAAAAAACTCTTGACAGAAAATCAAAAGAAGAATATAATGTTTTCGCGAATAAAGGTTTGGGAAGAAAAAACAAAGAAACCGAATACTACCTTTTTGGAGGGTTTACGCATCACAAAAATGATTACATTTATGTGATTGTTTTGGTAAAATATAAAAACATAATTGTTGCAGTCTAAAATCAAACAAAAGAGGAACAACAATGACTTTTATCTCACACAAAAATAAAATCTTTAAAACGATCGCGGTTACTATATCCGCGATTTTTTTATGGAACCAGATTATTTGGGCAGCAGAGCCTTCTGATTATTCTACCGCATCAATGATAGAAAACCAGGATAAGACAGAAATGCCAGGGATCAGTCCTGAGAGTTTATGGGAACGGATATCAGTCAACAATAAATGGCTTAGCCATAAGCAGGATGTTGAAACTTTTGTTCAAAAACAAAAGCTTTCCAAAACAGAAACAACTATGCCGGAATCGGTTATATTTACACAGACAACAACTAACGGGGATGTTATTAATTATTTGAATGGTGCAATAGTTTCTATGGATCTTTCAGAGGGCACTCAGGTCAGAGATATTGTGTTTGATGATGAAAATAATATTATTGATGCAAAAATAGTTACTTCAGACGGCACGGAAATTGAAATAAAAGACAGCAAAATTATTTTTGTAAAAGAAAGTAACGGTACGATTCTTGGATTTGACGATTATCAGAACATAAGCTTTGTTCAAGCCGTAGACGGTTCTCTTACCCAATATGAATATACCCGGGATAATCTTGATAATATTCTTTCAGTAACAATAACCGACTCTGAGAAAAAGACCAGTTACAACGCAGAAGAAGATCTTACTAAAGTTGAAATGAATTCAGGTAAGGTTTTTGAGTACAAAGAAAGAATTTTAGAAAAGATAACTGATGAAGATGGCACAATACATTTATTTGAGGCAGAACAAAACACTGCTGTAGGAACATATTCCATAAAGAAAGAGAAAATACTGTATACTAATGATACAGCTAAATTATATACATATAAAAGAGACGTAAACGGTAAACTTATAAGGATAGAAGAATATATCCCTCCACATACGGAAGCTTTAGATGTTGTACCGGCAGACGCGGTATTAATGCATGGGTGGTTTACTCATGAAGATGGTTCTATACACGCAAACAGAGACAAATATAAATTAGAGTATGATGTTGATTTTGGGGCAAACAACGAAAGCGTATCTTTGACGTTGGCTGCAAAAAATAGAGGTGGGCTTTCATGGTGCTATGATAAGTTCAAGATAGAGGTGCTTGTTGACGATGTTTCGGTTGGGACTTTAAAGATTCCGGAAAGCACTTCCAGGTTTAGGGAAAGAACTATAGATTTAGGATTACAAAACGGCCGGCATAAAGTTACGCTTAATTGGCTGAATGACCGCAGAGCACCGCTTGTTCGTGATGTTAACCTGCATATAAACAAGATACAATTTAATTGCAAAAAAAGCGCAACAACAAAATATTATAACAGACGAGGACGTCTTATAAGAGAGAACGACACTACCAGAACAGTTAATTATACCTATACAGAAGATCCGGACGAGAACATTATAGATATTAAGGAAGAGATTGAACAGCAAACTGAAACTCTTTCTATTGTTCCTGTTAGTGCTTTCAGCCGTCCGGGATGGTACAGCCGTCAGGATGGTTCTGTGTATACTACCGGCGGAAACAAATCTTTAGGTTATAAAGTTAATGCCGGAGATAATAATAAAGAAGTTGTGCTGAAGCTTTCAGCGAAAAGCATGGGCAAAATGCCGTCGTCTTATAAGCATTATCCTCTTGAAATATATATAGACGGTCACTCCAGAGGCACAATGTATCTGCCTACATATAGTTATGGAGGTATGCAGACAGAACTTAATCTGGGATATCTTTGCGGAGAACATGATATTCGGATCAAATGGCTAAACACAGTATATCCTACGAGTTTAAGTAGTGTTTATTTAAACATAACAGGACTCGAACTGGAATGTACAAAAAATACAACAATAAACCATTATAATGCTGATGAATATTTGACGAGTTCTATTGATCCGGATGAAGGTCGCATAACCTATACTTACATCAAAGATCAAAATGAAAACATAACACAAGTAAAAGAAAAAAAAGAAGATCTGGATATTTCTAATAAAACATTAAAGATAAAACCTGCAGATGCTGTCACAAAAGACGGCTGGTATACATGTTCAGACGGCAGTATTTACGCGCGTAATGATAACAGACTTTTAGAGTACAATGTTGAGTTGGGAAATAACAATGAAAACGTAAAATTTACAATTTCAGCAAAGAATAAAGGTGATTTAGCCTGGTGGTATGATGATTTTAAATTCAAGTTATATGTTGACGGCCAGGACAAAGGACAATATTCAATAAGCGCGAGTGATTCCCGCTATAAATACAAAACAATAGATTTGGGAGCGCTTAATGGAGCGCATAACATAGGCATTGTCTGGCTAAATGATTCAAGCGGCAGATGTTTATTTTATTCTTATGATGCTAACATTCGGATTGGATCTCTTCAATTTGACAGCTATAAAGGCCCTGCGGAAATATACTATTCAGCTGAACGCGCTAAAAAACTGCCGGGTTCGCGCCGATTAGATCTAACAAAACTAACAGGTTTGAATCTGGTTAATATCAATACTTCAGAAGCATGCCCCTTAACCGAAGTTTCAACAATTTTACCTGAATCTCCATATGACCCAAAAGCCATTATTTCAGGAATCAATCAAGACATCAAACAGGCGCTTTTAGGCCTTAATGATATAGACTATTCACCTTCTGACAATACTTATACTATTACGACCTCTGATAACGAATTTTACACTTATGGTTTATGTGTTGATGAATATTTACTCTGTTTTTATGAAGATAAAGACGGGATAATAACAGCTTATGGTTATGATGAAAATAAAGAACTTATTAGTTTGCTCACAACCTGGCTGGATGGAACAGTCCAGGATCATTATCTTCCCAGCAAGCGGATCTATACAATAACTTATATTGATAACACAACAGAAGAATACTCTGACGAAAATTGGAACGGGAGAACAGATAAAGGCAAACTGACAAAAACAACCCGGCCGGATAAGACATACACCAAATATGAAAACTATTATAACAACACAGATCAAGCAGAAACAGAAACAGATTATGATGAAAATGATAATCGCCTTGAAACGCGAAAAAAGGATATACAGGGCAGATTAATAAAACTAATAAACCAGAATAATACCTATACCATATACGAAAACTATTATAACGGAACCAATCAGGCACAATTTATAACGGATTATGATGCTGAGGATAATCTTCTTGTCCGCAGAGAATACGACGAAGACGGGGAGCTTATCAGGACGATATATCCTGATGTTAGTCTTGAATATTATGATAATGAATTTGGACGAATAAAATATATCATTTATCCGGGCGTTAAAACCGAAGAATACAGCGACGAAGACTGGAACAGCCGCCCAAACAAAGGACGACATATAAGAACAGACTATGAAGATAATAGTTACACTTTATATGATGGCCATTATGAGAATACAGACCAGCCCCGGCATGAGGAAAAA